>SCRJ01000145.1 GCA_004298115.1 Acidobacteriota bacterium
CCGTCGTCGGCGACACCGTCGGCGACCCCTTCAAGGACACCGCCGGCCCCTCGCTGCACGTGCTGATCAAGCTGCTCTCCACCATCACCCTCGTCCTCGCCCCGCTGTTCATCTGAAACGGCAGCAAGGCCAACGCGTCCCCGCGGCAACGCGGGGACGCTTTTCTTTCAGCGCACGAGCAGCGTCGGGAGGTGGACGAGCGCGGCGTACAGCAGCGCGCTCGACAGCAGAACGGCGAGCGGGTGGACCCGCCAGCGCAGCAGCACGAGGATGCCGGCGAGCGCCAGCCCCCAGGCGGCGGCGTTGGGAAGGCCGGAGCGCCCGAGGGCGAGCGCGGCGCTCGCGAGGAGGCCCACGACCGCCGGCCGCACGCCGGCGAGGAACCCGACGACGATCTGGTTCTTCCCGAACCGGCCGAGGGCACGGCCGGCAGCCATCGCCAGCAACCCCGGCGGCAGGAACACCATCCCGGTGGCGAGCGTGGCGCCAAGGAGGCCGGCGACACGGTAGCCGATGAAGGTGGCGCTGATCACCACCGGGCCCGGCGTGATCTGTCCCAACGCGATCGCGTCGGAAAACTCCCGTGGCGCCAGCCAGGCGTGGTGCAGCACCACCTCCTGCTCGATGAACGGGATCATCACGAAGCCGCCTCCGAACGTCGCCGCACCGATGCGCAGGAAGACGCCGGCCAGCGCGGCGATCGTGCCGAGGCTCGCCCCGCGAACGAGCGCCGTCAGCAACCACGCGGGTGCCACGCCCGCCACCCACCGGCGCCGGTCGGAGGCCTGGACGAAGATGCCGGTCAGACCGGCGAGCAGGACGGCTTCGAGCACACCGACCCAGTTCAGCGCCACGAGCACGAACGCCCCGGCCGCGACGATCACGTCGAGCCGTTTGCGGATCGAACCGGCGCGCGCCAGGTCCACGGCCGTCCCCACGACCAGGGCCACGACCGCCGCCGCCATGCCAACCAGCGCCGCGTCCATCATCGGCAGGTAACGGAACGCCGGGTAGGTGGCGGCGAACGTCAGCATCATGAGGAACGACGGCCACACGAACGCCCAGCCCGCGACGAAGCCCGACCACCACCCTCCGTACCGGGTCCCGAGGATCGTGAGGGCGTTGACCGACACCGCCCCCGGGAGCGCCTGCGCCATCGCCGCGACCTCGGCGAACTCGGCGTCGTCGAGGACACGCCGCCGCTCCACGAACTCCCGGCGGATCAGCGAGAGAACCGCGAGCCCGCCGCCGAAGCCGACGGTGCCCAGCTTGAGGCCGACCAGGAGGAACCCCACCCAGCCCACGCGGCAAGTGTACCGGAGGCAGAGGGCGGGGGCCGGAAAGGCGTGGTCCGTGGCCCGTGGTCCGGGCACCGGAGAAGCGACGACGTGGATCGTGCATCGTGGGTCGTGGTCCGAACCGGCTGCGCCGGCCGCAGGCCGCGCAGCCTCGAGCGCCTCGCTCGAAGGCGACCAGCTAAACGTTAGGCAGGGCCTCCGAGCTTGGGGCGTGTAGCCGCGCCGCCGAGAGTGGTAGGGGCCGGTGATCACACTTTGCTGCCGGCGGCCTGACCAGGGGGTACCAATATCGTTCGGCCGGCGAACCAGCGCTGCCGGACGCTAATCAAAGTGTGATGCCCGGCCCCTGGCAAGGCGCCCGAGGCGGCCGCCGCGGAGTGTGGCCGGAGGCCACATGAGCATGCGAGCCGCCGAAGGGCAACGCCGGGCGAGACGCGGCTCCGCCGCGGCTCGCGGGGGGCTCGGGGGGCAAGAGCGGCCGCGCGGTTGGGTGGAGCGGCCGCGGCCCCCCGCCCGGAAAAGTGGTCCGCTATCGGCGGCGCCCCAGGCGACGCCGCGTCAGGACGCGGGGCTCTCCCCCAGGGTGCCAGCCACCCACTCGAGGTTGGTGAGAGCGACCCGATAGTCGCGCTCGGCGCTCGCGAGGTTGCCCCGCGCGCTCCTCAAATTGAGCTGCGCGTCGTCCACCTCGAGCCTGGTCTTGACGCCGTACTGGTACCCGAACTCGGCCATGGTGAACAGCTTCTCGGCCTGCGCCACCGTACTCGAGAGCGCCCGCACGATCTCGGCCGACCGGGCCGCCGCGTCCACCGCGACGCGCACCTCGAGCGCGATGCTGTCGCGCAGCTGCGCCTCGGCGAGCTCGCTGGTCCTGACGTCGCTGCGCGCCTGCGCCACCTGGGCGCGGGTCTTCAGCCCGTCGAAGAACGGGAAGGAGAGCACGAGGCCGGCGCTCCACGTCCTGCCGCGCGAGCTCTGGTCCATGATCGTGAGGCCCTTGACGCCGTAGGCCGCCTGCAGGTCGAGCCGCGGCCGGTCGCCGGCGCCGTTGATCTTCACGAGCTCCAGCCGCACCCGCCGCATGTTCTCGCTCTCGGCCAGCTCGGGCCGGTGCGCCAGGGCCGACGCCAGGACCTCCTCGTACCTCGACGGCGGGGCCACCGCGATCGCCAACGTGCCGCTGGCATCCACCTCCCCCGCCTCGGCGAGCAGGAATCCGAGGCGCTGCCTCGCCGTCCTGACCTGGTTCGCGGCGTTGATCGCGTCCGGCCTGGAGTTGGCGAGCGCGACCTCGGCGGCGAGGACGTCGTAGTCGGTCGCCGTGCCGAGCGCGTACCGCTTCTTCGTCTCGTCGAGGTGGCGCTGCCGTTGCTCCACGGTCTGCTCCGTAATCGCGACGAACTCCCTGGCGAGCAGCACGTCGTAGAACGCCGCCGTGACGTCCCGCCGCACGGCCTGCTGGAAGCGCCGCAGCTGGTCGTCCCCGGTGGCGAGCGCCCACTTGGCGCCGCGGATCGCGGCGCCGACCTGGCCCCAGGTGAACAGCGCCTGGTTCAGCGACACCGAGGCCGAGCGGACGTCCTGCTGGAACGCGATCAGGGCCTGGAACTCCGGCGGGAACCCCTTGTAGAAGTCCTGCTGGCTGGCGTCGTAGTTGCGGACCGCGGCGCCGTTGAGCGCCAGGTGCGGGAACGCCGCTGCCCGCTCCTGGACGTAGCGCGCCTCGAGGTAGGTGCGGTACTCCTGGGCCTTCTTGACGTCGTAGTTCTTGGCGGCCGCGACGGTCAGCGCCTGGTCCAGGGTGAGAACCCGTGGTCCGTTGTCCGTGGTCCGTGGTCCGCTGGTGAGCGCTTCACCTATCGGGCCCGCGGCCGTCTGCGCGGTCTGGGCGAGGGCGGGGGAAGCGACCAGGGCGCCGATGACCGCGACGGCGAGAACCGCGGCGGCGACCGCGCGCACCTCGGCCTTCGCGCCCGCCATGCGGCGGTGCAGCCACTCGGCGACGTCGTCGAGCAGCGAGTAGACGACCGGCACGACGACCAGGGTGAGCAGCGTCGAGGTGATGAGGCCGCCGACCACCGCGCGCGCCATCGGGGCGCGGAACTCGGCGCCCTTGCCGAGGGCGAAGAACAGCGGCAGCATGCCGAAGATCATCGCCGAGGTGGTCATCATGATCGGGCGCAACCGCGTGCGCCCGGCGGTGATCAGCGCCTCGCGCCGCCCCATGCCGCGGCCGCGCAGCACCTTGGTGAAGTCCACGAGCAGGATCGCGTTCTTGGTCACCAGGCCCATCAGCATGATGAGGCCGATGAGCGACATGATGCTGATCGTGTCGCCGGTGATCAGCAGCATCCCGGCCATGCCGACGACCGCGAGCGGCAGCGACAGCATGATCGCGAGCGGGTCGATGAACGACTCGAACTGCGCGGCGAGGATCAAGTACACGAAGATGATCGCGAGGAACAACGCCTCGCCCATGTAGCCGAACGACTCCACCATCATCTCGGTGTCGCCCTGCATGACGAGCTTGTAACCGGGGGCCAGCTTGACGCGGCCGGCGACGTCCATTGCCTTCTCGCCCGCCGTGCCGAGCGGCAGGTTGTCGAGGTTGGCGTCGATCACGACCTGGCGGGTGAGGTCGCGCCGGCTGATCTCCGCGGGCGACACCGCGCGCGTGAAGGTGACGAGGTCGGCGAGCGGCACGAGCGCCGGGCCGGTCTTACCCGGGACCGAGATCCTCAGGTCGCCGACCTGGGCGACGTCCTGCCGCAGCGAGGCCGGCAGGCGCAACCGCACGTCCACCGCTTCGCCGGTTTCGTCCTCGTAGGTCGAGACCGCTTCGCCCCCGACCAGGACGCCGACCGTGCTCGCCACGGCGCTGGTGCCCAGGCCGGTCGCGGCCGCCCGCTGCCGGTCCACCGTCAGGCGGTACTCCGGCAGGTCCTGCTCCATCGTCGCCTCGAGGTCCACGATTCCGGGCACCGTGTACAGCTCCTTCTTGATCTCGCCGGCGTAGCGCTTGAGCGTCGGGATGTCGTCGCCGCGCACGGCGATCTGCAGCGGCTTCTGAAACGCGTCGGGGTCCTCCTGCACCGACAGCTCGATGCCCGGGATCCGCTCGAGGCGCGTGCGCTCCTCGCTGAGGAACTGCTTCATGCCCGCCTTGCGCTCGCTGCGGTCGACGAGCTTGACGAAGACCATGGCGTCGCGGACGGTGTCCGCGTCGCCGGCGCCGATCGAGGCGTAGGTGTACACGACCTCCTTGCGCTCGGCGAGGGCCTTGAGCACCTCATCGAGGCGGGAGCGGGTCTCGACGATCGAGGAGCCGGGGGCGCTCTTGAAGCGGACGACGAACTCACCCTGGTCCATCGGCGTCATGAACTCGGACTGCAGGACCGCGAACACCGCGAGGCCGGCCGCGAAGGCGAGGGTGGCCAGGCCGATCACCAGCCCGCGGTGGTCCAACGACCAGCCGACCACGCCCTTGTAGCGGTCCGCGGTGCGCTCGAACGCCCCGTTGAAGCCGTCGAGCCAGCGCTGCAGGAAGTTGCGCGCGCCCTTGCGCTCGATGTCGGGGTCGAACCAGCGCGACGAGAGCATCGGGTCGAGCGTGAACGAGACGAACAGCGACACGAGCACGGCGAACGCCACCGTGAGGCCGAACTGGAAGAAGAAGCGGCCGATGATCCCCTTCATGAACGCGACCGGGACGAACACCGCGATGATCGACATCGAGGTCGCCAGCACCGCGAGGCCGATCTCGCTGGTGCCGTTGCGGGCGGCGGTGAAATGGTCCTCGCCGTGCTCGAGGTGGCGGACGATGTTCTCCCGCACGACGATCGCGTCGTCGATGAGGAGGCCGATCGCGAGCGAGAGGGCCATCAGCGTCAATGTGTTGAGCGTCATATTGAGGAAGTACATGACGATGAACGAGGAGATCACGGAGATCGGCAGCGTCAGGCCGGTGATCACCGTGGAGCGCCACGAGTTCAGGAAGCAGAAGACGATGACGATCGTCAGGAGGCCGCCGAGCACGAGGGTGCTTTGGACGTCCCGCACGGAGTCGCGAATGAACACCGAGCTGTCGCGCACGATCTGGATTTCGGTCCCCGCCGGCAGCTCGGGTGCGAGCTCGGCGACCGTCTTCTTCACCGCGTCCACCACCGCCACGGTGTTGGCCTTCGTCTGCTTGGTGATGTCGATGGCGACCGCCGGTTCGCCGTTGATCAGCGCGAGCGAGCGCTGTTCCTCGACGGTATCCGCCACGGTCGCGACCTCGCCGAGGGTGATCGGCTGACCGCCGCGGCGGGCGATCACCATCGCCGGGTACGCATCCACGTTGGCGGGTTTCCCCGACACCCGCAGCGGCATCTCGGTGCCGCCCCGGTTGAGCCGGCCGAGGGGCGTGTTGACGTTCTCCGAACGCAGGCCGGCCACGACCTCGTCGACGCCCATGCCGAGGGCGTCGAGCCGCGCGGGGTCGAGGTGGACGGCCACCTCGCGCTTGGACGCCCCGACGAGCTTGGCCTTGGCGACGCCCGGGACGCTCTCGAGGCGGCGCTTGATCTTGCGGTCGGCCAGGGTGGTCAGGTCGCGCGGGTTGAGCACCTTCGAGCGCACCGCGAGGGAAATGACCGGCATCGCGCCGAAGTCGAACTTCTGGATGACCGGCTCCTTCATCCCCTCCGGCAACTCGCGCCGGATCGCGTTGATCTTGGCGCGCGCCTCCTGCGAGACGTCGTTGATCTTGACCTCGAGCTGGAACTCGACGATGACGCTCGAGAGGCCCTCGCGCGAGACCGACTGCACGTGCTTGACGCCGGAGATCGGGTTGACGGCCTCCTCGATGCGTTTGGTGACCTCGCGCTCGACGGTCTCGGGCGACGCGCCGGGGAACTCGGTCGTGATCGAAAGCACCGGGATCTCGACGTCGGGCATCATGTCGATCGCGAGCCGGCGGAACGAGAACACGCCGAGCGTCACGAGCGCGAGGATCATCACGGTGGCGAGGACGGGCCGCTTGATCGAGAGGTTGGAGAGGAACATGGCCTACGCCCCCTGCAGCGCCGCGACCTGCACCCGGTCGCCGGGCCGCAGGTTGAAGCCGCCGCGGACGATGACCTTCTCGCCGGCGGCGAGCCCCTCGACGACCTCCACGTTGTCGGCCGTGGTCTCGCCGGTCTTGACGGTGCGGCGCTGGGCGACGTCGCCGTCGACGACGAACACCTCGCCCGTGCCGTGCTCGACGTCCCACGACAGGAGCGCGGCGCGCGGGATCTGCAGCACGCCGGTGCGCTCTCCCGTCGCGATACGGCCCTTGACGAACGTCCCGCCGCGCAGCTCGCCGCCTTCGTTCGGGACCTCGACCATCAGCCTGACCGTGCGGCTGGCGGCGTCGGCGGCGGGGTTGATGTGCGACACGCGGCCGGAGAACGTCTTCCCCGGATAGGCGTCGACGGTGAAGTCGAGTTTCTGCCCGACCGCGACCGCGGCGGAGCGGGCCGAGGGCACGCTCACCGTGAGGTCGAGCACGCGGTTGTCGACGATGCGGAACATCGGATCGCCGCTGCCCATGTTCTCCACCCGGTCGCCGATGTTGACCGACCGCAGCGCCACGGTCCCCGCCATCGGGGCCCGAATCACCGCCTTGGCGAGGCGGGTCTCGGCCGCCGTCAGCTCCGCCGCCGCCGCCTGCGCGGCCGCCGCCGCCACTTCGGCCGCGGAGCGGGCGTCGTCGAGGGCCTGCTGGGTGAGGAGGCCGTGATCCTTGAGCTTCACCGCGCGCTCCAGCTCGCGGTTGGCCCGCGTCGCGGCCACGTCGGCCTGCAGCGCCATCGCGGTCGTGGCGCGGCGCGCAGCGTCCGCATCGCGCGTGTCGAGCCGCGCCAGCGGCGCACCCTTGTCGACGTGCACCCACTGCGTCACGTACACCTCGGTGACGACGGCCGTGAACTCCGACTTCACGTCGGCGAAGTACTTGGGCTCGAGCGTCCCGACGACGTCGATCGCCTGGGTCAGGGTCGTGGGCGCGACGCTCGCGACCTCCACCGCCACCGCCGGTTTGCCGCCGACCGCGTCCTTGCCCTCGCCGCTCTTCGAGCAGCCGGATACGGCCAGCGCCAGGGTCAGGGTTGCGGTTGCCGCCTTGAGCATCGTTCTCATCGCGAAGACTCCTTTGCCGGGCCGGAAACGGCGCCGTCGAACACCACCTGGACGAGACGGGCAAGGCGCGCGCGTCCGAACTCCACCTCGGGGTG
>SCRJ01000016.1 GCA_004298115.1 Acidobacteriota bacterium
GCCACAATTCTCCATGGTCGGTCTCCTTTCCTGGGCCTCGAGCCCGTACACCTCTTGGCGGACACTCTAGTCACGCCGTTCGAAGGAGACCGACCTACTCATCCCATCACGCCCCACACATCGAGACAACCGCGGGGCGGGGGGCGTGTTGACGGACTCTTTCGCGGGCCTGTACCGTTGCGGGTAGTGGGAGGCAGCACTGCGAATGGACCAGAGCGCGCGTCGTCGGACCCATGCGGTGACCGTCGGGACCGTCCAGATCGGGGGCGGGGCGCCGGTAGTCGTGCAGTCGATGACCTCCACCGACACCGCCGACGTGGCGGCCACGACCAGGCAGGTGCTCGAGCTCGCCCTCGCCGGCTCGGAGCTGGTCCGAGTCACCGTCAACCTGCCGGAGGCGGCGGCGGCGGTGCCCGAGATCCGCGCCCGCCTCGACGACGCCGGCTGCGCCGTCCCCTTGATCGGCGACTTCCACTACAACGGCCACACCCTGCTGCGCGACTTCCCGGCGTGCGCGCGGGCGCTGGCCAAGTACCGCATCAACCCCGGCAACGTCGGCCACGGCGCCAAGCGCGACGAGCAGTTCGCGACGATCTGCCGGATCGCCGCCGACAACGGCAAGCCGGTGCGCATCGGCGTCAACGCCGGCTCGCTCAACGCGGAACTGGTCGCGGCCAAGATGGCGGAGAACGCCGACCGCGGCCTCGGCCGCAGCTCCGGCGAGGTGATCAACGAGTGCATGGTGATCTCGGCGCTCTCGTCGACCGACCTCGCGCTCGCCTCGGGCCTCGGCGCCGACCGGATCGTGATCTCGTGCAAGCTCTCGCAGCCGGCGGAGCTGATCGCCGTCTACCGCGACCTCGCGGCCCGCACCGAGCAGCCGCTCCACCTCGGCCTCACGGAGGCGGGGATGGGAATCAAGGGTCTGGTCTGGTCGGCTTCGGCGATCGGCATCCTGCTGCACGAGGGGATCGGCGACACCATCCGCGTGTCGCTCACACCCCGCCCCGGCGGCGACCGCCGCGACGAGGTGATCGCCGCGTGCGAGCTGCTGCAGGCGCTCGGCCTGCGCTCGTTCGCCCCGTCGGTGACCTCGTGCCCGGGGTGCGGCCGCACCACGAGCACGACGTTCCAGGCGCTCGCCGAGCGCATCGAGGGGTACGTGCGCGAGCGGATGCCGGAGTGGAAGCGCCGCCACGCCGGGGTCGAGACGATGCGCCTGGCGGTGATGGGGTGCGTCGTCAACGGTCCCGGCGAGTCGCGCGCCGCCAACATCGGCATCTCGTTGCCCGGCACCGGCGAAGCGCCGTCGTGCCCGGTGTTCGTGGACGGGGAGAAGTTCACCACGCTCAAGGGCAGCTACGACGAGCTCGCGGTCGCGTTCACCGCTCTCGTCGAGGACTACGTCGCGACCAGGTACCCGAGCGCCGAGCCCGGCGACGGGAGGTAAGGCGCCCGACCCCTCCCGCCTCGGCTACCATGAGGGCGGAGGGTCCGATGATCCATCTCGCCGTCCTCGCGGCCGCGGCGTTCGCGGCGCCGCTCACCCCCGTGCAGCCCGTCTCGTTCGCCGACGTCTTCAACGACGCCACGCTGCGCGTCGACACCTACCACACCGGCAACGCGGCCGAGGAGGTCGTGACCCTCGACCGCGTGCTGCGCCAGGGGACCTGGGCCGGCAGCGAGCGCCACCTCACCGACACGTTCGGGGTCGGCCGCTACCTCGCGACCGTGACCGACCCCGTCTCCGGCGTGTTGCTCTTCTCCAAGGGGTACGACACGTACTTCGGCGAGTACCGCACCACCGCCGCGGCCGAAAAGGGCGTGCGGCGCACGTTCCACGAGTCCGTCCTCGTCCCCTGCCCGAACAAGCCGGTGCGCTTCGCGATCGCGGTGCGGCAGCGAGGCGGCGGCCTGCGCGAGATCTTCGCCACCGAGATCGACCCCGCCTCGACCGCGGTCGTCCGCGCGCCGCTCGACGCCGGCGCCACCGTGATCGAGGCGGCGCACGGCGGCGACCCGCACGCCGCCGTCGACATCGCGGTCCTCGCCGAGGGGTACACCGCGGCCGAGGAGAAGAAGTTCCGCGCCGACCTCGCCCGCTTCGTCAAGCTCTTCTTCACCCAGGAGCCGTACGCCAGCCACAAGGGGAAGTTCAACATATACGGCGTCTTCACGCCGTCGCAGGAGAGCGGCGCCTCCGAGCCGAGCTGGGGCGTCCACCGCAACACCGCGCTCGGTGCCAGCTTCGACTCGCTCGGCTCGGAGCGCTACCTGCTGACCGAGGACAACTGCCGCGTGCGCGACCTCGCGGCGCACGTGCCGTACGACGCGCTCATGATCATGGTCAACTCGGCGCGCTACGGCGGCGGCGGGATCTACAACCTCTACTGCACCTTCACCGCCGACAACCAGTGGTCGAGCTACGTGTTCCTGCACGAGTTCGGGCACTCGTTCGCCGGTCTCGCGGACGAGTACTACACCTCGTCGGTGGCGTACAGCGAATTCTACCCGAAGGGGGTCGAACCCGACGCGCCCAACATCACCGCGCTGCTCGACCCGGCCCGGCTCAAGTGGGGAGCGCTGGTGACGCCGGGGACGCCGATCCCGACCCCGTGGGAGAAGGCCGGGTACGACGTCATCGACACCGCGTACCAGAAGGTCCGCGAGGCCCTCAACGCCAAGATCGCGGCCGCCAAGCGCGCCGGGGCGCCGCGCGCCGAGGTCGAGGCGATGCAGGACGAGTCGGAGCGCCTGTCGCGCGAGAACGCCGCCAAGGTGGACGCCTACCTCGCCAAGTCGCGGTTCGTCGGCCAGGTCGGCGCGTTCGAGGGGGCGGGGTACGCCTCGACCGGGCTGTACCGGCCGATGCTCGACTGCATCATGTTCAGCAGGGGCGCCAAGCCGTTCTGCAAGGTCTGTCAGCAGGCGCTGCTGCGCGTGATCCAGCACGACGCCGACTAGGACGACGATGGCTCGCCTCACCGGCAAGGTGGCGCTCGTCACCGGCGCATCGTCCGGGATCGGGGCGGCGCTCGCCCGCGAGTTCGCCCGCCAGGGCGCGGCGGTGGCGCTGCTCGCGCGGCGAGCCGACCGGATCGAGGCGCTCGCCGCCGAGCTGACCGCCGCCGGGGGGCGCGCGCTCGCGATCCCGTGCGACGTGACCAGCGACGGCGACCTCGAGCGGGCGACGGCCGCCGCGGTGGCCGAGTTCGGACGGCTCGACATCGTCGTCGCCAACGCCGGGTTCGGGGTGGCCGGCCGCTTCGCCGACCTCGCGCTCGACGATTACCGGCGGCAGTTCGAGACGAACGTCTTCGGCGTGCTGCGCACCGCCTCGGCCACCCTCGCCGAGCTGAGCCGCACCGGCGGCACGCTGGCGATCGTCGGCAGCGTCGCCGGGTATCTCTCGGCGCCGGGTAGCTCGCCGTATGCGATGAGCAAGGCCGCGGTGCGGGCGTTCGCCGTCGCGCTGCGCGGCGAGCTGGCGCCGCGCGGCGTCGCGGTCGTCCTCGTCACCCCCGGGTTCGTGGATTCCGAGATCCGCCGCGTGGACAACCGCGGGGTGCTCCACCCCGGCGCGCGCGAGCCGGTCCCCGCATGGCTGCGCATGCCGGCTGCGACGGCGGCGCGCAAGATCGCGGGCGCCATCGTCCGCCGGCGCCGGGAGCTCGTCGTGACGGCGCACGGCAAGGTCGCGGTGCTGCTCGCGCGGCACACCCCCGGTTTCCTCGCCTGGCTGGTGGCGCGCGCCCGCGTGTCGCGGCCGGAGCCCGGGCGGACGCCCCGGCCGGGGGCGCCGCCTACCTGATCGCCGTGATGTAGACCGACCCGCCGATGCGCGTCAGGGTGATCTCGGCCGCGCCGCCGCCCGGTTTGGCCACCCCGAGCGCCTGCTTCGCCTCGGCCGCGGAACGGAACCCGCCGCTGAACGTCGCGAGCTTCCCCTTCTGCCAGACCACCAGCGTATTGAGGAGCCCCTCCGACTTGGGGGAGATCGCCGCCCCCGCGTGGCTCATCTCCAGCGCGGCGGGGGCGATCGTCTCGAGGAACTTCTCGTCCTCGGCGCTGCGGAACGGCGGATAGACGACGAGCACGTATGGGATCCCGGTCGCGAGCTGAATGCGGACCGTGGTCTGCGTCTGGCCCGAACCCTTGAGCCGGTTGGCGCCGTCCACGATCGCGTCCGAGACGGTGGCGGCGCTGTCGGAGCTGCACGCCGACAGCAGCGGCAGCGTCGTGGCGAGCAGCGTCAGTGCGAGCGTCGGGAACGAGCGGTTCATTGGCCCCCCGAACAGCGGTTTGCTGCCGCCAGTGTACCCGCAGGACCGCGCGGGAAGTCAAGACAGGGCCCCCTCGCGCCGGGACGTGCGAAGATCGTCGCCTTGGAGGTGCGCGATGGAGCCGTTCCGGTACCACGTCTATATCTGCACCCAGGAGAAACCCGAGGGGCAGCCGTGCTGCGGCGCCAACGGCAGCGCCAAGGTGCTCGACGCGCTGCGCGCCGAGGTCGGCAAGGCGGGCCTCGGCGACGAGGTCCAGATCACGACCAGCGGCTCGCTCGGCCTGTGCGAGCGCGGGCCGAACATGGTCGTCTACCCCGAGGGGGTGTGGTACTCGCGCGTCCGCGTCGAGGACGTCGGCGAGATCGTGCGCGAGCACTTCGGCGGCGGCCACCCGGTCGCGCGCCTGCTCTCCGGCGACGCCGCGGCGCTCAAGGGCGAGGCGCTCGAGAACAAGCGCCGCTACCTGGCGTTCATGGCGGCACAGAAGGCGGCCGCCGCCAAGGGCTGAGGGCGCCTCACTCCCCGATCACCTTGACCAGCACGCGCTTCGGCCGGCGGCCGTCGAACTCGCCGTAGAAGATCCGCTCCCAGGGACCGAAGTCGAGCTTCCCGCGGGTGATCGCGACGACCACCTCGCGCCCCATCACCTGGCGCTTGTGATGGGCATCGCCGTTGTCCTCGCCGCTGCGGTTGTGGTGGTAGGTCTCGGGCGACGGGTCGTACGGCGCCAGCCGCTCGAGCCAGCGCTTGTAGTCCTCGTGCAGGCCGGGCTCGTCGTCGTTGATGAACACCGACGCCGTGATGTGCATGGCGTTGACGAGGCACAGCCCCTCCTGCACGCCGCTCGCGCGCACCGCCGCGGCCACGTCCTCCGTGATGTTGACGAACTCCATCCGCGCCGGCACGTCCATGGTCAGGTATCGAGTCAGCGACTTCATCGGCCACCTCCCGCGTACGCCCTCGCCCCATCACTACCTGAGCGGGCGCCGCGACGCAAGCGCGGGCGACCGCCCGCGCGGACGCTCCGTCCTGTCCGGGCGTCGGCCGGTGTCGCGCGTCGCCCCGGGCTCCGGCCCGGGCGGGGCGCCGGTCAACGCGGCCGCGGCGCCGCCGTCTTTCACCGCGAAGGGAGGCAACCATGAGACGGACCAAAATCGCAATCACGATCGGGGCGGCGGTGATCGCGGCGGCCGCGACGGCCGGCGCCGCGAGCGCCTCCGGGAGGATCGCTCGGCGCGAAGGGGTGCAGCAGGGGCGCATCGCGCAGGGGATCGCCAGCGGCCAGCTCACGGCGCGCGAGGCCGTGCGCCTCGAGCGGCGCGAGGTCGGCCTCAACCGCGAGGTCGGCGCCATGCGGCGGGCGAACGGGGGCGTCCTGACGCCGGGCGAGCGGGGCCTCGTCAACCGCCAGCAGAACCGGCTCTCGCACGGCATCTGGCGCCTCAAGCACAACGACCGGCGCCGGTAACCGCACCGCTCGCGACGGGTACCACCGAGCGCTCCCGGCACGCCGGGAGCGCTCGCCTCCGCTTGCCGGCAAGCGAGACTCCGTCTATATTCGTTGCATCGGGAGGCGACAATGAACGGCAAGCACGTGGCGCTGGCGTTGGCGGTCTTCGTCCTCGGCGTGGTGGTCGGAGTGGCGGCCTCGGCGCCGGGCAGCAAGGTGGAGAAGGGCATGTACGCGGGCCAGAGCCCGAAGGACGCCGCCGCCGGCCTGCTCGCCGCCGCCGCCAAGCAGGCGGGCAAGGGGAGCTGGGAGAACATCGCGGTCGGCCGCGTCTACTACCTGTCCGGCGACAAGGCGCAGGGGCAGGCGATCTTCGACCGCGTGTTCGCCGGCAAGGTCAAGAAGGACGACTTCATGCGCCTCGGCCGCGTCTACGTCGAGGCCAAGGAGTGGGACAAGGCCAAGGCGGCGTTCGAGAAGGCGCTGGCGCTCGACCCCAAGGACGAGGGCAACCTCTCCGAGGTCGGCGCCTGGTACAACCTCCACGGCGACCGCGCCAAGGCCGAGGAGTACTTCGGCCGCGCGTTCTCCCGCAAGCCGGACGAGGTCTGGTACACGGTCAACGCCGCCGGCTCCTACGTCGGCGTCAAGCCGCAGTAGCGCTCGCGACCGCCTCGTCGCCGGCCGCTGGGAGCCCGGAGGCCGGAAGGAAGCGGCGTTTGTCGACTTCGCCGGACCTTACACTACTGTGCGTAGGGCTCGGCCGCGACGAACTCCGGGTCGTTGAGCGGTGTCCAGATCACCGAGGCATAGGCGTAGAACGGCAACCCGGCGTTGTCGTTGTCGACCAGGTAAATCGCTGCCGGCGTGACCCGGTCCTGCCATGTGCATGACGGGCACTCCGGCAGCAACACCGAGGCCAGGTCGTCGACCTGACGGAACCCCCACGGTTGGAGATCGATGGTCAGCGTCGGCATTGGCGTGCCGTACTGGTACTGGTTTCCTAACCAGTAGGTGCCGGCAGAGCCGGCGAATGGAGTGAGCAGCACGACCGTAACCCCGAAACTCCGTGCGACACCGGTCGGGTTGATGAGCCCGACGCTGACCCGGTACGGCGAGCGGCCCGCGGTGATCCACGGAATGAAGCCTTGGCCGACCAGCGACTCGGTGAGGCCGCGGATGAGTTGGCCGTTGCCGGGTAGACAACAGGCGGGCCCTTCAGCATCCTGAGGCAGCCGTGGCTGGCCCAACGTGTTCGAGTTGTGGAGGAAGACGTGGTTTCCTGTTCCCTCGATCTCGAGCGCAACTGCTCCTTTCGAGGCATCCACGCCCTGAAGGAGTTGGTCGCCGGTCAACACAACGATGCCAGCGTAGAAGCAAAATCCTGGACATGCGATCGTAGGGAACTGCCATCCTGGAGCTGCTGCGGGATCGTCGACAAACCCGCCTCCGGGCAGGGCGACCCATAAGCGCTTGATCCGGCCTGGCGAGAGGAGGTTGGGCCCCGAGATCCGCACTTCGCTGTCCCAGAAGCTGCCGTTGAGCCCCGGGAGGCCGCGCGCGACCACCGGCAGCACCACCGTCTCGGCACACAGCCGGATAGCCGTGGCCACCGTCACCCCTAGCAGAACCCCAACCCACCTGGCGCCTCTGCAGGCCTTCGAGATCGTCATCACGCCTCCCCTACTGGACGAAGCAGACGTCGAGTGCGAACTCCTGATTCGACCCGGCATCCAGGGCCGACACCGCCTTGGCATCGATGGCGGTGGGCCGAACCTCGACGGTGAAGCTTTCACCCGTCGGTTGGTCTTGTGGGATCCGCACCATCTCCACGTCGTTCGTCTCGTCACCTGCCAGGGCACGGTGAACATGTCCGCTCGTCTCGTGGGGCGCTCCTCCTCCGTCCGGTTCAGTGCGCGCCGCGTGCGAGCTGTGCTGCGTCTGCACATCAGCCTGGGCTCTGAAGATCAGCGTGTCAAGCTCGAGAGGTTGTGAACTCGGCCGCGGGATCGAGACCGCGACCCGGTCCTCAAGGTGAGCGCCGCCCCTCCTCGTGTGCCTCACCGAGGGGAGAGGTCAGGCCTCCGGGCGGCTCACGCCACCGCTTCGTCGCTCACGACGGCGCCGTCCTGGACGCGGACGACCCGGCGCGTCCGCCGCGCGATCGCGGCGTCGTGCGTGATGAGCACGAGGGTGTGGCCTTTGGCCCAGAGCTCCTCGAACTTCCCGATGATGTCGCCGCCGGCGGCGGAGTCGAGGTTGCCGGTGGGCTCGTCGGCGAGGATGATGTCCGGCTCGCACGCCAGGGCGCGGGCGATCGCCACGCGCTGCATCTGACCGCCCGAGAGCTCGACCGGCCGGTGCTGCATCCGGTCGGCGAGACCCACCTCGCCGAGCAGCGTCTCGACGCGCTCGCGTCGCTCCCTCGCGGGCGCGCCCTTGAACAGCAGCGGCATCTCGACGTTCTCGTAGGCGGTGAGCTGCGGCAGCAGGTTGAAGTTCTGGAAGACGAACCCGATGCGGCGGTTGCGGATGTCCGCGAGGCGGTCGATCGACATCCCCGCCACCTCCTCGCCGCGCAGGCAGTAGGACCCCTCGGTGGCGGTGTCCAGGCAACCGATGATGTTCATCAGCGTGGACTTGCCGGAGCCGGACGGCCCGACGATCGCGACGAACTCGTTGCGCTTGATCGCGAGGTCCACCTTGCGCAGCGCCTCGACCTTCACGGCCCCGGTGTCGTAGACCTTGCGGACCCCCGCCAGGGCGATGATCGCGCCGTCGGCGGCGCCGTTGGGCTTGTCCTTGCCGTTCTTCCCGTTGGTTCCGTTGCCGAACATGGCGACCCCCTCACTCGAAGCGCAGCGCCTCGGCCGGCTGTATGGAGACCGCGCGCCGCGCCGGGAAGTACCCCGCGAGCATCCCGATCAGGCCCAGCAGCGTCACCGTCGCGACCGCGATCGGGAGCGAGATCGTCGGCGTGCCGAGGATCTCCATCGCCTCGCTCTTGGCGTGCGCCTGCACCGCGGCGAGGACCTGCACGATGGCCACCCCCACGCCGATGCCGGCGACGCCGCCGGCGAACGTCAGGGCGAGCGACTCGAGGACGATCGAGCCCGTGATGTAGAGGCGGCGGGCGCCGAGGGCCATCTGGACGCCGATCTCGCGCGTCCGGTGCGTCACCGTCGCGAACATGATGTTGGCGACGCCGACGCCGCCGATGATCAGGGTGAGCGCGCCGATCCCGCCGAGGAACGCCTCGAGACCGATCATGATGGCGTTCATCATCTTGGCGTCCCTGATCGTGTCCCAGAACTGGAGCGCCCGGGTGTCGGCCGGGTCGAAGCGGTACTTCGCGCCGAGGACCTCCATGAGGTGGCGTTTGGCCACCGGGGCGAGTGCGTTCCTGGTCGGCTGGTAGACGAGGTTCGAGAGCGTCCGGCGACCGAACATCGCCTCGAACGTCGAGAGCGGGATCGTGGCGCGGTCGGCGTCGGGCCCGCCGTACATCCCCATTTGCTTCTTCTTCTGCAGGACGCCGATCACGGTGAACGGCGTGTCGGCGACGAGCAGCGTCTGCCCCACCGGGTCGCCGGCGCCGAACAGGGCCTTGGCGAGCTCGTCGCCCAGGAACACCACCCGCCGCTTCAGCTTCTGGTCCAGCTCGTCGATGTAGCGGCCGCCCGCCCGGGGATAGGTTGTCCGCAGCTCCTCGTACGCCGGGTGCACGCCGACCACGCGCTTGTTCAGCGCCGTGCGCCCGTTGACGAGCTGCACGTTCCAGTTGTGCATCTCGCCCGCGGCCGAGGCGATCTCCGGGACGCCGGCGAGCACGAGGTCGACGTCCTCCGGCACGAGGCGGATCGGCCGGCCGGCGGGAAGCCCGGCGTAGGCTTTTTCCGTCTCCCCCATCCAGATGATCACGATGTTCTCGCCGAGGCCGCGCCTGCCGGCCGCCAGGCTGCGCTTGAGCCCCTCCCCGAACGAGAGCAGGAGGATGATCGCGACGGTGCCCCAGGCGATCGCGGTCACCGTCAGGATCATGCGCTTCCTCTGGATCTTGGCGGCGCCGCGGAAGAGGCGGACGATGAGGGAAAGGGCGGCCATCGCTACAGCCTCAACGCCTCGACCGGGTTGAGGCGCGCCGCGGAGCGCGCCGGGAAGTACCCCGCGAGGAAGCCGATCAGCCCGAGGAGCCCGGCCGTGAGGGCCCCCACCTGGAGGGAGATCGCCGGCGTCCCGACGAACTCGTCGAACTTGGCCGGGAAGACCGCGCAGATCGCCCACGAGATCGCGAATCCGACCGCGCCGCCGATCACGGTCAGCAGCAGGGTCTCGAACACGAACTGTGTGACGATCATCCGCTGCCTGGCGCCGAGCGCCATCTTGACCCCGATCTCCTTGGTGCGCTCCTCGACGACGACGTTCATGATGTTCGAGACGCCGATCCCGCCGACCACCAGCGTCAGCACCCCCATCACGCCGAGGAAGATGCGGAACCCGAGCATGAACGTGTGCATGAACTTCTCGTTCTCGGTGACGTCCCACATCCGCACCGCCTCGGCGTCGGTCGGGTCGAAGCGGTGGAGCTTCGCCAACGTGGCGATCACCTTGTCCTTGGCGGCGCCGACCTCGCCGGCGTCGGCGACCTGGAAGACGAAGTTGCCGTACTCCTGCTGGCCGTACATTGCGCGGAACGTCGTCGCCGGGATCGAGGCCCGGTCCTTGTCGCGCCCCTGGTACGAGGAGTCCTGCTCCTTCGCCTGCATGACGCCGACGACGAGGAACGGCATGCCGTTGACGTTCACGTACTGGCCGACCGCCTCGGCGTCGCCGAAGAGGTCGTGCGCGAGGCCGTCCCCCAGGAAGACGACCCGCCGGCGCTCGTCCATGTCGAGGTCGTCGACGTAGCGTCCGCCCTGCTCCGGGATCAGGTTGCGCATCGCGGCGAACATCGGGTTGGCGCCGGTCAGGCCCGGGACGATCACCTTGTGGCCGACCTTGAACTTCTTGTTCCCGGCGCTGTACTCGCCGGAGATCGCCGTCATCCCCGGAACCTCGCGCCTGAGCGCCGTGATGTCCTCGTCCTTGACGGTGATCTTGCGGTTGCGCGGCAGCCCCTCCCAAGGCTTCGACGTCCGCGACGGCCAGCAGATCACGATGTTCTCGCCGAGCCCGCGGATGTTCTTGATCATCCGCCCCTGCAGCCCCTCGCCGAAAGCGAGCAGCAGCGTCACCGCCGTCGTGCCCCAGACGAGGCCGAAGAGCGTCAGCGCCGCGCGCAGCTTCTGGCTCCTGAGGTCGCGCAGGAACTGGCGGAGGTAGTTCTTCCAGTTCATTCCCGGCGCTCCGCTACTCGATCTTCTTCGGAGGCCGCTGCACCACCTGGTCGCCCTCGGCGAGGCCGGCCACGACCTCGAGCTTGATGCCGTCCGACAGGCCGGTCTTGATCTCGCGCTTGACCGGGGGGGCGTCCGCCTTGGCGGCGGGGAGCTCCACGAACGCCTTCTCCTTCTCGAAGCTCACGAGGCGCTCGGGGAGGAGCAGGACGTCGGCCTTCTCCTGGATGATGACGTCGGCGTTCGCCGAGTACCCGGCGCGCAGGGTGATCCCCTCGGCCTTCTCGATCGCCGCCTCGACGTCGAACAGCGTGGTGCCTTCCTTCTCCGTCGCCTTCGGCGCGATCCGCGTCAGGCGGCCGGTGATGCGGGCGTCGGGAAGGGCTCCGATCTTGATCCGCACCGGCATCCCCTCGCGCAGCTTGCCGACGTCGATCTCGTCCACCGTCCCCTTGAACATCAGCGTCCCCATGTCGGCCATCGTCATCAGCGGCGTGCCGGCCTGGTACGTGGTGAGCGGCACCACGGGGTCGCCCGGGTTGACGTGGCGCTTGAGCACGGTGCCCGACGCCGGCGCCCGGATCACGGAGTCCACGCCGCCCTTGGCGCGCTGGATCTTCCCTTCCTTGGTCAGCGCGAGGCGCTCGCGGGCGAGGTCGAGCTGGATCCTGGCCTGGTCGAACGACTGCTTGGCGGCGTCGAACGTCTCCTTCGAGAGGATGCCGTCCTTGGCGAGGGCGTTGTTGCGCTGGTAGTCGGCGGCCGCCCGGTCGTACGCGACCTCGGCGAGCTGGACGCCGCGCTCCACCTCGTTGAGCTCGAGCGGCGTCGGGTCAGGGATGATCGCGAACAGCGGCTGGCCGGCCGTCACCTGGTCGCCGACCTCGGCGAAGCACTCCTTGACGATGCCGGAGATCTGGGACTTCACCTGGATCTCCTGCTCGGGCACGATCTGCCCGGTGGCCAGGGCCTTGTCCGTGATCGTCCCGCGCTCGACCTTGACCAGGGTGAGGCCGTCCTTCGCCGCCTTGCCGGAACCCGTCGCCTGCACCGCGCCGTAACCCACGGCCCCTACGATCACTGTCGGCACCAGTACCTTGAGCCACGTCTTCATGGGCGCCCCCATTCCCGGCCGCCACCGCAGGGGCCAAGCCAGGTTCGTACCCCTACCTACGCGAACCGGGGGTGTCAGGTTCTCGGTGGAGGGGTTGCCGGCTCCGGGGGTTACTTGGTCAACACCTTCTCGATGCTGATCCCGGTCTTGCGCCGGGCGTCGCTGAACTTGAGGAGCAGGGAGAAGACGACGCCGACGACGCCGAGCGCCGCGAACATCAGCATCGTGGAGGTGTAGTCCACGACCGGCTGCCCGTTGACGGTGGTGGTGTGGGCGTCCGCGATCTTCCCGGCGAGGTAGGGGAAGAGCATGAGGCCGACGTTCTGCACGTAGCCGACGACTCCGAACGCCGTGCCCAGGCGCGACTCCGGCACCATCATCGGGATCGCCGCCCAGAGCGCGGCCGGCACGAGAGACAGCGCGATGCCGACGAAGAAGATCGGCACCACCGGCGGGAAGTGCGTGTAGCCGAGGAGCAGGTGGCAGGGGACGAGGAGCGCCGCCCCGATGATCATCAGCGTCGCGCGCTTGCCCTTCTTGTCCACGTAGAGGCCGAGGAGCGGGGTGAAGATCATGGTGCCGAAGATCAGGGCGGAGGTGTAGTGCCCCGCCGCGTTGACGGAGTAGCCGAACTTCTGCACCAGGATGTCCGGCGCGTACGACTGGAAGGGGAACACCGCCGAGTAGAACGTCACGCAGAGCAGGGTGATGTACCAGAACGAGGAGTCGAACGAGAACGCTTCCCGCAGGACGAACTTCTCCTCCGGCGCCACCCCGCCGCCCTCGGTCACCCCCGGCGCCCCCATCCTGCCCCGGGCGGCCCGCTCCATGCCGAGGTAGATGAAGTAGGTGGCGAAGCCGCCGCCCATGATCGCGGCGGCGAACCAGAGCGAGCCGCCGAGGCCGAACCACCCCGCCGCCGGCGCCTGGACGTTGAGCGCGAGAAACGTCCCCAGCCGCATGATCGTCAGGTTCATCCCGTACGCGAACGCCAACTCCTTGCCCTTGAACCAGCGCGCCAGCACCTTGTTGTTGACCACGAGGATCGCCTCGGCGCCGACGCCGAAGATCATGCGGCCCAGCAGCATGACCTTCAACTCCGGACTCCACGACGGCAGGAACGCCGTGTGCAGCCAGCCGTAGCCGCCGCCGAGCAGCCCGGGCAGCCCCTTCCACGCCCCCAACGCCGTCAGGGCGGCGCCCAGGAAGCAGAGGAAGCCGTACAGGATCCCCGACACCTTGAGGCCGAGCCAGTCGACCACCACGCCGGCGAACAGCAGCATGAGGAGGAAGACGTTGGCCACGGCGTAGAAGGAGAAGAGCAGCCCGTACTCGGCGCCGGAGAAGCCGAGCTGCTCCTTGATGAGCGTACCCAGGGGCGTGATCGAGTCGTAGATGTAGTACTGCGAGAAGCAGATCAGGCTCATGATCGCGAGCACGATCCAGCGGTACGAGCGGGCAAGAGCCTTGGTGGTGGCGCTCGATTCCATCGCGTCTCCTTGCTCTCCGGCGCCGGGCGGCAGGCCCGCGGGAGTCGTGAGGCGGATCATGCACGCCGCGCGGGCCGGGGTCAAACGCGGCGCTGCGACGGTTTTCGCGCCGCGCGCATCTATGCGGGTGTGACGCACGAAACCGCGGTGGCCCGCACGCAGGCGGTAAACTTCCTCGAGCCCGCGACCGTATTGCAGCCCGGAGCCCCAATGTCTGTGGTGACCCCGCCGTCGTTCGTCGTAGCCGTGGATGAGCTCACGGTCGCCCGCGCCCGAGCCGGCGACGAGGCCGCTCTGGAGGCGCTCTTCCGCCGCTTCGAGACGCCGGTCTACAGCCTCGCGCGCCGCCTCACCCGGTCCCCCCACGACGCCGAGGACGTCCTCCAGGAGACGTTCCTCGAGGTCGTCCGCAGCATCCGGCGGTTCCGCGGCGACGGCTCGCTCGCCGGCTGGATCCGCAAGGTGGCGGCGAGCAAAGCCTTGATGAAGCTCCGGCAGCAGGGCGCACGCGGCCGCGAGGAGGAGCTCTTTGACGACCTCGCCGGCCACACCAGCGGCGACGGACCCGGCGGCTCGCCGGCGCCGGGAACCGCGGCCGAGAGGGTCGACCTCGAGACGGCGCTGGCGCAGATCCCCGCCACCGCCCGCGCGGTCATCTGGCTGCACGACGTCGAGGGGTACAGCCACGACGAGATCGCGGCGATGGCCGGCCGGACCGCGAGCTTTTCGAAGTCGCAACTGGCGCGCGCCCATGCCCGCTTGCGTGAGCTGCTCGCGCCGGGGGTTCGGGAGGGAACATGCACCTGAGCCTGGAAGAACTGCTCGCCGTGCGCGACGGTGTCGCCGGCGCCGCCGCGGCCGGGCACGCCGCGGCCTGCGCCGAGTGCGCCGCCGAGGTGAAACGCCTGGCGGCCGTGCGCGCGGCACTCGCCGCGCTGCCCGAAGAACGCCCGTCCAACGACGTCTGGCCCGCGGTGGTGGCCCGGGCCGCGGGCGAGTGCGAGCGGCGGGTGTGGCGGCGCGCCGGTTGGATCGCCGCCGGGCTCGCCGCGATGTTCACGATCGCCATCGGCGTGCGCGGCGCCCTCGAGACCTACGCCGAGGCGAAGCTCGCCCGCCAGACCGAGACCCTGGTCGCGGAGTCGCAGCGTCTCGAGAAGGCGCTCCGCTCGTCCGAACGGCGCGAGCGGGTGATGAGCGGGCGCACCGCCGGCACCGTCGTGCAGCTCGAGGACCGCATCGCCACCATCGACGCGCAGCTCGCCCGTGCGGGGAACGACCGCTACCCGTCGCAGGAGCGCATCGGCCTGTGGCAGGAGCGGGTACGCCTGTTGGACGCGCTCGTGAGCGTGGAGAAGTCAGGAACGACGTACCTCGGACTCTAGGAAAGGTGAGGGACACCATGAAAGCACAAGACATCGCCGGCGTCGCATTCGTGCTGCTCGCTACGGCACTTCCACTCGGAGCGCAGGCGCCCGCGCCGCCGCCCGACGCCCAGCAGACGGACAGGCAGACGCAGGAAGCGGACAGGCAACGGCGGGAGGCGGAGGCACAGCTCAAGAAGGCGGAGCAGCAGATGCGCGAGGCCGAGCAGGCGATGCGCGAAGCGGCGCGCAAGCTCGCTGACTCGAACGTCAGGATGCACATGCGGAGGGTCGAGCGCAAAGTCGTGGTGTTCTCCGATCACGCCCGTCTCGGCGTCGTGCTCCGCCAGGAGAAGAACCCGGCGACGGACCCGATCGGCGCCGTGATCGAGGCGCTCACCCCCGGCAGCCCGGCGGAGGAGGCGGGGCTGCGCCCCGGCGACATCATCACCAAGTTCAACGGCCGGGCGCTGACCACCGGGGAGGTGGACAGCGACGAGGACGAGTCGGCCCCGACCGCGCGGCTGATGGACCTTGCGAGCTCGCTGAAGGACGGCGACGTCGTGACCCTCGAGTACCGGCGCGGCGGCGCGACCGCCACCGCGACGCTCACGGCCAGGAGCCCGGTCGGCCCGCACGTGCGGGTGGTCAACGTGCCCCGCGGCCTGGGCATGAACGGGGGCACGTCGATCGAGATCCCGGACATCCCCGACATGCCCGATATCGACATCGACGTCATGGGCGGCCGCGCTTGGCGCGACGTCGATCTCATTGCGCTCAACCCCGAGCTCGGGCAGTACTTCGGCAGCAGCGACGGCGTCCTCGTCGTGCGCGCCCCGAAGGAGAGCTCGCTCAAGCTCCAGGGCGGCGACGTGATCCTCAAGATCGGCGACCGGACGCCGGCGACGCCGACCCAGGCGATGCGCATCCTGCGCTCGTACGAGCCGGGCGAGAAGGTCGAGCTCCAGGTGTTGCGCAAGCACGAGAAGGTCGCGGTCGAGGTCCAGGTACCGGAGCGTCGCCACCGCGATTGGGGACACGCACCGCAACCCGCGGCCCCGGCGCCGCCGGCACCTCCGGCCCCGCCGGCCCCCGGGTTCTGAGTCCGGTCAGCCGTCCGTCGTAGAGAGTTGCTGTCACCGCTCCGCCCCGCCACCGGCGGGGCGGAGCGGTGTTGTTTTCCCTCCAAATCACGGTCATTGCGAGGTTCCCGAGCGCAGCGAGGGAACCGTGGCAATCTCGAGGACGTCAGGTTTGTCGCTCCGATCGGTCGGCGCGAGATTGCTTCGCCCCGCCTGCGGCGGGGCTCGCAATGACCGCA
>SCRJ01000146.1 GCA_004298115.1 Acidobacteriota bacterium
CATCCCAATCTCTCTCCTCACCCGTGCCATCCCCGGCCTCCTCCGCCACCTCACCGACCCCCCGCGCAGGCGCAAACGCCGGCCCATCCCAAAACTCGCACCCAAAAGTTAGCGCCTATGCCCCGGTGCCCCCCGCGAGCCGCGGCGAAGCCGCGTCTCGCCGGGCGTTGCGCTCGCCCCGCTCGCATCCTCACATAGCCTCCGGCTGTGCTCCGGTGCGGCGGGGTTCGCGCGCCTTGCGATAGGCCCAACGGCGGCGGCGCGGCTACACGCCCCAAGCTGCGAGGGCCTGCCTACGGTGGAGTGGTCGTCTTCGAGGGGGGCGCTCGAGGCCGCGCGGCCTGTGGCCGGCGCGGCCGGGTCGGGCCACGGGCCACGGGCCACGGACCACGGACCACGGACCACGGACCACGGACCACGGACCACGGACCACGGGCCACGGACCACGGACCACGGACCACGGGCCACGGGCCACGGGCCACGGGCCACGGGCCACGGGCCACGGGCCACGGGCCACGGGCCACGGGCCACGGACCACGGGCCACGGACCACGGACCACGTCTCTTCCGTGCCCGGTTTCTCCCTGCCAGCTTGTGATGTTTCGCAACAAAGTTGACGACTGACTCGCCGTTCAATACAGTGATCGGCAACATCCCGCGACGACGGCGGACCAAGGGAAGGAGAGTGGCATGAGAATGGCGAGAGGGATTGGGCTTCTGGCGCTCGCGGCGTGTCTGCTGCTGGTGCCGGCCGCAAGCCACGGGGCGGGCTTCGCGCTCTTCGAGCACGGCGCGCGCGCAATTGCGCTCGGCGGTGCGTTCGGGGCAACGGCGGACGACCCCACCGCGATCTACTTCAACCCCGCGGGCATCGCGTTCCTGCAGGGCACACAGGCTGCGATGGGTGTCTACTTCATCACCGAGTCGAGCTCGTTTTCCGGCGCCAACCCGTACCCGGGCCAGGGGTACTCGGTGGACATGAAGAGCCAGATCTTCTACCCGCCCCACTTCTACCTCACCGGCGAGCTGACCCCCAACCTGCACTGGGGCTTCGGCGCCTACGCGCCGTTCGGCCTCGGCACCTGGTGGCCGAACGAATACGCCGGCAAGTACATCAGCAAGCGGATCGGCCTGCAGGTGTTCAACCTCAACCCGACGCTGTCGTACAAGCTCACCGAGAACCTCGCGATCGCGGCGGGCGTCGACTACTTCTACTCGGCGGTCGACCTCACGCGCTCGATCGGTGTGATCAACCCCTACACGCAACAGGCCGCCGAGGTCGGGCAGGTGCACCTCTACACCGACTACAAGGGCGGCTGGGGTTGGAACGTCGGCCTGCTCGGCAAGCTCGACGGCGGCTTCTCGATCGGTGCGACCTACCGCTCGAACGTGAAGGTGAACTACACCGGCAAGGCGTCGTTCACCCAGTTCTCGACCGGCTACGCGGACTTCGACGCGATCGTGGCGAGCCAGGTGCCGTTCGGAAGCAAGGTGGGCGCCAAGACCTCGATCAAGTTCCCCGACGAGGTGCGCGTCGCGCTCGCCTGGCACGGACAGAAGTGGGGGATCGAGGGCGACGTGATCCGCATGGGTTGGTCGAGCTTCAAGAGCCTTGCGATCGACATGCCCAGCGAACCGGCGCTGTCGGAGGTCCGGCCCGAGGACTACAAGGACAGCAACAGCTACCGCCTCGGCGTCGAGTACAAGGCGTCCCCGTCGCTGGCCTGGCAGTTCGGAGCGTTGTACGACAAGAGCCCCGTACCCACCATCTCGGTGTCGCCGCTGCTTCCCGACGCCGACCGGCGCGGCGCCAGCATCGGCGCGTCCTTGAGCCTCACCCCGAAGACGCGTCTCGACGTCAGCTACCTGTACCTGAAGTTCAAGGACCGCGGCACCGAGGGGATGAACTTCGACAACTACG
Organism: Acidobacteriota bacterium; assembly: GCA_004298115.1. Lineage (GTDB taxonomy): Bacteria > Acidobacteriota > Thermoanaerobaculia > Thermoanaerobaculales > Thermoanaerobaculaceae > RBG-13-68-16. Next base: position 1,921 of record SCRJ01000146.1, read on the forward strand.
AGGGCACGTACAAGACCACGGCCAACCTGTTCGGCTTCACCGTGGTGCACAGGTTCTAGGGAGGCGACGATGAGACACGCACGCAAGGTTCTCCTCCTGGGTCTCGCGGCCGCCCTCGTCGGGAGTGCCGCGTTCGCCCAGGTGGATTTCTCAAGGTATGTCGCGCTGGGTGACAGCTTGACCGCGGGGTACGCCTCCGGCGGCCTCGCCAAGTACTACCAGGACTACTCGTTCCCGGCGTTGATCGCGAGACAGGCCGGGGTGACCAACTTCCAGCAGCCGATCATCTCCGACCCCGGCATCTCGCCGGTCCTGCAGCTCAAGGCCCTGGTGGTGAACCCGGCGATCCCCGGCGGGATCTCGCCGGTGATCCTCGCGACCCCGGGTAACCCGGGCACGCCGCTCAACGCGACGCTGGCGACGCCGTACAACAACCTCGGCATCCCCGGGGCCAACACCGCGGACCTGCTCACCAGGACCGGCGACATCACCAAGCTGCTCACCGGGCACATCGACCCCAACACGATCATGTACGACCTGGTGCTGCGCGACGGTCAACACACGGCGATCCAGCAGGCGCTCGGGTTGCAGCCGACCTTCGTCACCGTGTGGGCGGGGAGCAACGACGCCCTCAGAGCGGTCCAGGCCGGCATCGCGATCGACGACGTCACCCTCACCAGCACCGCCGCGTTCCAGCAGGCGTACCAGACGCTCCTCGGCGCGATCAAACAGAACGCGCCGAGCGCCAAGGTCGTCGTGGCCACGATTCAGCAGGTCCTGCCCTACGGGACGACGCTCAAGCCGTACCTGATCAACCCGGCCAACGGTTCGCACATCCCGCTGATCGGGGCCAACGGCATGATCACCGAGCAGGATTACCTGACCCTGCCGGCAGCGGCTCTGCTGGCGCAGGGGATCGGTATCCCGGCCCAAGCCGGAGGCACCGGCCGGCCGCTCCCCGAGGCGTACGTGGACGCCCAGGGCCTCCACGCCGGCGTCGTGATTCGCGCCGCCACCTTCGCCACGATCATGCAGCGAGTCACCGAGTACAACACCGTGATCAAGGCCACGGCGAAGTCGATGGGCTATCCGGTCGTGGACATGAACGCGGTCTACGCGAACTGGAACGCCAACGGCTACATGGTGGGCGGCGTCACGCTGACGACGGCGTTCCTCACCGGCGGTATCTTCTCCTACGACGGTCTCCACGACCAGCGGCTCGGCAACGCGTTGGTCGCGAACGAATTCATCAAGGTCATCAACAGCGGGTACGGCGCCACGATCCCGCTCGTCAACCTGAGGCCGTTCCTGGAAGGCACGCCCTCGACGACGACCGTTGCCGCCGCCAATTTCAGCGTGAGCGTGCAGGCGGCGCAGCAGCTGATCACGATGCTCGATCCCGGCATCCTGACCGACCAGCTGAACGTCAACGCCCGCGTGATCCGCCGCCATATTGCGGACCGCCCGGACCGCGGCTCGGCCGGCGTGGTCAACCCGTAGCACCGGACGTCGCCGCACCATCTCGGGGCCACCTGCGGGTGGCCCTTTTCTGCGTGCCCGCGGGCACCGCCGCGGCGCGGGAATGGTACGATTCCCCAAGCATTCGGTACCGGTGGAGAGGGGAGGCGGGAGTGGACTATCCGATCTGGAACCTCGCGATGGGCGGCGGCGTGCTGATCGGGATCGTCGCGATCACCCACGTCATCGTCTCGCACTTCGCGGTCGGCGGCGGCTTCGCGATCGCGGTCATCGAGACGCTCGCGGTCCGCCGCCGCAACCCGGCGTGGCGCGCCCTGGCGAAGCGCGGCTCGCTCATGCTGATCCTGGTCTCGACGGTGTTCGGCGCGATCTCCGGCGTGGGGATCTGGGTGACGATCGGCCTCGTCCAGCCGGCGGCGACGTCCGCCCTGATCCACAACTACGTCTGGGGGTGGGCGGCGGAGTGGGGGTTCTTCATCCTCGAGGTGGTGACCGCGCTGCTCTACTACGCGACCTGGGACAAGGTGCGGCCCCGGACGCACCTCGTCATCATCTGGCTGTACTTCTTCGCCGCGTACATGTCGCTGGTGATCATCCAGGGGATCCTCTCGTTCATGCTGACCCCCGGGCGCTGGCTCGAGACGCACTCGTTCTGGGACGGGATCTTCAACCCCAGCTACCTCCCCGGCATCGTGCTGCGGACCGGCATCTGTCTCTTCCTCGCCGGCGCCTACCTGACGCTCGCGGCGCTGCGCGAGCGTGACCGCCGGGCGCGGGTGCCGATGGTCCGGTTGCTCGCCGGGTTCCAGGTCGTGGGCGTCCTCCTCGCCTACGGCGGTTACCGCTGGTGGGAGCACGTGTTGCCCGGCTCGGTGCAGGCGATCTTCACCGGCGCCACCCCGCTCCTCCCCGCGCTCGCCTCGACCCGGCACCTGGCGCTGTGGGCCTTGGCGGCGTACCTGCTCGTCGCGCTGTTCGCCGCGGCGGTTCCGCGGCTCCACTTGTGGCCGACGGCGGTGGTGGCGATGCTCGCCGGGTTTGCGTTCTTCGGCGGTTACGAGCGGCTCCGGGAGGGCGCCCGCAAGCCGTTCGTGATCCGCGACTTCATGTTCTCCAACGGGATCCTGGTGAGCCAGATCCCCGATTTCGACTCGCGCGGCGTTCTCGCAAACGCGGTCTGGGCCGCGCGCGGCAGCGAGGCGAGCCAGGTGGCGAAGGGGCGCGCGGTGTTCCGCGCCGAGTGCGCGTCATGCCACACCATCGACGGCTACCTGTCGATCCGCAAGCTCGTGGCGCCGGTCGACCCCGACATGCTGAGCGGGATCCTCGCCACCATGCGCGAGGAGGGGAACGAGTACGCCAAGGGAACGTACACGCACCGGGGCCACGTCGCGACCGACAAGCTGGACTACCCACTGATGCCGCCCCTGGTGGGAACCGAGGCGGAGCAGGAGGCCCTGGCGACGTACCTGCTGACGCTCAAGCCGTCGCACGGCGCGGAGGCGACCAATGCCGACTAACCTGATTCCCGCCCTCGATCCGGCGCCCCTGCCGGGGCCGCCCTGGCTCTTTCAGGTGTTGTGGGTGTTGACGTTCTTCATCCACATCGTCTTCGTCAACACGGTGCTCGGGGGCACGCTGCTCGCCGCGCTCGCGGGTCTTGCGCGCGGCGGGCGGCGCGAGACGCGGACGTTGTTCGTCGAGGTCAACTCGTGGGCGATCTCGCTGGCGATCACGTTCGGGATCGCTCCGCTGCTCTTCATCCAGGTCGTGCTCGGGCGCTTCTTCTACACCGCGACGATCCTGGTCGCGTGGGCGTGGCTCGGCATGCTCGTCTTGCTCACGGTCGGCTACTACCTCAACTACGTCGCCAAGTTCCGCCTGCGCGCCGGCGAGGGGGTGGGGGCGCTGCTGGTGGTCGAGGCCGGCTGCTTCCTCGCGATCGCCGCCATTCAGGTGACGGTCAACCTGCTGCATCTCCAGCCCGGACGGTGGGGCGCGGTGGCCGACAACGTCTGGGCCGCGCTCGCGGACCGGACGTTCGCGCCGCGCTACCTGCACTTCGTGCTCGCCGCGGTGGCGATGGCGGGTGCGCTCGCGGCGTGGGTCGCGGTCCGCCGGGCCGGTAAGGGCGGCGACGCCGCGGCGTGCCGCGGGATGGCGCAGTTCGGGATCCGGGCGGCGCTCGTGGCGACGTTGCTCCAGCTCGTGGACGGGTTCTGGCTCCTGCTGGCGCTCCCCGAGGAGGTGCTGCGGTCGTTCATGCGCGGCGGCGCGGCGACGATGGCGCCGCTCGGCATCGGCATCATGGCCGGCGTCCTCCTGCTCGTGGTCCTGGCCGGGATCTCCGACCCGCTGGCGCAGCCGACCAGGGTGCGGCACGTGGCGGAGCTCATCGTCGGGGCGATGATCTTCATGGTCGTCACGCGGCACCAGCTCCGCGACTTCTACCTGGCGTCGTCACGGGCCGGGGAGAACGTCACGGTGGCACCGCAACTGGGGCCACTCGCGCTGTTCCTCGCGGTCTTCGTGGTGTGTGTCGGGTTGACGATCTGGGTGCTCGTGCGGGCCGCCAAGGACCGCCCCGCGCCCGGCGAGGGCGCCGCGTGAGAGGTCCCGGGTACCGGGGTCCGGGCGCCGGGCACCGGGGAAGCAACGACGTGGGTTGTTGTGGTTCGTGGGTCGTGGAAGAACGTGAAGAGGCGGCCAAAAGACTGGGGTCCTCGTCCTGAATTTGCGGTCTCGCCTCTTCCCTCGCCTCTAGCGCTCCACCTACCGGCTCACGACTTGGCGCGCCGCGACGAGAGCGGCCTCGACGTCCGCCGCTGTGATCTCGTAGTGCGTCACCATCCGCACGTCCGTGGCGCCGAAGGCGCCGCACGCCACGCCCCGCTCGGCCAGGCCCGCCACGAACCGCTGCGACGGGGCGACGGACGGGTCCCCGGGGACCTTCTCGGGCCGCAGCCGGAACACGACGATGTTGGTGCGGACGTTGGCGGGGTCGATCTCGACTGCCGCCAGCTCCGCCAACCCCTCGGCGAGGCGCCGGGCGTTGGCGTGGTCCTCCCCGAGGCGGTCCACCATCTCGGTTAGGGCGACGATGCCGGCCGCCGCCACGACGCCGATCTGGCGCATCCCGCCGCCGAAGAGCTTGCGCACCCGCACCGCCTCGTCGATCACTTCCTGCGGGCCGCACAGCATCGAGCCCATCGGCGCCGCGAGGCCCTTCGACAGGCAGAACATGACGGTGTCGCAGCCCGTTGCCAGCTCGGCCGCGGTGGTGCCGAGGGCGGCGGCGGCGTTGAAGATGCGGGCGCCGTCGAGGTGCACCGCCACGCCGTGAGCGTGCGCGACAGCCGCGAGCGCGCGGGTGCGCGCCGCGTCCATCGGCAGCCCGGACCAGAGGTTGTGCGTGTTCTCGAGCGCCAACAGGCGCGTCGGGGTCCGGTAGGAGACGTTGGGCGCGATCGCGGCCTCGACCTGCGCCGGCTCGAGCAGCCCGTTCGCGGTGACGACCGGGCGCGGCAGCGCCCCCGACCACACCGCCATCGCCCCCATCTCGAAGTTGGCGATGTGGCCGCGGGCCTCGATGATGACCTCGCTGCCCGGTTTCGTGTGGAGGTGGACGGCGACCTGGTTGCCCATCGTGCCCGTCGGCACGAACAGGGCGGCCGGGAAGGCGAGGGTGGCGGCGGCCAACTCCTCGAGACGGCGCGCCGTCGGGTCCTCGCGGTACACGTCGTCGCCGACCTCGGCGGCGGCCATGGCGCGGCGCATCGCCGGGGTGGGGCGGGTCACGGTGTCGGAGCGAAGGTCGATCATGGCGGGTATGATAGCGGTTCGGAGAGTCGAGCATGCATGATGCCTTTGCGGTGGTGGTGCGGGAGCGCGGCGTCGAGGAGCTTCGCCTCGAGACGAACGGGTTGAGGGTCCTCTTGCTGCCGGACGGGAGCGTGCCCGTGGTAGCGGTGTGCGTCGTCTACCACGTGGGCTCCCGCAACGAGGCCGTTGGTCATACCGGGTCGACGCACCTGCTCGAGCACCTGATGTTCAAGGGGTCGCAGGCGTTCGACCCCGCTCGGGGGCGACCGGTCGCGCGCGTCCTCGAGCGCGTCGGCGCCGCCTTCAACGCCACCACGTGGTTCGACCGCACCAATTACTACGAGACGCTGCCGCCGGAGCACCTCTCGCTCGCGCTCGAGCTCGAGGCCGACCGCATGCGCGGCGCGCTGCTGCGCGAGGCGGACCTCGCCTCGGAGATGACCGTGGTCCGCAACGAGTTCGAGCGCGGCGAGAACGACCCGTTCGACGTGCTGCTCAAGGAATCGTTCGCGGTCGCGTTCCGCGAGCACCCGTACCACCATCCGACGATCGGGTGGCGGAGCGACATCGAGGCGACCACGATCGAACGCCTGCGGGCGTTCTACGACACCTTCTACTACCCGGACAACGCATCGCTGGTGCTGGTGGGCTCGTTCGACCGCGACGAGGCGCTGGCGCTCGTCGCCCGCCACTTCGGGCCGCTGCCGCGGGCGAGCCGGCCGGTGCCGGCGGTGGTGACGCGCGAGCCGCGTCAGGAAGGGGAGCGCCGCTTCATCGTGCGCCGGTCGGGCGAAGTCGGGTGGGTCGTGGTGTCGTGGCGCGTGCCCGAGGCCGCGCACGCCGACACGCATGCGCTCGCGGTGCTCGCCGACGCCCTCGGCGGCGGGGTGACGTCGCGGCTGCACCAGAAGTTGGTGGAGACGGGCCTCTGCCTCGACGTGCAGGCACTCGCCTGGCAGCTGCGCGATCCCGGCCTGTTCCAGGTGTTCGCCACCCTCAACCCGCCCACCGGGCACGCGAAGGTCGAGAAGATCATCCGCGCCGAGTTGGCGAAGGTGGTCGCGAAAGGACTCTGGAAGAGCGAGGTCCTGCGCGCCAGGGCGCAGGTGGAGGCGCAGACCGCGTTCCACCGCGACTCGCCGGCGCAGGTGGCGGCCGCGCTCACCGAGGCGATCTCGGCGGCGGACTGGCGCTTCTACCTCGACTACCCCGGCCGGATCAAGGCGGTCACGCGCGACGACGTGCAACGGGTTGCGGCGGCGACGTTCGTGGACGACGGCGCCTCGGTCGGGTACTTCATCCCGAAGAACGGCGGCGGCGCGGTGGCCCAGACGCGACCGGCCGCGGCCGCGCTCGCGCCCCGCCCGTGCCACTGGCGGAGCGAGATCTCGGCCCGGGTCGTCCAGGCCGAGCTGCCGGGCGGCGGCCGCCTGCTGCTGCTGCCGCGCCGCACGAACACCACGATCCACCTGCACGGCTCCCTGCTCGCCGGCCATGCGCTGGTCGAGCCTTCCGAGTGGACGGTGGCGTCGCTGGTCCCGGAGATGCTCGAGCGCGGGACCGCCCGGCACGGGCGCCTCGAGCTGGCGCGCATCACCGAGGACCGCGGCATCGAACTCGACGTGTCGGGGGACGGCTTCAACCCGATCGAGGTGTTCTGCGCGGCGCGCTGTCTGGCACACCATCTCCCGCTCGTCCTCGAGCTGCTGACCGAGATGCTGCAGCAGCCGTCGTTTCCGGCGGAGGAGCTCGAGAAGCTGCGGGCGCTGCGCCTCGGGGAGCTGGCCCAGGCGCAAGAAGACACGTTCTACCGTGCGTTCGAGGCGTTCGCGCGGCTCACGTATCCGCCCGGGCACCCGTACCACCGGCGCCCGCTCGCCGAGCGGCGCGCGGGGCTGGAGCGGGCCACCCGCGACGACCTGGCCGGGGTGCACCGGCGGCTGTACGGGCCCGCATCGCTGGTGCTGGCGCTGGTCGGCGACTTCGAGCCGGCTTCGGTGGTCAAGCGCCTCGACGCCCTGTTGCGGCGGGGCGACGCGGGCTGCATCGCGATCCCCCCGGTGCCGAGGCGCGGCGCGGCCGATGTGGTCGCGGATGAGGCCATGGAAGCGATCCCGGACAAGCCGAACCTCGACGTGCTGCTCGGGCATCCGGGCGGTCTCCGGCGCGGCGACGATGACTTCTTCGCCGCTGCGCTCGGAAACGCGGTGCTCGGCCAGTCCACGCTCTCGTCGCGCCTCGGCATGCGCCTGCGCGACCGTGAGGGCTTGACGTACGGCGTGATCTCCCGCTTCTTCGGCGCCTCGCTGCTCGACGGTCCATGGGCGGCGACGTTCTCGGTGGCCCCGGCCAACCTGGCGCAGGCGGTGGCGGCGGCGCGCGAGGAGATCGCGCGGTTCGTAACCGAGGGGCCGAGCGAGCAGGAGTTGGACGACGAACGGGCGGCGATGGCCGGGTCCTACCGCGTCGGCCTCGCCACTCCGGGAGGGCAGGCGCGGGAGCTGGTACGCCTGGCTCGCCACGGGCTGGCGGTCGAGGAGATGGATCGGATCCCGGAGAGGGTGCTGGCAACCGGCCGCGCCGAGGTCGTGGCGGCGGTGCGAAGCCACATCGTCCCCGAGCGCCTCTGCCTGGCGGTCGCCGGCAGCGTCGTTGCAAACCCCCGGGCCGACGGCTAGCATCGTCGCACCATGCTACGCGAGCTGGAGGTTCGCGACCTCGGGATCATCGAAAAGGTCAAGCTGCAGCTCCCCGCGGGCTTCATCGTTCTGACGGGCGAAACCGGGGCGGGAAAATCGTTGCTGGTGCAGTCGCTGCAGCTCCTGGCCGGCGAGCGCGCCGACGCCGAGGCGGTGCGCTCGGGCAGCGAGCGGTTGCTGGTGGAGGGGTGTTTCGCCGCGCCGGGGGACGCCGGGGCGCGGGAGTTGCTGGCCGAACTCGGCGTGGACGGCGGCGACGACCTCGTGCTGCGGCGCGAGGTCTCGGCGGCCGGACGCTCACGCGCCTGGGTCAACGACGTGACGGTCACGGTCGGCGCGCTGCAGCGCCTCGCGCCGTACCTGCTGGCGATCCACGGCCAGCACGAGCAGCGCGGCCTGACCGACCCGGCCGCGCACATCGCGCTGATCGACGCGGCCGGCGGCCTCGCGGCCGAACGGGAGCAGGTGGCGGCGGCGTTCGCGGCGTGGCAGGAGACCCGGGCGCGCCTCGAGTCGCAGCGTCGTGCCCTCGCGACTCGCCGCGACCGCCTCGACGTGATCGCGTTTCAGGCGCGCGAGATCGACGAGGCGCGTCCGCAGCCGGGCGAGGAGGAGACCCTCCGGGAGGAGCGCGCGTTCCTGCAGCACGCCGAGCGCATCGGCGAGCTGGTGGCGGCGGCGTTGGCGGCGCTCGGTGGCGACGGCGGCGCCGTGGCGATGGCCCGCGCCGCCCGCGCGGTGCGGGAGCTGCAGGGGCTCGGGATCGGGGTCGGCGAGACCGCGGCGGAACTCGAGCAGGCGCAGGTGCTGGCCGAAGAGGCCGAACGCGCCGTACAGGGCCTCACGGACCGCGTGCGGCCCGCGCCGCAGCGCCTCGAAGAGGTCGAGGGCCGGTTGGCGGCGCTGGAACGGCTGGCGCGCAAGTACGGCGGAAGCCTCGCGGCGGTGCTCGAGCACCGCGCGGGCCTGCAGACGGAGCGGGACCAGCTCGAGGACGTCGAGGACGACATCGCCCGCCTTGCCGAGGCGGGCGGCGCCCTGGCGGCGCGCTACCTGGAGCTGGCGCGGGGTCTGTCGCGGAAACGCGTTGCGGCGGCCGAGCGCTTCTCGGCGCAGGTCGTCGAGGTGCTCAAGGGCCTCGGCATCCCGCGCGGCCGGCTGCGGCTCGCACTCGGTCTGCGCACGTCTCCGGCGGGACCGCTCGAGGTGGACGGGGTCAAGGTCGAGCCGGGGGCGGACGGCATCGACGCCGGCGAGTTCGAGCTCTCCTCCAATCCCGGCGAGGCGCTCCGCCCGATGGCGCGCATCGCCTCCGGGGGTGAGCTGTCGCGGATCCACCTCGCGATGCGGACCGTGTTGCGCGACTCGCTCGTGCGGCGCGGCACGCTCACGCTGCTGTTCGACGAGGTCGACGCCGGGATCGGCGGTAACGTCGCGGACGAGCTCGGCGCGCTCCTCGCCGCGCTCGGGAAGCGCGATCAGGTGTTGGTCGTCACCCACTTGCCGCAGGTTGCGGGCCGCGCCGCCGAGCACTTCCTCGTGCGCAAGGAAACGGCCCGCGGGCGCACCGTGACGCGGGTCGAACGGGTGGCGGCCGACGAGCGAGTCGACGAGCTGGTGCGGATGCTGGGGGGCGGGGCGCCGACCCCGGCGGCCCGCCAGCACGCGCGCGAGCTCATCAAGACGCCGGGATGAACCGCCTGCCGTTCACCGCCGCGAGTCACCTGGCCGCCGCAGCGGACGCCGTGCGCAGCGCGCTGGCCGTCCATGGCGTGGTCGGCATCCCCACCGAGACGTTCTACGGCCTGGCGGTGCGCCCCGACGACACGGCGGCGGTGCGCCGGGTCCTCGCTCTCAAGGCCCGCCCGGCCGACAAGGCCCTCCTCGTGGTGGGAGCGTCGGTGGCCCAGCTCGCGTCGTGGGTCCACCTCTCCTCGCGGTGGTGGGCGCGCCTCGAGGCGGTCTGGCCGGCGCCGGTGACGGTGGTGTTGCCGGGCGCGCGGGCGGCGGCCGCAACCGGCGCCGGGACGCTGGCGGTGCGGGTCCCGGCGAGCCCCCTGCTCCGCGCCCTGCTCGCCGAGGTGGGCCCGCTCACGGCGACCTCCGCGAACGCCAGCGGGTTGCCCGCGTGCACCCAACCGGACGACGTCGCCCGCACCCTGGGCCACGGCCTCGAGCTGCTCCTCGACGGGGGGCCGACGCCCGGCGGGGCGGCGACGACGCTGCTCGACCTTACGTCCGACCCGCCCATCGTCCTCCGCCAGGGGGCGTGGAAGCCACCGGTGAGCTGGGGCGTGAAGGCGACTTGAAGTTTCCGCAGATTTTGCGGAAAAGCTTGCGGAAAACCCGGTCGGACGCCCGCAAACCCCCCCTGTCTCAACGGGTTATGCATCGTGCACTGCCGCCAGTGCGGCTGTACAAGGTATTGCAGCAACGTGGTTTGCGTGTATGGCGTGGAGATTGTGCCACTTGCCCGTCGCGACCCGAGCGGCCGTTCCACAGGACTTCCCGGCCGGCGCGCGGCGGTGGCTCGTTGCCCAAGGCGGCTGTGTGTGTTAGCGTGACCGCCCTGAACGGAGGAAGCGGTGAGGATCAGACCCTTTGCCGGCAAGGAGCCCCGCTTCGGGGAGCGGGTGTTCGTGGCCGCGACCGCGGCCGTGGTGGGTGACGTCGAGCTGGCGGACGACGTGAGCGTCTGGTACGGCGCCGTCCTGCGCGCCGACCTGCAGGAGATCCGCATCGGGGCCCGCTCGAACATCCAGGACAACGCGGTCGTCCACGTCGACGAGCCCGATTTTCCGGTCCACGTGGCGGAGGACGTCACCGTCGGGCACGCGGCCGTGCTTCACGGCTGCCGCGTCGAGCGCGGGGCACTGGTGGGGATGCACGCGACGGTGCTCAACGGCGCCGTCATCGGCGAGGAGGCGGTCGTGGCCGCCGGCGCCCTCGTGCCGCCGGGCATGGCGGTCCCGCCGCGCAGCCTGGCGGCGGGCGTGCCGGCCAGGGTGCGGCGGGAGGTGACGGCCGAGGAGGTCGCGCACATGCAGCGCGGCGTCCGCAGCTACCTTCAGCTCAAAACCCGGTCCCTGGCGGACGACGGCGAGCGCTCGCTCGACGACCCCGGGGCGTGGGGGAGGCGCGGATGATCCAGCGGCCGCGTGGCACCCGCGACCTGCTGCCGCCCGAGAGCCGTCTCTGGCAGGCCGTCGAGGCGGTCGCCCGGGAGGTGTTCGGCTCGTTCGGCGGGGCGGAGATCCGCACCCCGCTGTTCGAGGCGACCGAGCTGTTCGTCCGCTCGGTGGGCGAGACCACCGACATCGTGCACAAGGAGATGTATACCTTTCCCGACCGCAAGGGACGCTCGCTCACGTTGCGGCCGGAGGGGACCGCCGGCGTCGCCCGGGCGTGGCTCGAGAACCGTCTCGGCGAGCGCACGCAGCCGCTGCGCATGTACTACATCGGCCCGATGTTCAGGTACGAGCGGATGCAGCACGGGCGGTACCGCCAGTTCTCCCAGATCGGTCTCGAGATCGTCGGGGCCGACACGCCCCTGGCCGACGCGGAGCTGCTCGCGGCGATGCACGAGTTCTTTCTTCGTCTCGGCTTCGACGACCTCGAAATCCACCTCAACAACCTCGGCGACCCCGAGGATCGCGCCCGCTACCAGGACGTCATCCGCGCCGCCCTGGAGCCGCGCCGGAGCGAGCTTTGCGCCGACTGCCAGCGCCGCCTGGAGGAGAACCCGCTGCGCGTCCTCGACTGCAAGGTGCCGTCGTGCCAGGTCGTGGCCGCCGACGTCCCCGCGCTCGACGACGTGGCGGGGGAGGCCTCACGCCGGCACGTGGCGCAGGTGGAAGCGCAGCTGCGGCGGCTGGGCATCCCGTACGTCCGCAACCGGCGCCTGGTGCGCGGTCTCGACTATTACCTGCGGACCGTGTTCGAGGTGGTGTCGCCCCGGCTCGGGACGAACGCCGTGCTGTGCGGTGGCGGCCGCTACGACCGCCTGATCGCCGACCTTGGCGGCCCGGCCGTTCCGGGCGTCGGCTTCGCCATCGGCGAGGACCGCCTCGTGGAGGTCCTCCCGGCGGGCTTCAAGGCTGCCGCGCTGGGCACCCCGGCGGTCTACCTCGTGCCGCTCGGAGACGCGGCGGGGACGGCCGCGCTGGAGCTGGCGCGCAACTGGGTGCGGGCGGGCGTGCCCGTCGAGGTCGAGATCACCGGACGCTCGCTCAAGGCGGCGCTGAAGCGGGCCGACCGCGACGGCTTTCGGGTCGTGGCGATGCTCGGGGATGACGAGCTGGCCGCGGGCACGGTGACCGTTCGCGACCTCGCCGCCGCGACCCAGACTGCGGTCGCGTTCGCGGCGGTGCCCGCCTTCTGGCGGGGACTGCCGGCGCCCGCCGCCGGCCGCGAGGGGGAACGCTCGTAGGGGAGGGAAAGGGGCGCGGCTCGCGGGGGTACAATCCGCCGGTGCGCGCGAGGCTCTTTCGCCAGCTCCCCGGGACGCTCTACTCCGCGGTCGTCATGGAGCTGTTCGAGCGGCTCGCCTACTACGGGATGGTGCTGGTGCTCGGGATCTACCTGGTCCAGCGCATCGGCATCCGGCCGGACCTCTACGGGACGGTGTACGGGGTCTTCACCGGCGCGCTCTACCTGCTGCCGCTCTTCGCCGGGGCGCTCGCCGACCGCTTCGGGTACAAGCCGGCTCTCGCCATCGCGTTTGCGACCTTGACCGCCGGCTACACCCTCCTCGGCAGCACCGCACGCTTCCCGCTGATCTGCGTGGCGCTCGGGCTGATCGCCGTCGGCGGGTCGATCGTCAAGCCGACGATCTCCGGCACGGTGACCCGCACCACCGAGGAGGGCACGACGAGGCCCGTCGGCTTCGGGCTGTACTACATGGTGATCAACGCGGGCGGGCTGATCGGGCCGGTGATCGCCGCCCAGGTCCGCAACCGGACCGAGTTCCGCTACGTGTTCTGGGTATCCGCCGCCGCATGCTCGCTCATGCTCGCGCAGGCGCTGGTGGCGTTCCGGGAACCGGTCAGCGCCGGGGAGCGCGGGAGCGGCAAGAGCATCGGCCGGGTGCTCGCCGACATGGTGCTGGTCCTCGGCAACTGGCGCTTCGTGCTCCTGCTGATCATCTTCTCCGGCTTTTGGGGGATGATCAACGTGCTGTTCGGTTTCATGCCGCTGTTCGTCGACGCCTTTTCGAACCTGGCCGCGGTGGAGTCGGCGATCGACCGCGTCGTGCCGCTGACTCCGTGGGCCGGCCACTGGCTCAACCCCGAGGTGTTCGTCTCCCTCGACGCTCTCCTGATCGTACTGCTGCAGGCGGCCGTGAGCTTCGCGACGCGGCGCTGGCGCACGCTGAGCGCAATGCTGGTGGGGACGACGGTGTGCACGGCCGCCTGGGCGCTGCCGGCCGTGTCGCGGGTCGCCGCCGTGGTCGCCGTCGGGATCGCCGTCTGGTCGTTGGGAGAGATGACCTGCTCGGCCCGCTATTTCGAGTACTGCGGCTCGATCGCCCCGCGCGACCAGGTGGCGGTGTACCTCGGCTACTCGTTCCTGTCGATCTTCCTCGGCAACCTCTACTCGGGACCGTGGGCCGGGTTCCTCTATCAGAAATGCGTCACCGACCGGGTCGGCGCGCACCTGCAACCGCAGTTCATCCATTTCTTCGCGGGCGTGATGCTGATGGGGGCGCTGGCGGCGGCGGGTCTGGCGGTCTACGGCGCCGTCGTGGCGCCGACGGCCACCGCCCGCGAGACGGAGGCCGGCGCGGCGTCGCGGTAGACCGTCGCGAAGGCGTAGACGCCGACGCAGTGGGCCGCGAAGCGGGTGGCGAAGATCCCGGCGCAGCAGAGGAGCAACCCGAACTGGGCGACGATCTCGGCGGCGATCGCGACGAGGAACGCGAGCAGGTAGGGCCCGAGGTTGCGTCCGATCATCGCCGTGACGCGGTCCACATCGAACGCACAGGCGGCGTTGCGGCCAACGATGGCGCTCAGGAGACCGGCCGGAAGGTACAGGATCGTCGCCAGCGCCGCCGGTGGCCCGACGAGGATCACCGGCAGCCACGCCATCGCGGTGTTCGTCAGCGACATCACCAGCAGCGCGAGGCCCGCGGTGACCGCAGCCGCGGGCAGCCACAGCGCCATCGCGATGAGCCAGAGCTTGAGCCCCTCGACGAGGTCCTCGGCGGGCTGGTCCCAGGCCGGGAGGCCGGCGGGGCGGCCGCTCGTACCGTCCAGGGCGACGCGCCGGAGGTAGCCGAGGACCAGGAAGCGAGCGGCGAGCGCGACGAGCACCGCAACCGGCAGCAGCGTCAGGCCGGGGCGGGGCAGGAGACGGTGCCCGTGGCCGAAGATCCCGGCGATCGTCGGCAAGAGAAGCAACACCGGCAGCCCCTCGAGCGCGGCGCCCACCAGAACGCGCCGGAGCCACGCCGGGTGGCGGAACGGAGCCGCAAAACTTCGCGAAATCTCGGTCACGCTTGACGGTACGCACTCATTCGGCCAAAGTTTCCCGACGCAGCGTTTGCAGGCGGGTGTGATCGTGGCCGCGAGCGTCGACCGTCTCCGGCCGGAGCCGACGGCGCCGCGGTCCTTGGAGGGCGGGGTGTTGGAACGGGTGGTGTCCGGCGGTCAGACCGGGGTGGATCGGGCGGCCCTCGACGTCGCGATGACCCTCGGGATCGCGTGCGGCGGCTGGTGTCCGCGTGGGCGGCGCGCCGAAGATGGCCCCATCCCCGCGCGCTACCCACTCCAGGAAACGCCTGGTGCCGCGTACCCGGAGCGGACGGCAGAAAACGTCCGCGGGTCCGACGCCACCCTGGTTCTGACCCTCGGGAAGCCCCGCGGCGGCACCGCGCTCACGGTCGGGCTCGCGCGCCGGGCCGGGACGCCCGTGCTCGTCGTGGATCTGGGGGCCGACGCCCCCACCGCGGCCGAAGTCCGCGCCTGGCTCGATCTGGCGAGGGTGCGCACCCTCAACGTCGCCGGTCCGCGCGAGAGCGAGCACCCCGGCATCCACGCCCGGGCGACCCACTTCCTCCTCCAGATCCTCTCACCAAAAGAGTAATTTTTGTGGTACCAGGTACCCGAAAGTTACGGATTCAACGGGCGAGGTCGATGGCGTCGATGATGCCGACGACAACGGAGCGGACGGGGGCATCCGGAGCGTCGAGAACCTGGCGGGCGCCGTTGCCCTCGTCGAGGACCAGCACGCGCTCCCCGGCGCCGGCGCCGACGCTGTCCACCGCGATCAGGTAATCGCCGGTGAGGTGGCCGTTCGGGTCGATCTTCTCGATGACGAGGAGCTTCCTGGCGTCGTAGAACGGGTGGTTGATCGTCGAGTGGATCTCGCCGCTGACGCGCCCGAGGATCATGGCGCGGCCTCGCCTTCGGCCAGGTGGAGACCGTCGACGATGCCGACGATGGCGTGGTCCACCGGGACGAAGGAGGGGTCGAGAGCGAGGGCGGCTTCGCGGCCCCCCTCGTAGTAGACCAGCTCGCCGGGGCCCGCCATCCGGGTACCGTCCGCGGCGACGAGCGGCCGTCCCTTCGGCGCGCCGCGCCTGTCGAGCGGCTGCAGCAGGAGCATGGGCGTGGCCGCAAGCCCGTCCGCGACCGCACACGGAACGACCACGCCGATCACCCGCCCGAGCAGCATCAGCGCTCGTCCCCCTCGCCGTCGAGCTCGAGCAGCGCTGCCGAGCCGAAGTGGGAGCCCGCACCGACCTGGTCGGCGAGCGCCTCGTGCGGGGCGGGGATGATCCTGAAGACCGCCTCGACCCCGGCGTCGCGGAGGAAACCGGCCGCGATCTCCACCGCCGCCTCGACGTCGTGCAGCTCGCCGTGGACGATCGAGAGTCCCTTCCCCGATAGCCCGGCGTCGGCGAGGCGGAGCTCGACGAGGTCGACCGGCGTGCCTTTGAGCGCCAGCTCCGCGGCCCGGATGTTGGACGAGACCGTCGCGGTCTCGATGATGGCGAGCGAGCCGGCGCCGACCGGCCGCCGATGGCCGAGGATCGCGTCGTACAGCTGAGCATGGACGTCCGCCAGGAGGACGTGGTCGAGGAGACTGTCGCCGCCTTGGAGGAGCCCTTCGTGGCACGCTTCCTCGACCGATGCGGTGGTGCCGCCGAGCAGCGTGAGGAAGCGGCCCCGGCTCACCGTGCCGCACCTGAGGAAGGCGATCGGCGAGCGCTTGAGCATCGCGTCGGTCGCGACGAACCCGACTGCGATATCCCTGAACTCCAGCACCGCGATGGCGGGGTGTTTCTTCATCACGTGATCCTGAAGTGGTCGACCAGGACGCAGCGGCGCGAGCGTGAGAACGACCGCGGCGAGGTCAGCCCTTCACCGGTGGGGCTCGCGATCGTGAACGAGCAGCTCCCCTCGCCGTCGAGCCCGAGCCCGGCCTGGGAGCGGCCGTTCTTGACGAAGATGCTGCAGTTGCACTCCTTCGCCATGCGCGAGAGGTTGTCGAGGTTCTTCGAGTGCATCACGGCGGTGTGGCGGTTGCCGCCTTCGACCTCGACCGCGAGCTCGATGGCGCGGCCGGCGTTGGGCACGCGGCAGACCGGCAGGATCGGCATCATCTGCTCGGTCCACAGCAGTGGGTGGCCCTCTTCCACCTCGACGATGCCCAGGCGCGTGGCGGGTGGCACGGTCATGCCGAGCTTGGCCAGGATGACGTCGGCGTTCTTGCCGATCAGGTCGCGGTTGATCTCGGCGTGGCGGCGCGGCCCGTTCATCCTCGTGAAGACCACCTGCTCGAGCGCGGCCAGGCGGTGGCGGTCGATGAGCACCGCGCCGCTTCGGGTCATCGCCTTGATCAGGCCGTCGGCCACCATGTCGACGCAGATGACTTCCTTCTCGTCGACGCAGATGATGTTGTTGTCGGTCGAGGCCCCCGCCACGATGTCGCGCCCCGCCTTGTCGATGTTGGCGGTCTCGTCCACCACCACCGGCGGGTTCCCGGGACCGGCGCAGATCGCGCGCTTGCCCGAGGTCATGGCGGCCTTCACCACCGCGCCTCCGCCGGTGACGACGACGAGCCGCACGGCCGGGTGGCGCATGAGCTCCTGCGCGCTCTCGATGGTGGGGTTCGCGACGCAGGTGACGACGTTGGGCGGGCCGCCGGCGGCGCCGATCGCGGCGTTGAGCAGCGCCACGGTCTGCAGCGAGCAGTTGCGGGCGGCGGGGTGGACGTTGAAGACGACCGTGTTGCCGGCCGCGAGCATGCCGATCGCGTTGCAGATGATCGTCGACGTCGGGTTGGTGCAGGGAGTGATCGCGCCGATCACGCCGAACGGCGCCGGCTCCGACAGCGTGAGGCCGTGGTCGCCGGTGACGGCCACCGGCGCCAAGTCCTCGATGCCCGGCGTCTTCTCGGCGACCAGGCGGTTCTTGACGACCTTGTCCTCGGCGCGGCCGAACCCGGTCTCCTCCCACGCCGCCCGGGCGAGGGCTTCGGAGCTCGTGAGCATGCTCGCGCGGATCGCGGCGATGATCCGGGCCCGGACGGCCAGCGGCAGCGCCACGAACGCCGGCTGCGCGGCGGTCGCGGCCTGCACGGCCTCGCCCACGGTCGCAAAGGCGCCGAGAGCGTCGGCGGCAGGAGTCGCGGTGCGGGCGCCGGCGTCGCCGCCCCGCTGCAGATCCGCGGCGATCCTGCGGGCGATCGCTTCGACGTCCTGCTCGGAAAGCCTGGTCGTGCTCATTTCTTGTACTTCGTCTCCCCGGCCACGGCCCAGGAGTCCACGATCGCCATCACCACGGCGTCCACCGGTCGCTTGTCGGTGACGCGGGTCTGGCGGGCCGAGCTTCCCGAAGCGACGAGGACGAACTCCTCCGGGCCGGCGCCGACGGCGTCGGCGGCCACGAGGAACGCGCCGGTCTCGCGACCTTCCTCGTCCACGCCACGGACGAGCAGGAGCTTGAGCCCCTCGAGGCTCTTCTCCTTCTGGCTGGCCACCACGGTTCCAACCACCTTGGCGAGCTGCATGGGCGTGCCTCTCCGGGCCGCGCCTCCGGGCCGTCGCGAGGGCCGCCCGGAGCGGGTCGCTACTTCTTGTTGACCGCAGCCTTCGCCGCCGCCTGCTGGCCGAGCGGCAGCACGGCGTCGACGTTGACGTGCGGGCGGGCGATCACGTGCACGGCCACCACCTCGCCGACCCGGCCGGCAGCCACCTGGCCGGCCTCGCACGCCGCCTTCACCGCCGCGACGTCGCCCCTGACGATGATCGTCGTGTAGCCGCCGCCGGTCTTCTCGTAGGTCACCAGCTCCACCTTGGCGGCCTTCACGGCTGCGTCCGCGGCCTCGACTACGGCCGGAAAGGACCTCGTCTCGATCATACCCAGCGCTTCCGTCATTTCTCTGCCTCCTTGCTCCGGCGCTCCCCGGGGAGCGCGGCGATCGGTTCGTCCGTCAGGCGCCGCCGATCCGGGCCTCGCGGCCGCGGATGTCGGCGATCGCCTGCTCCGCGGCGCGGTAGCCGACGTCGATGTCGCGCTCCTCCCCGCCGAGGTACACCCTGCCGAAACTCCCGAACGCGCGCACCTCGAGAATATTGATGTTGGCGGCCTTCTCCGCCTCGTTGGCCGCGATCGCGGCGTACCCCGCCGGCGCGACTTCCAGCACGTACAGCGTGTGCCCGGGGAGGATCATGTCGCCGTGGCGCGTCCGGTTGATGAGCTGCGTGTGGTACGGGGAGATGTTGCGGATCACCTGGCTCGACACCAGCTGGGGCTTGATCCGATCCTCCTCCTTCAGGTCGAGGGCCTCGAGGATCGCACGCCCCGCCTGGCGAACGTCGGCCTGGGAGTCGGAGTGGATCTCGAGCATGCCGTAGAGGCGCTCGATGATCAGCATGCCGGGTCTGACGTCGGTGGCCTTGAGGGCCACGTCCGTGACCCGCATGATCTCCATCCCGGGTGCGATCTCGACGAACAGCGAGGCCTGCCCCGGGGTGGGGAGGAAGCCCTGCGCGACGGTGCCCAGGAACGAGGCGTACTGCGGCTGCAAGCTGTCGAGGAAGACGTAGCAACGGAGCTCGGCCATCGGGTCATCCCTTCCGCGCAGCGAGCGCCTGCGCCTCTTCCATGATCTGCACGCTGCTGCTGCATCCGACCCGCGTCGCTCCCGCCCGGATCATCCTGACGACGTCCGCATAGGTGCGGATGCCGCCCGAGGCCTTGACGCCGAGCTTGCGGGGCGCCACGGTGCGGGCCATCAGCTCGATGTCCTCCACGGTGGCGCCGCCCTTGGAGAAACCGGTGGAGGTCTTCACGAAGTCGGCGCCGGCCTTCATCGCCAGCTCGCAGCCGCGGACCTTCTCGGGGTCGGTCAAGAGCGCGGTCTCGAGGATCACCTTGCAGGCCGCGCGCCCCTCCTTGCACGCCTCCACCACGCCCCGGATGTCGCGGCGCACGAGATCGTCGTCGCCACCCTTGAGGGCGCCGATGTTGACGACCATGTCGATCTCGCGGGCGCCCTCGCGGAGAGCGCGCCGCGCTTCGAGAGCCTTGATCTCCGGCGGCTGGGCGCCGAGCGGGAAGCCGACGACGCAGCACACCTTGACCGGCGAGTCGCGCAGGGCCATCTTGCAGCGCTGCACGTACGACGGGTTGACGCACACCGAGAAGAACCCGAACCGACGCGCCTCGTCGCACAGCTTCTGGACGTCGCTGTCGGTCGCCTCCGGTTTCAGCAGGGTGTGGTCGATGAGTTTGGCGAGTTCACCCGGCGGGATCGCCGGCGCCTGCCCGTCGGAGGGTGCGGCCTGGCCGAGCAGTTCCTTGACCCTGCGGGTGATGCGCGCGATGTCGCCGTCGCCGACCGCCGTATCGGCGGGTGCGGACGCCAGCGCGGTGCGTTCGATCTCTTTGATCATGCGGACCCGGTTGCGGTGGCGCTCCGCCGTGCAACTCGCTTGCAGGAACGCGTCGACGACCGCCTTCGCGGTCGCGACGTCCACCTGCGAGGCGCCGAGGGCGAGGACGTTGGCGTCGTTGTGCTCGCGAGCGCTGCGGGCCAGGGCCGCGGTGTGGCACGCGGCCGCCAGCACCCCGGGCACCTTGTTGGCCGCCATCGCGGAGCCGATGCCCGCGCCGTCGACGACGACGCCGAAATCGCACCGTCCCGACGCGACCAGCCGCGCCACGGCCTCGGCGAAGCGGGGGTAGTCCACGGCCCCGGTTCCGCTGGTTCCGCAGTCCTCGACCGTGTGGCCGAGACCGGCGAGATGCTCCAGGAGTTGTTGCTTGAGCTCGAAGCCGCCGTGATCCGCGCCCAGCGCGATTTTCAGGTGCTGCGCCATTGGGGGATGATACAACGGTTTGCGGAGTTTGTGGGCGGGCGTCGAGCGGGCGGAAAAGCGAGAGCCCGTGCGCCGAAGGAGGACATCCGCCTCCGGGGCACGGGCTCGAAACCTGTCGGGCCGGACGTTACTTGGGCGCTTCGCCCGAGGTGGCTGTCGGGTTGATGTCGTCGAGAACGATGCCGAGGTTCTTGGCGCCGTGGTCGTTGCACATATCCATGAAGCGGGCCACCTTGTCGTACAAGAGGTTGCCGTCGGCCGCAAAGAACACGACCTTGTTCTCGCGGCCCTTGGTGATCTCCTCGAGCTTGTTGAGGAAGTCCCTCTCGGTGTACTGCTCCTTGTTGATGAACATACCGCCGTCCTCGCTGAGGCGGACGACGATCTGGTCGAGGTTGGTCGGGGGCGGAGTGTTCGTCACCTGCTTCGGCGGGACCTTGGTCTCGTACCCGCGCTGGAGCAACGGCGTGACGACCATGAAGATGATGAGGAGCACCAGCACCACGTCCACGAGAGGCGTGATGTTGATGTCACTCTTCATGTCCCCCATCTTGCCGCCGGTCATTGCCATGGCGTTTCTCCTTCAGACGAAAGCGGGCGCGCCGCGAGCGTCAGCTCGCCCCTTTCTTCATTGTGATGAGGCCGACCTTGCTGAAACCGGCATCGTTGAGGGCCTTCATCACCTCGCGGACGTCCTTGTACTTGAGCCGGCGGTCCGCCTTGATGACGACCTCCTTTTGGGGGTCGGCCTTCAACATCTCGTCCATCCGCCTGATCAGCTCGGCACGGGTCGGAATCCAGTCCTGGCCGATGAACATCTTGCCGTCTTCCTGGATCGCCACCTTGACCTGCTTCTGGCCCTCGGGGTACTTGTCGGGGTTGTTCGTCTCGGGCAGCAACACAGGCACGCCGGACTGCAACAGCGGTGTGACCACCATGAAGATGATCAACAGCACCAGGCAGACGTCGACCAGAGGCGTGACGTTGATGTCGGACTTCACGTCACCCGAACCGATCGCGGTCAGCTTGCTGTGATCAGCGTGCCGCCGAGCCGATTGCATCGCTTCCTCCGTGCTTCTTGATGAAGAAGTCGACCAGCTCCGAAGAGGAGTTCGCCATCTCGACCTGGAAGCGCTCCACCTGGTTCAGGAAGTAGTTGTACAGCCACACGGCCGGGATGGCGACGAACAGGCCCATCGCGGTGGTGACAAGGGCCTCGGCGATGCCGGCGGAAACCGCGCCCAGACCGCCCGACCCGGTGATGGCCATGCCGCGGAACGCGTTGATGATGCCGACCACGGTCCCGAACAGGCCGATGAACGGCGCGGTGGCGCCGATCGTGGCGAGGCCGCCGAGGCCGCGCTTGAGGTCGGCGGTGGTCATCAGCGTGGCGCGCTCGATCGCGCGGCGAGCCGCCTCGATGACGTCGTAGCCGGTCAGCGGGCTGTTCTGCTCCTCGACCATGAACTCCAACAGGCCGGCCGCGACGACCTTGGCCAGATGGCTGTTCTTGAACTTCTTCGAGGCCGCGACTGCTTCCTGCGGGCGGTCCTGCTTGAGGTACTGGGTGGTCAACAGGGCGAACTGCAGCGACTGCTGCTTCGCCGTGCGGTAGCGCCAGTAACGCTCACCGGATAGAGTCAGCGAGTAGATCGACAGGATCGCCAAGAGGAGTACCACGGCCTTGGCAATGAAGCCCATCGACGTCCACAGTCCTACGAGTCCAAATTCCATTACACTTTCCTCCTATCTCTCTCTAGGCTCTCAAGGCCTGATCGCCTATTGCAGGGTGAAGTTTACCGTCACGGTCAGGTACACGCTCACGGCCCTGCCGTTGAGCGTGGCCGGCTTGTACTTCCACTTCTGGATCGCGGCCGTCGCGGCCTCGGACACGCCCATCGGGAGGCCGCGCAGGATGCGGGCGTCGGTCACGTTGCCCTGTTTGTCGATGATCGCCTCGACGATCACGACCCCCTGGACCCGAGCCTTGCGGGCGATCTCGGGGTAGACGGGCTGGACACGGGTGATCAGTTCAGGAGGCACGACCTCGCCGCCGATGCGGATCGGGGGCTCGTCAACGACGCCGCCCGGGACGCCGCCGACCACGCCGCCCGGGACGCCGCCCGGGATGCCGCCGGCCACGCCGCCCTCGACGCCGCCCTCGACGCCGCCCTCGACCCCCTCACTGCCGGCGCCGGACGACTTCTCTGGAACCTTGTCGGGAATCGCCACGGGCTGCACGACCGGGGCCGAGGCCGGCTGCTGCACCACCGGCTTCGGCACCGCGGCCGCCGGCTTCGGCGGCGGTGGCGGTGGTGGCGGCGGCGGCGGGGCCTGGTAGAAGCTCACCTGGATCGGCGGGTCCGCCACCTCGGGGACCGACCACATCTGAGCGACGACATATCCCCCGAGGACGACGACGTGAAGGAGCAGCGCAATCGGCAAGACGGCCAGGAGTGTCGTGTTCCGCTGCTGCTTCTTCGATGCGATTAGCGTGTTCTCAAACATGGCTCCCCCGCTTACGACTTGGCCAGCGACGTTTGCTTCTTCAGCTTCTCGCGCAGGGCCAACGCCTTGGTGCGCCACTCCTCGGCCTTGTCGAAGTATTGCTGCTTCGCCGCCTCGGTGGTCTGAAGCTTGGCCTTCTCGCGGTAGAGGAGGTTCGTGTAGATCATGGCGTCGAAGTACTCGGGCTGCATCTGCAGCGCCTTGTCGGCCGCCGTGAGGCCGAGATCGATGAAGTCGCCGCGCTGTTGCGGCGTGATCGACGGGTCGCGGTACGCTTTGTCCCAGCAATAGACCGACACGAGGTAGTACGGTTCCGCGTCGGCCTTCGGAATGTGGGACACGATCCAGTCGTACGCTTCCTTGATCCGCTGGGTGCGCAGGTAGATCGTGACGATCAACTTGTTGGACTTGACGTCGCCGGGGTTCTTCTTGACGGCATCCTTGAGATAGCCGAGGACGTCGTCGAACTTGCTGGCGTTCATGTACGTCGAAACCATGAAATCCTGCGCCTTGGAGTCCTGCGGGAAGGCGGCCAGGTACTTCTTGAACGCATCGATGGCGGTCGAGTAGTACCGGTTGTTCTCCGGCGTGTCGACGCCGGGCCGGTACAGGGTCATCGCGGAGAGCGCCACCGACCGCCACGCGAACTTGAGGCTCGGGTCGAGCGCCAGCCCCTTCTGGAACTGGATCAGGGCGTCCTGGTACTTCTCGTTCTTATAGTAGGAGTTGCCCTTGTTCAGCTCCATCCGGGCCTGCAGTTTGTCACACCCGCTCAGGAGCACCCCTGCAACCAGGATCAACAAGATTGGGGGTACGGCGACTTTGCGCATAAGAAAGTTCCTCCAGCTGGCGCCAAGCGGATGTTTTGCTGAGAAAGGTTCAGGTCAAACCTGGAGAGTTGACCCACACCCTACGGTCAGCTCGTTGGCGTCTCTTGTCCTCAACACGCACCCGGGTGGCTTGCCTCCCAGTTCGAACTTCCGGCCCATCGACCGGCGAGGGTGGAACCCGGTTCCTCGGGTTTCGTAGAGTGTAGGGCCCTCGTGCGACCTCGGTTCCCAGCCCTCCTCCCGCGCGGCCGACAATATGAGACTGTGGGGGTTGCGTTGTCAAGTGGGCGGCGATTCCCGTGCCCGATTTTGTGAAGGGCGGGCAGAGAACCCCTCCCCAGTGCCGGACCCGTCGCGACGGGTCGCGGGTGCCGCGACGGTCTCATCAGGGAGCCCGGCCGGCGGCCGGCCTGGGCGGGGCCCGACGGGCGGCGCTCCGGGCCGTCCGTCGCGGGGCTCCGGGTGTGACACCGGGGTCGGATATCATCGGCGGTAATGACCGAACGGACGGAAATCCTCGTCAAGCTGGCGCTGACGGCGATTGCCCTGGGCGCGCTGGTGTGGCGGCGGCATCGCGGGAGCGAGGACGGCCGCGCCGGATGGCTTCTCGCCTGTCTGGCGGTGGTGTCCATGGCGGCCTTCACCGGGTTCTTCGCCTTCCACCAGGGGCGCTTCACTCATTTCGGGGAGAACTTTCACTACCAGCTCGGCTCGAAGTACTTCCCCGAACTCGGGTATGACGGTCTGTACGACGCCTCGATCGCGGCCCAGGAGGAGTCGGACCCTGGCCTGCCGCTTCCGGCGATCGTTCGGGATCTCAGGACCAACTCGATCGTTCCCGTCGCGTCGCTCGCCGCCCATCGGGACGAGGTGCGCAAGCGCTTCACCGCCGAGCGCTGGCGGGGGTTCGTCCGCGACCACCGGTACTTCCTGGACCGGTACACGCTTCCCAAGGTTGACGAAATTCGCCTGGACCACGGGTACAACCCGCCCCCCACGTGGACGTTCGTCGCGCGACTCTTCAACTCGCGGCTGCCGATTGACGCGACGACGATCCCTCTGATGGCGCTGCTCGACTGGGTGTTGGTCGGCGTGGCGCTGGTGGTCGTGCGCCGCACCTACGGGACGGCCGTCACCGCCGTGTTCGCGATCTTGTTCGGGCTCGGCTACCCATGGGGTTACACCTGGGTCGGGGGCGCGTTCCTCAGGTACGACTGGTTCGCGGCCGTCGTCGTGGGCATCTGCATGCTCGCTCGCAAGCGCCACGCCACGGCCGGGGCCCTCCTCGCGTACGCCACGGCGGTGCGCATCTTCCCGGTCCTTCTCCTGGCCGGCATCGCTGTCGGCGCCATCAGGGACCTGCTCGCGCGCCGGGACCCCCGCTGGATCGTGCGGTTTGCCGCCGGGTTCGCGGGCTGTTTGGGGGTGTGCGCCCTGGCGGGCTGCCTCACCGGACGCGGACCCGCCGCCTGGGGCGAGTTCGTGCGTGACATCCGGAAGCACCACGGGACCTGGACCACGAACACCGCGGGGCTCGAGCTCGTCTTCCTGTACAACTCCGAAACGATGGTCACCAACCTGCCGGCCGACTGGTCCCTCCCGAGGCGGTGGGCGGTGTGGCAGGCGGCGATGAACCGCGTCGAGGCTGAACGGCGCCCGTTCTATCTCGGCCTCGCCGGACTGCTCGTGGCAGCCGCGCTGGCGGCGGCGTGGCGGCGCCCGGCCGACGAGGCGGCCGTCCTTGGCGTCGCGGTGATCTTCGCCCTCCTCGTCCTCTCCTGCTACTACTGGGTCGTCCTGACGCTCCTGGCGCTCCGCCGGGGGACGGCGGGGACGCTGGGCTTGCTCGGCCTCAACGCGCTCGTCCTCGTCGTCGCCGGCGGCACCTCGGACACCCAGGTGATCTACCTGGTCGTTTCCCTCGGTCTGGCCGCCCTGTTCGCGGCCGTTCTTGCCCCCGATGTCGTCGCCATCCTCCGGCCGCAGCGGCATGCGGCCGGCAGCAAAGCTGCTGCCTGCTGATTTGAACTGTGGGGGGAAGCATGCGGCGCCATGAACGCGTTGTACCGGGGGTGGTTCGCCGCCCGGGCGCCTCCAGCCCCGGCGGTCGGCGTGGGACCTGGTATCGGAGCGCCGTATGGAGACACCGGGAGGCCGAGCAGCGGAATGCGAGCGGAGTCGGTGTCGCGGATCAGCAGGAACGCCGCGACGGGGCCGGCCGCCGGAGGCGGGCTTCTGAGGCATCTCCGGCTGCAGGAAGGGGCGCGGGCCATGACGGAAGCGACTGAGACGACCGGGAGCGCGGCCGCAGCGCCGCTGACCCCATGCGTGCTGGTCATCTTCGGAGCCTCGGGCGACCTGGCGGCACGAATGCTGCTGCCGGCGCTGTACAACCTGGCCGCCGAGCGCCTGTTCCCCGACGCGTTCGCGGTCATCGGGCTCGCGACTAAAGAAATTGACCTCGCGGCGTTCCGGGATGGGCTGGGCCGGGCCGTCCGGGAGCGTCTCGGCGATGCGTTCTCGCCCGAGGCCTGGGCAGCGCTCGCCCGCCGCCTCTACTTCGTGGCGGGAGACCTGCGCGCTCCCGAAACCTACCAGCGCCTGCAGGCAAGGCTCGGAGAGGTCGCGGCCGCCCACGCCATCGGCGGCAGCGCCCTGTTCTACCTGTCGACGCCGCCTTCCCTCTTCGGCGAGGTCGTGCGCCGGCTCGGCGAAGCCGGTCTGACCCGCGAGGACGGGGCCACCTGGCGACGTGTGGTGATCGAGAAGCCGTTCGGGCACGACCTCGAGTCGGCCCGCGCCCTCAACCGCGAGATCGCGGCGGTCCTGACCGAGGGCCAAACCTACCGGATCGACCACTACCTCGGCAAGGAGACGGTGCAGAACATCCTCATCTTCCGCTTCGCCAACGGGATCTTCGAGCCGGTCTGGAACCGCCGCTACGTGGACCACGTCCAGATCACGGTCGCCGAGCAGCTCGGGGTGGAGCACCGCGGCCGCTACTACGAGGAGGCGGGCGCGCTGCGCGACATGGTGCCGAACCACCTGCTGCAGCTGCTCTCGCTGATCGCCATGGAGCCGCCGTCGTCGTTCGATCCCGAGGCCGTGCGCAACGAGAAGGGGAAGGTCCTCGCCGGCATCCAGCCGATGAGTCCGGAGGAGGTCCTCGGGCGGACCGTGCGCGGCCAGTACGGCGCCGGGGCGATGCCGGACGGCGCGGCGGCAGCCGCGTACCGCTCGGAGCCGTACGTGGGGGCGGATTCGGCGGTCGAGACGTTCGCCGCGGCCAAGCTCCTGATCGACAACTGGCGGTGGGCCGACGTGCCGTTCTACCTGCGCACCGGCAAGCGCCTGCCCGTGCGCACGACGCAAATCGTCATCCAGTTCAAGCGGGTCCCGTTCAGCCCGTTCCGCCAGACCCCTGTGGACCGCCTGCGCCCCAACCGCCTCATCCTCCGGCTGCAGCCCGACGAGGGGATCTCCCTCCGCTTCTCGGCCAAGGTGCCGGGAGCGGCGGTGCGGATCGGCACGGTCAACATGGATTTCTGCTACTCCGACTACTTCGGCTCGCAGCCGTCGACCGGGTACGAGACGCTGCTCTACGACGCGATCAACGGCGACGCGACGCTCTTCCAGCGAGCGGACTCGGTCGAACAGGGGTGGAACGTCGTGACGCCGATCCTCGACGTGTGGCGGGCTCTGCCGCCGCGCGCGTTCCCGAACTACGCCGCCGGCACCTGGGGCCCGGACGAGGCCGACCAGTTGCTGGCGCGTGACGATCGCGCCTGGAACAACGAGGCGTAGACCCGCGGTCCGTGTCCGCTCTGGCCCGGTTTACGGCGAGCGCGCCCGCGGGCCCGCCACCGGCAGGGCGCGCGGCGCCGGCCCGTTCCCCTGGCCGGACGGTGAGTGGGCATCGGGCGGCCCCGGTCGCCCGGCTTACTTGGCCTCGGGCCCGCCGGAGCGGGTGTCGGGATCCGCAGGGCGGGAAACCGGCGGTGGGGCGGGCCTGCCCTCCTCACCCCGGAGCGCCTCCCTGAAGCCGCGGATGGCGGCGCCGAGGTTGGTGCCGATCTCGGGGACCCGTTTCGGGCCGAAGACCACGAGTGCGATGGCCAGGACGAGCAGCCAGTGGAACGGTGAGAACGCGCCTTCGAACATGGTCGAACCCCCCATGCGATCGTCCCAGAGAAAGTGCCGGCGCGTCAAGTGCATGCGACGCAGGCGCAATTGGAGACTGGGATTCAAGCCGGCGCCGGGGCCAAGGCGCCGGGGCGGCGGCGACGCCGGCCGCGGTTGGGCGCCAGAACGGCGTCGCAGCGTGGTGCGGAGCGGCTCGCGCCCCCGCGGACGCCGGCCGACGTCGGACCCCGGCCCGGAAGCGCGTGGGCTAGCATGGAGCCGGCCGCCCGGACTCGGGGTGGCGAGGAGGCTTCGCGTGAGGCCGACTGCGAAACTCGCGGCCGCCGGCTTGATGGCGGCGGCCGTCGTGCGAATCGCGGTGGCGCAACCGGTCGCGCCGCCCGCGACCGTGACCCCGGCGTCCGGCGGCGCGACGGCCGCGGCCGGCGGCGCGCAGCTCGAGGCGCGCATCCCGGAGCTGATGGCGAAGGGCGGAGTGCCCGGACTCGCTGTGGCGGTCGTCCGGGGCGGGGCCATCGCCTGGACCCGGGGGTTCGGTGTGGCCAGCGCCGCGAGCGGCGTGCCCGTGACGACGGACACCGTCTTCGAGGCCGCCTCACTGGGGCAGCCCGTGTTCGCCTACGCGGTCCTGCGCCTCGCCGCGCGCGGCGGGTTCGACCTCGACCGCCCGCTGCCCGCGTACGCGCCCAACTACGACGTCCGCGGCGACGAGCGGATCGGGAGGATTACGGCCCGTCGCGTCCTGTGTCACACGACCGGGTTTCCGGACCGGCGCCGGGGTCCCGATCTGACGATCGATTTCGATCCCGGCGACAGGTTCTCGTACTCCGAGGAGGGCTACGCCTACCTGCAGAAGGCCGTTGAGACCGTCACCGGCCTGACCCTCGACGCGTTCGTGCGGCGGGAGGTATTCGGGCCTCTCGGGATGGCCGCCTCGAGCTTCGTCTGGCGCGCGGCGTACGAGACGGCGGCCGCGGCGGGTCACGACTACCTCCAGCAACCGACCCCGAGGCAGGCGCCCAGCAAGGCGGATGCGGGGTCGAGCCTGCACACGACCGCGCCCGATTATGCGCGCTTCGTCGCCGAGATGGCGCACCCCGTGCTGCTCCAGCCCGCCACGGTCGCCGAGATGCTGCGGCCGGAAGTCGAGGTGTCCAAAGGCCTCGCCTGGGGGCTCGGGTGGGGGATCGAACAGGCCGGAGGGACGACGTTCTTCTGGCACTGGGGCGACGCCGCCGCGTCCCGGGGGTTCGCCATCGGCTGCCGCGCGACGGGGGATGGGGTGGTCGTGCTGACCAACAGCGAGAACGGTTTATCGGTGGCGGAGCCGATCGTCGCCGCCGTGCTGGGCGGGGCGCACCCGGCGTTCGCGTGGCTCGATGTCGAGCCCTACGACTCGCCGGCGCGCACGATCCGCGAGCGCCTGGTGCGGGCCGGGGTCGCCAACGGGGAAGGCGGCGTGTACCGGACGCTCAAAGAGCTCGAACGCACGTATCCGCCCGAGGCGTTTACCGAACCCCTGCTGAATACGGTCGGGTACGAATTGCTCGCGAAGAAGCAAGCGGCCGCGGCCGCTCTCGTGTTCGAGCGCAACGTCAAGCTCTTTCCCAAATCGTGGAACGTGTACGACAGCCTCGCCGAGGCCTATGCGGCCGACGGCGACGTGCGCGCCGCGATCCGCTTCTACGAAAGATCCCTGGCGATCAACCCCGACAACGCCAACGCCAAGGCTGCCCTGCGGGTGCTCCGGGATGCGAAGCCGGCGCGCCGCGACCGGCGCTGAGCCCCGGGCGGCGGTCGCGGCAGGCGCCAACCGGGTCGGTGCGGCTGCGGCTGGGACCCCCGCGACCCTCCATCTTCACGAACCTGTAACTATGAGGTACCTGGTACCGCAAGTACGAACTCCGCGACCGCCTGGTACTGCGCCGGGGTGAGCTTGATCGCCGGCATCTGGGGGTAGTCGGGGCGCTTCTTTCCGGGGGCTTTCACCCAGGCGATCAACCCGGCGGGGTTGCCCTTGTAGATGCGATCGATCTCGGTCAGCGGGGGGCCGACCAGCCGCGTGTCGCGGGCGTGGCAGGCGCTGCAGATCGATCGGAAGACCTGCTCGCCCGGAGAGGTGGCCGCCTCCGCCTTCGTGTGCCGGATGCCCGCTTTCGCGCGCATCTGCGCCGCCAGCACCGTCTCCTCGAACTCGGCGGTGCGTGCGGCGATCGCCGTCCGTTGCGGGGCAAGCGCACTCTCACGGTAGAGGTGGCGACCGTACGCCATGAAGACCACGGTGCCGGTGAGGGCCGTGGCGGTGGCCAGGTACCGTACCCCGAGACGAGCCCCCGGCGCCACGACCTCGCGGGTCAGGAGAACGATCGCGACGATCGCCAGGGAGACGCCGGCAAGGATATTGAGAATCAGCGCCCAGGAGATGCCGACCGCGGGGAGAGTGAAGAATAGGAGCGGCCCGAACAGGAGCTGCAGCCCCGTTGCCCCGAGCGCGACCGAAGCGAAACGGCGGCGCAAGGCCCGGCGGTCGAACTCGCGAAAGACCTCCTCGGCAGGGAAGCCGGCACGGCCGAAGTACGCCATCAGGAAGAGGCCGGTGAGCGCCACCGAGGCGGTCACGAAATGGAGATAGCGCGGCACCACATTGGGGAGAACCAGTGCGGTGAGGAAGCCGTGCACCGACGTCCAGCGGTCGGGGAAGAGCATGAGGTTGATGTTGGTGAGGAAGACGAACGGGACGACGAGGAACAGCGCACTCGCCAGGGCGCCGATCGCGATGTGCAGGCCCTTGGCACCCGCCAGCCGGTCCCAGGTGTACTTGTGCAGGTAGGTGAGGAGGAACGCCGCGGTGACCAGGGGGATGACGGCAAGCCACGCCGCACCCGTGAGCGCGTTGGCCGAGTAGAAGAACACCGTGTAGAAGACGTTCATGACGAGTAGCGGCCCGACCCCGAGCACGACGGCGAGGCTCTTGCTGACCGTCACCGTCGCGGCGATCTCGCGCGCAAGGACGTCGCAGTCGGGCCGGCGCCGGCCGCGGATCTCGAACGCGACCGTGAGCAGCGAGCCGCCGAGCATGAGGGCGACGAAGAGGATGTGGATCAGGAAGAGGAACACGATCGCGAGTTCGAGGAAGAGCGGCGACACCGGCAGCGGCAGCGGGATGTCGTGGGGCGCAGGCAGGGGGCCCATGGGTCAGCGGCTCCCCGGCGCGGCCGCAACGTCGGCCGGCACCCGCACGCCCGCGGTCTGGGCGCCGTCGAGCTCGGCGGGCATGCGCCGCAGCGCGAGCAGGTAGTCGGCGACGGCGCCCGCCTCCTCCTCGGTGCCCGGGAACGGCGGCATGTACGGGCGAACCGTGTGCATGGTGCGCAGGTACCCCTTGACCACGTTCCGATCCCAGGGCCTGGGGCCGTACAGGTTGGTCAGCTTGGCGAGGACGGAGTTGACGCCCGAGGTGGTGTGGCAGCGGGTGCAACAGATCAGGAACAGCTCGCGTCCGGCTTCCTCGCGGTTGGCGGGCGTGATCGTACGCGACGAGACGTACGTGGCGTGGGCGAGCACACCGTCCTCCTGCAGCAGCGGCACGACGTCGGCGCGAATGCCGTTGGCGTACATGTAATTCGCGATCACGAAAGGCTTGCGGATGAACTCCCGCACCCGCTCGAACGATCCCAGCATGACCAGGACCAGAGCGAAGGGGAGCACGAGCACCGCGCGCGGCAGCCGGCGCGGCGCGAGTGCACCCCACGCGGCGATGAGGAGCACGGCGATCGCCATCGCCGCGAGCGCGACGGCGACGTCGCGGTACCAGCCCTGGTACGCCTGCGTGGTCAGGGCGACCGGCACGTTCGCACGCATCCAGCCGGGCACGCGAGCGCGGTACCACAACCCCCCGGCCAGCGCGAACGGCGTCCACGCGAGGATCCACGCGGAGAGCAACCGGACGGCCTGCGCCCGCAGCTCCCGCTCGGAGCGCGTCAGGAAGAAGGCGAGACCGACCGCGAACAGCCCCGCCGCGAGCATCGCCACCGGGGTTCGGAAGGCGAGCTGGGGGAGGTAGAGCGGGTTGAAGACGCCCGAGAGAAAACTGCGCCGGGCGAGCCAGCTTCCCGGCTCCATCATGAACGACAGGATCGCCACGATGATCGCCAAGGTGAGCCAGGAGAGTACGGACAGCGCGGCGCCGAGGGCGATGTGGGCGCGCTTGTGTCGCTGCCCCATGCGCTTCCAGCTGAGGAAGTAGGCCATGATCGCGATGACCTCGAGGCAGAACACGATCCACTCGACGAACCAGGCGCCGAAGAAGACCCGGATCAGACTGCCGATCGCGGCCGGATTCACGAGCGAAGTGGCGAACCAGATCCCCACCCCGGTGAGGGCGCCCACGCTGGTCGTAATGATGAAGCACACCGCGAGGGTGCGGTATGCGAGGCGGTCCCAGTCGGGCCGGTGGTGACGCGCGCCGTGCAGCTCCATCATCGTGACGAGCGGGATGGCGCCCACCGCCAACGCATGGTTGATCATCACGTGAAGAACGGCGATCCCGGCGATGAGCATGCGGTTGCCGGCGAAGTCCAGATGGAAGATGGGAAAGTCCACGTTGCCGTCACCTCCCTGCGCCGGCAGGCGAACCCGGGGCCGAGATCTCCGGCCGGGGTTTGACGGTCGGCCCGGCCGCGCGCTGCAGGTGCCCAGTTACCTTCTGGTTGCGTCTCACATCGGTTGCGACTCGACAAAGGCTATCACAGGAGCGCCCGTGTTTCGGCGCACTCGGTACGGCGGCGCCCGTACCGCCCGGCCGCGGCCGATCGATCCCAAAGCGCAAAGTGTAACAATCAGGTACCTGGTACCACACGTTTCACGCGCAGCGCGCTGGCCACCAGGCGGCCGGTCTGCGCGACGGTTCGCACCAGCCCATGCCGGTGAAACGAGCGCTTGACCGCCCACGTCACCAGCGTCTTCGGCGGTGTCGTCCGCTCCGAGCGGGGTCGGGGCACCAGTGCGATCGCGTCGGTCGGGCAGGCGACGGAGCACGACCCGCAGCCGATGCAGCGCTCACCCGCCACGACGAAAAGGCCGTCATGCTCGAGGACGGCGTCCATCGGGCAGCGTGCGGCGCACTCGCCGCAGCCGGAGCAGCCAGCGGGGTCGATTGCGGCTGCGTAGTCGCTGCGAACGAGCAGGTACGGCGCGCCGAACTCCTTCACCCCGCGGAGGAAGCCGCAGCAACACGAGCAGCAGTTGCAGACGAACATCTGGTCGCGCTGCACGTTGTAGGTGCAGTGCACGAGGCCTTCGCGTTCGGCCAGGTCGAGCACCCCGAACGCTTCGTCCCGGCTGATCGCCCTGCCCCACGGCGGCATGTCGTCGTAGGCGTTATCGAGGTTGGAGAACGCCAGACAGGTTTCGCTCGTGTGGCTGCACGGCGAGCCCATGAGCGCTCGCTCCCGGCGGCAGATGCACGGGGCGACCCGGAACGACCGCGCGTGCGAAAGCATCTGGCGCACGTCGTCAGTACGCAACACCTCCGCGTGGCCCTGGATGTGGGCGTTGACCGGCACCACCCGGGCGAGGGCCGGCCCGCTGCCTCCGACGGTGCGCATCAGCGTGGGGATGTACTCCTCACACAGGGCCGCAAGCTCGGCGTCCATACGATCGAGCTGGAATTCGTAGATGCCGATGACGAACGGTGCGAGCATGTAGAGCTTCCCGCCGCCCCTGCGAAGAACGAGGATCTGCCCGCGCTCGGCCATGCCGTCGAGCGCGGCGCGAAGACTCTCGAGCGGCTGGCGAACGCGCAGGACGATCGCCTCGACGGGTTCGGGGATCGGGAGCAGGTGCAGCGCCATCTCGGCATCCTCGGGCGAGAAGATCTTCTCGAGGATGCACAACTCGACCCCGCTCTCGGTGGGCGGGAAGCCGTGCGGCAGCTCGTCGAGCTTCGCCGCCAGACGTGCGAAGACGCCGTTCATGTCGCCTCTCGTACCAGCGTAACACCTGCCGGTTCGCGGCTCCACCGCTTCCCCGCGCTCGTCTCCAATCTGTAACCTCGCGGTACCAGGTACCAAAATGTTACGTATTGCCGCGGGAGACCATGAGGTCGAGGTCTTCCTTGAGGCTTTGCAGGTCCTCTTCGTGTTCGACCTCCTGCTCGAGGATGGTGAGCGCGATGTTGTAGGTCACCATGTCCTTGTCCTTGGTCGCATCCATGAGCTTCTTGTACGTGTCGATGGCGCACTGCTCGCCGGCGATGTTCTGGGCGAGAAGGACGGCGACGTACGGATCGTCCGGGGCATCGTAGGCGCAGGGGCTGAGCTCGAACCACCGTCTCGGGTCGGTGACCGGCGCACCGCCGAGCTGGATGATGCGTCCCACGAGCAGCGTGGCGTGGTTGAGCTCCTCGGTGGCGTGCAGCGTCAGCTCGGCCACGACCGCGTCCTTCATCGGCCCCTTGATCACCTTGGCGCCGAGCCAGTACTGGTGGTAGGCGAGCCACTCGCTGGCGTACGCCGCGTTGAGCAGGCGCAGCAGCTCGTCGACGTCCATCCCGATGATCTTCCGGCCCATCGTCCCCATTGCCGCCTCCCCGGTTGCCGCCTTGTCCCGGCAGCCTAGCACTCGTCGCCGGCCCGTGCGGCGTTCCGGCGGGCCTCGGGAGCTGCGCCCCGGCGCAGGCAACGCAGCAACCAGCCTCGCTCACCACCGCCGGCCTTTCGACGGTTCTCCCGCGCGCTAGAAGTGGAGCCGGACGCTCCCGTAAGCCTCACGCCCGGGGCCGGGCTGGTACGAGTTGCCGTCGGCGTCCGGCTCGGTGAACGCGATGTATCTCTTGCCGCCGAGGTTCCGGCCGGACAGTAGGAACTCGGCCGCCGTGCCGGCCAGACGCGTCCTGTACGACACCCGGGCGCTGACCAGCGTGTAGCCGCCGATCCAGGTGGTGTTCGTCGGGTCGATGTACGCCCTCGACTGCAAGTCGGCGCCGATGCCAATCATGAGTTCCGGCGTGACCCGGTACTCGGCGTCCAGGGCCGCCTGGTGCCGCGGCGAGTTGGGCAGCCAGGTGTCGAAGTAGGCGTCGTCGTCGAAGCGCACCTGCTCGTAGCGGAAGCGGGAGTAGGTGTAGGCCAGCTCCATCGAGAGCCTGGGGCTCGGGAAGAACCCGATCGCGGTCTCCACGCCGTAGCGGCGGCTCGAGCCGGCGTTGTCGTAGAACGTCTCCAGCGGCCGCGACTCGACGCGGTAGCGGCCGAAGTCGTTTGCGGTGAGCAGGCGGAAGACCGCGACGTCGTAGGTGAGCTGGCCCGCGAGCGAGCCGCGCGCCCCCACCTCCTCGCCGTGCGAGGTGGCGGGGACGAGATGCTCGTTGAAACCCCCGAAGCGGTCGGGGTTGTTGGCGAGCTCCTCCGTCGCCGGCGGCAAGAAGCCCTGCGCCCACGAGATGTAGGCGCCGAACGCGGGCGTCGGGTTCCAAGCCACGCCGATCCGCCCGGTCGTCTTCGCAAACGACTTCCGTCCCGAGAGGTCGAGCTCCGGCGTGGCGAGGTTGTCGGCGAGCGTGTTCGAGATCGAGTCGTGCCGCACCCCCGCCATCACGCTCCACGCGCGGGAGAGCTCGAGCCGATCGAGGAGGTAGACGCCGACGCCGCGCTGGTGCACCACCTGGTCCGTGAGGACCGTCGTCCCCTCCCGGGCGTCCCCCAGGTTGGGGCGCTGGATCTCGCCGAAGCGCTGGCCGTCGAGGTCGGCGCCGATCGTGAGGTCGTTGGCCGCGGGGCCGATCGGGGTCCTGGTGCGGTACTGGAGGAAGCCGCCGGGCGACTGGTAGTCGCGGTGGTCCACCGACGAGGGCACGGACTCGGTCCAGCGGGTGAACCGCGAATAGGCCGCGAACGCCAGCTCGGAGCGCGCCGTGAGGGCGAGCGTGCCGGTGACGCCGACGGTGGCCCGTCTGGTGCGCTGGAACTCGTCGTACGTCAGCGCGTCGGGGTTCGCCTGCCGGGGGTCCTGGCGGACCTGCTCGAGGTTGAGGCCCTCGGCGTTCTGGTTGAAGAAGTCGGTGCCGGCCACGATCGCGGTGAGGCGGTTGCCCGGCCCGAGGTCGAAGTTGAACTTGCCATACAGGTTGGTCGCGCGGGCCGCGGTGTGGACGCGGCAGCCGTCCTCCGTCATGCGGGAGGCGGACACGCGGTAGTTCATCGCGCCGTCGGTCCCGCCCGCCTCGGCGAGCGTCTTCCAGAAGCCGTGCGAGCCGGCGCTCGCCGAGACCCGGCCCTCCACCGGGTCGGGGCCGCCGTCGCGCGTCTCGATGTTGAGGATCCCCCCCGAGGCGCCGCCTCCGAAGAGCGCCGAGGCGGGCCCCCGGAACACCTCGATGCGCCTGACCGTCGCCCAGTCCACGTCGAACAGGTCCGGCGCGAAGCCGGTCGGGTCGTTGAGGGGCAGGCCGTCGAGCACCACCTTGATGCCGCGGATGCCGCGCTCCGTCAGGATCCCCTGGCCGCGGATCGAGAGGTGCACCCTCTCCTCGTCGGCCTGGTTGTCCACCTTGACGCCCGGCACGAGCCGGAGCGCCTCGTCGGCGCCGATCGTCCGCGGCAGGGTGGCGAGGGCCTCGCCCTCGATCACCGTGGTCGCCGCCGGGTTCTCCTGCAGCGGGATGTCCATACGCGGTGCGGTGACGACGATCGCGGTGGCGCTGCCATGCGGGAGCGCCTGCTCGGCGGGCGCCGGCGCCGGCGTGGGTGTCGGTGACGGGGCCTCGGCGCGCGTGACCGTCGCGCCGGCCAGGAGCGCGGCGACGCCCAGCGACAGCCCGGCGCGGGCCCGTCGCCGACGCGGTGGGAGGAGCCCCGGCACCGTTCTCGTCATCGTGCTCACGTCCAAGGCGGTCTCCTCCTGGCCCGGGCCGGTCCCGCCCGGTCGCCGTGCCGGTCTCCTAGTACGGCCGCGCGGCGCTGTCAACCCCGGATGAGGCCGCGGCGCAGCGCCTGGCTCAGTGCCAGCTGCCGTACATTGGATTCGGGAGGACGAAGAACTCCCGGCCGAACTCGGAGAACGCGGGATCGCCCTGGTGCGCGATCGCCTGGCTCAGGCCGGGGAAGTCGAAGATGTTGTCGCCGAGGAAAGCCACGATCGTGAGCGGCGGCAGTCCCGCGGGCGTCGTCCCGTTCGCCACGGCCTCGAAGCGCGGGTTCTTGTCGCCCGGCCCGC
This sequence comes from Acidobacteriota bacterium, assembly GCA_004298115.1. Lineage (GTDB taxonomy): Bacteria > Acidobacteriota > Thermoanaerobaculia > Thermoanaerobaculales > Thermoanaerobaculaceae > RBG-13-68-16. Next base: position 38,943 of record SCRJ01000146.1, read on the forward strand.
CGGCGGGCTTGCAGAGCATCACGTCGAACGGGAGCTTCTCGGCGCGGAAGTTGGCCTCGGTGTCCGGGCACTCGCCCGCGGCGCGGTTGGTGACGATCGCGATTTTGCCGCCGAGCTCGTGCACGCGTGCGAGGAACGCCGCCGCGCCCGGCAGCGGCACCGCGGCGCGCTTCTCGGTCCAGGCGCGCCAACTCGCGGCGTTGAACGGCAGCCCCTTCTCGCTGCGCTCGATCTCGTACGGCGAGTTGTCGATCACCGTCTCGTCGGCGTCGAGAACGACGGCCCAGGTGCCGGCCGGATGCCTGACGGCCTCGCGCTCGACGCGTTCGGTCGCTTGGCGGTAGACCTGCAGGTAGATCGCACGGTGCTCGGCCGAGTCGCGGACCCAGCGGAACGCCTCGGGGAGCCGAGCTGGCGCCGGGGTGGGGGACGCCTGCGGCGCCGCGGCCGCGGCCGGCGCGGGCGTCGCTTCGGGGAGCGCTCTCGGTGCGGGGGCGGGCGCCGTGCTCTGGCACGCCGCCGCAACGACGGCGGCGAGGACGAGGAACCAGTGGCGGGTCATGGACACCTCCAACTCGTCATTCTCCACCAGATTGCGGGCATCGGCCGCGCGGTTGCCCTGCCGCTCAGGTGAAATGCCAAGGTCGACCCGGCCCACCGGCCGCCGCCTCGACCCCCGCCTACAAGAATGGAACCATTGGGTGCCGGGCACCTGGACTGGCGGCCTGCACCCGGGGGTATGCCGCCTGGGGCCGCGCCGCGGGCGGTGCGGGCCCGGTCGAGACGCACGCCGCCGCGACGGCGGCGGTCGCGGCGGGCAGCAGCCGGCGGATCCGCAGGCGGCCCGTCCTCGCAACAGCAGTGGCCCAAGGCGCCGTCATGACGAGTCCCTTCGATACCGCCGGGCGGATGCCCGCCGCGCGGGACCGCCCGGTGTCCGGGCGTCCCGGTCGGAGATGAAGCAAGCGCCGTGCCGTGTCCAGGAGCCGCGCATCGGTTGGGCCGCACACCCGCCATCCCGGAGCCGGGAGTTCTTCCCGGCGCCGCGGCGGTGGGGCGGTGCGCCGGGACCGAGGCGCGGTCGGGACGGCGCGGCGCGCGCCGCAAGACCCCCGGGCGCGACGCGCCCCAGGTCGGTGGCGGAACACCGGGGACGGCCGGCGCGTTGGAACAGCCGGCCAAGGCGCAACCGGGGAGGTCGACATGGTTGCGAGCACTGAAAGGAAGACGAAAGGTTTGGTGGCGTCGGCGCTGGTCCTGACGCTGGCGTCCGCGGCGCCGGTTTCCACTGCGGCCGCGTTCGCGCGCCGCGTGCCCGCCGACCCGAACCGCCTCTTCGTCATCGAACGCAGCGTCAACGCCAACGTCGTGGTCTACGACGCGGTTCGCGGCAGGGACGGCCGCCTCGACACGGCCGACCCGGTCACGGCGTACTGGCTCATGAACGCGGACAAGGGCCAACGCCAG
>SCRJ01000017.1 GCA_004298115.1 Acidobacteriota bacterium
GGCAAGGCCCGGCGGCGGCCGCTTCGGGGCTGCCGCACACGGGGCAGAGCGGGCCGGCGTGCTGCGCGACCCGACCCCAGCAACCCGGGCAGACCCCGGCACGGCTCCCGCTCCACGCGAGCGCACCGCGGCAGATCGCGCAGGTGGATGGGAGGAACGTCAAGGCGAGCGCCTCGGCGAGTTTCGCCATGGCGCGGAGATTGTACCAGTTCCGCACGAGCTTGCCACCGGCCGTGCGCGCCGCGGCCGGCAACGGCGCGCGCCGGATGCCCGTATACTCGCGGCAGGAGGCGACCATGCGTTGGACGTGTGCGGCGCTTTTGGCACTGGGGATGGCGAGTGCTGCGAACGCCCAGGTGGCGTGGGTGGGGGCGTCGTGGGGTGCGAGCTGGGAGTGGCAGGCGCCGACCGCCCCCGACCGGAACTTCCTGCACAGCTCGGACGGCGCGCCGGCCGCGTTCGTGGCGTTCCCGGTCAGCAGCGACACGCTGTTTCGGTTGCAGGCGGCCGACCTCCCGCACGTCACGGTCATCGACGGGGTCGGCTGGCCGGCTCGGTATCGTGCCTACACCGCCGGGATCGACTACCTTATGGACGGCACCTTCGGGACCTCCGTGCTCTCCGCGGGCTTCGGCTCCTACAAGCTCGACCTCAAGGCGAGACGCCCGCCCGCCGGGGTCGAGGAGACCAAGCTCGGGTGGTACCTCGGGGTCGGCGAGTGGTTCGACCTGACCCGCCGCACCCGGGTGACGACCGAGATCGCGATGCACCGCACCCAGCACGCCGAGCGGCCGCAGATCTTCACCGCCAACGTCGGCCTCGCGTTTTCCTGGTAGCCGATGCCGCACGTGATCCGGGGCGGGCTCGCCGACCTGGCCTTCGCGTGGCGCGACCTCCCGCGCGGCCCGTGGCGGTGGGGGACGGCGGTGGCGAGGGTCGAGGGCTGTTACCTGGGTTCCGGCGCGGCCTGCCTTCTTGTCGCCGGCGTGGTCGTCGAGTACGGACGGCCGCTCCATCCGATCGTCCTCGTCACGCACGGCGCGGGTCCGACCACGGGGGTCCACCTGTGGGGCGCGGTGACCGTGGAGCGGACCGCGGGGGTCAAGCGGTTCCTGGCGCAGGTGGCCCGGGAGCTCGCGGCGTTCGGCGCCGGGCCGGTCGTGACGACCAACATCCCGGACCTCCTGGTCTGACCTGAGGCTTCGCCGACGCGGCCACACGCCACAGGTGGCGGGTCCCCGCCCGGCGGCGGAGCGTTCGATTCCGGAGGTGTCATCCCCGCGCACGCGGGGATCCCGGCCGTGGCTTCCGTGAGGCGGCGGCCAGCTTCCCGCGTGCCCGGCAACGACGACCAGAGGAGGCGGCTCGGCCTGCGGCCGGCGCGGCCGGTTCGAGCCCCGAACCCCGGCCTCAGTCCTGGTCGTTCTGCTGCAACTGCTCCCGGTGCGACTGCTGGATCTCCTGCAGCTTGTCGCGCAGGCCGCCGATCGCGCCGGGGGGGCCTCCGCCGGGGGCGCCGGGCGCGGCCGTGGCGGCGGCGAGCAAGCGCCGGGCCGTCGTGCGGTGCGGATCGGCGAGAGAGTCCGAGGCGGCGAGCAGCTCGTCGGCCGCCCCCCGCAGGTTGACGGCCGTGTGGTAGCCCGGAGTCCCCGGCGCCTGGCCCGCGGCCCAGCCCGCGGCCGTCGCCGCGGCCGCGCGCAGCTCGTCGGCGGGGAGCCGAGGCTGGCCCGCCAGCTCGTTCAGGCGCCCGGCGAGGCGCGCCGCGGCGGCCGCGTCGAACGGCGTCGGCGCGGCGTCGCTCCCGAGCGCGAACGTCACGCTCTTGACCGCCTCGACGTCGTGGTGGGTCTGGCGCGTCGCGAGCACGAGCGCGACCACCATGACGGCGAGCAAGCCCACGAGAGTGAAGATGGAACGCACATGGACCTCCCCTGCCATAACGATACACCGCCCGGCAACAGTGACCGCAAAAGGTGACACGGACGGCCGCGAGGCGCGCCGCGGCGGCGCCCAGGTCTGGCATGACACCTGCAATGCGGATGGCGGGAGGTGGTGCATGATCCGCAGGCTGGTGGTGCTCGTGGCGGTCGTCGCGGCGGTGGCGGTGCCGGCGGCGGCCAGGGAGATGTCCAGCGCGTACGTCGTCACGGCGGTGGCCAACCTGCAGGGGGCCGGCGGCACCGACTGGCACACCGACCTCACCCTGTACAACCCGCACAAGACCGTGCTCTACGTCAAGCTGGTCTTCCTGCCCACCGATCAGGACAACAGCGGCGGCGCGCCGACGGCGCCGCTCGTCGACCTGCAACCGTGGGAGACGCTCAACCTCTGGGACGTCCTCGGCCCCAGCGGCTTCGACGTCCGCGGCGAGAAGGGCGCCATGCTCGTCTATGCGGACACGGCCGCCAACAACTGTCCGAGCGCCGCCGGCGACACGACCTGCGACTTCGCGGTGTTCGCGCGCAACTACACCCTCGACCCGACCAGGGCCAGCGGCGAGTTCGGGCAGGACTTCCCCGGGGTCCCGTCGGGTCTCGGCGTCGATTCCTCGGTGATCGCGTATATGCCGCAGATCTCCGACAACGGCGACTTCAGGACGAACGTCGGCGTCGCATCGTGGACCGCCGATTGGGTCACCGTGCGCGAGGACGTCCAGGACGTGAGCGGCAACATCATCGGCCGTTACGATCACACGATCCCCCCGAACGGGCACAGGCAGTGGCGGCTCGAGGTCGGGGACCTCACCGGCGGCACGGTGGCGGTGTACATCGCGAGCGGCCCGAGCGACGCGATGGTCTACCCGTACGCCACCGTGGTCGACAACACCACCGGGGACGCCACCACGGTCGAGGCGCAGATCAGCACCGTCGGCCTCTCGGCGCAGGCGGCCTCGGTGCGCGCCGTCGCGCCGCGATCCGTCCCCAAGGCGCTGCCGGTGCCGACCTTCTCGCTCGACGCGCTCAGGCGCCGCGACCGCTAGCGGTTCCCGCCCACAGCGGCCGACTTGCTACAATCCCTCCCATGTCGGCCGAACAGCGGGGCAGGCGGCTCGTCATTCTGGTCGTCGATAAGGACGCCACGCTGCGCGAGGCGATCCGATCGGCGCTCGCAGACCAGTTTCGCGACGTCGAGGTCCGCGTGGTCGAGAGCGGCGCCGCCGCCTGGGAGGTGGTTCGCGGCGGCGGCGTCGACCTCCTGATCAGCGGCGTCATGATCGCGGACATCGACGGTCTCCAGCTCCTCCGCATGGTGCGCGAGGACCGCCGGCTCGCCGACATGTACATCCTGTTGATGACGGGCGTGGCGTCGCCGGAGGACCTCTTCGCGGCGATGGACGAGGGCGCCGACGACTGCCTGCTGAAGCCGTTCCGCTGGAACGAGCTGATCGCACGGGTGCGCGCCGGGCTGCGGCGGGTCGCAGCCACCCGCCGTCACGCGGCCCGCGCCGACGAGCTCGAGCGCCTCAACGACCGCCACACCGAGTTCCTATCGATGGTCTCGCACGAGATCCGCACGCCTCTGTCCGCGATCCTCTCCGCCGCCAACGTCCTGATGCGGTACGGCAGCAAGCGGCCCGACTCGGTCGAGCGCTTCGCCCGGGTGATCCACCAGGAGGGCCGGCGCCTGACGCGCCTGATCAACAACCTGCTCGACCTCGCCAAGATCGAGGCCGGCCACGTGGAGTGGAGCTTCGCCCCCGCCGCCGTGGACGAGCTGGTGCGCGACGTGCAGGAGTCGTTCTCCGCGCTCGTCGGCGAGCGCAACCTCACGCTCGCGGTCGAACCCTGGCCCGAGCCGGTCGTGGTCGAGCTCGACCGCGACAAGATCACGCAGGTCTTGGTGAACCTGCTGTCCAACTCGATCAAGCACTCCCCCGACGGCGCCGTCGTGCGGCTGCGGTACCGGCCGCAGGGCCGTGGGCTCCGTCTCGAGGTCGAGGACGAGGGCGCCGGGATCCCGCCGGGGCGGGAGGAGCAGATCTTCGAGCGCTTCGAGCAGCTCGGGATGGACGACCAGCGCCGGGGCTCGGGTCTCGGACTGACGATCTCGCGGCAGATCGTCGAGACGCACGGCGGCCGCATCTGGGCCGAGCCCGGACGCACGCACGGCGCGCTGTTCGTCGTCGAGTTGCCGGGGGGCGCGGGGGGTCGGGGGCGCGATGGTTCAGTTTGACAACCAGTACCGGCAGGTGAAGCTGAAGGTGGTGTATTACGGGCCGGCCCTCGGCGGCAAGACGACCTGCCTGCAGTACATCCATCGCGTCACCGACCCGCAGCGCCGGACCAAGCTGTACACCCTCAACACCGCGGCCGACCGCACCTTGTTCTTCGACCTGCTCGGCCTCGACCTCGGGCGCGTCCGGGGCTACCGGCTGACCTTGCAGCTCTACACCGTGCCGGGCCAGGTGCAGTACAACGCGACGCGGCGTGCGGTGCTCGGCGGCTGCGACGGCGTGATGTTCGTAGCCGACTCGCAGCGTGCCGCCGGCAAGGCCAACGAGGAGAGCCTCGCGAACCTGATCGAGAACCTGCGGGCCAACGGGCTGGACCCGAATACGGTCCCGATCGTGCTGACCTACAACAAGCGCGACCTGCCCGACGTGCTCGCGCGGGCGGAGCTCGACCGGTCGCTGAACGCGCGCGGCCTGCCCGCATTCGAGACCGTGGCCACGTCGGGGGAGGGTGTGGTCGAGGCGTTCTCGGCGGTGACCCAGGCCACGGTGCTGGCGGTGGCGGACCGGCTCGGGATGTCGGGCCAGCCCGAGGCGCTCACGCGCCTGATGGGCAACGTGACGGCCGCGCTGCAGCCGCTGATGCGCAAGAACCCGCCGGCTGCCGTCGACGCGCCGGTCGTCATCCAGACGGCGACCCAGAGCGGCAACCTGCGCGACGACGAACTGGTGACCGAGGCCGTGCGCGCCAACGTCGCCATGACCGACCTCACCACTCGCCTCGACCAGCTCGCCGGGGATCTCGAGAGGCGCGTGGCGATGCTCCGTTCGATCAACGAGTTCGGCCGGGTGATGTCGCTGGCGCGCGAGCCCGAGGAGGTGACGACCGCGTTTCTCGACCGCCTCCTCTCGGAGCTGCGGGTCGGCTGCGGTTCGCTGCTCCTCCTCGACCACAAGGGCGATCTCGTCGAGGTCCTCCGCCGCGGCCTCGCCGCGGACCCGCTCGCGCGCCGCAACGACAAGGGCGAATCGCCGGCCGGGGTGATCCTCGCGTCACGGCAGGCGTTCCTGGCGCGGCTGGACGAGCTCGAGCCGGCGCAACTGCTGGACGCGCCGTGGGCCGATGAGGTTCGCGGCCTGAGCCTGGTCGGGCTCCTGGCCGTGCCGCTCGTCGCCCAGGACAGGCCCCTCGGTCTCGTGACGGCCTACGCCGATCAGGCGCGGGGAGGGTTCGCGGACGACGACCTGGAACTCGCGACCGCGTTGGGCGCCAACGCGGCGACCGCCCTGGCGAACTCGCGCGCCTGGAGGTCGCTCGAGCAGCTCAACCGTTCGCTCGAGGACGCGGTGGGGGAGCGCACGGCGAAGCTCCAGGAAGCGCTCGGCCGCGCCCAGACGCTGGCGGAGCAGCTCGAGGACCGCAACCTCGCGCTCGAGGCCGCCAACCGGCAGCTGCGCGACCTCGAACGTCTCAAGGGCGACCTGCTGAAACGCATCGCCCACGAGCTGAACACCCCGGTCACGGCGATCCAGACCGCGGGACGGATCCTGGCGCGGTACGACGAGATGCCGCCCGAGAAAGCCGTCAAGTTCGTCGAGATCATCACCCAGGAGGCCACCCGGCTCGCCGAGCTGATCTCGTCGTCGTTGCAGGCGCTGGTGCTGGGCGTGCCGGAGGGCCGGCCGGCGCCGACCGCCGTCGAGGTCGCCGAACTCCTCCGCCGCGTCCTCGCGCCGCTCAAGGGGGACGTCGCCGCCAAGCACCTGGCGGTGCAGGTGAAGGTCGCCTCCGGCCTCGACGAGATCGTCGGCGACGGCGACCAGATCGAGGCGGCGCTGCGCGCCGTGGTCAGGAACGCCGTCGATTTCAACCGCGACGGCGGCAGCGTCGTGGTCACGGTGCGCTCGCTGCGGCGAGGCGCCGTCGCGATGGTGGAGATGCGCGTCGAGGACACCGGAATCGGCATTCCGGCGCAGGACCTCCCGCACGTGAGCGAGGTGTTCTGGCAGGGCGGCAACGTGCTCACGGCCAAGCCGCGCGGCCTCGGCCTCGGGCTCGCGGTCGCGCGGCGCGTGGCGGAGAACCACGGCGGCGCGCTCGAGGTCGTCTCCGAGGAGGGCAAGGGCACGGCGGTCAGCCTGCTGTTCCCGGTCGCGGGGGCCCCGGAACCATGAAGCGCTGGTTCCTGCCGCGCGACGTGCAGGCGCTGCTGGACGCCGTGGCGCTCGCCGCCGGCGGCGCGGTGCTGCTCGACCCGGACGGCAGGCTGGTCGGGCAGGCGGGCGACGTCGCCGCCGCCAACCGCGCGCTGCCGGTGCGCTGCGGCGAGACGCAGGCCACCCTGTTGCTGCCGCCTCCGGCCGGGGAGGGAGTCGGCGTGGTGGCGGCGGCGGCGCTCGAGCGGATGGCGGCGGCGCGCCTCGCCATCGACGACCTCGCGTCGGCCACCCGCACGCTGTGGTGGCAGCAGAACCTCGTCTTCTCGTCGGGCGGGCTGCTCAGGCACGGTTTCGGCGATCGCGACATCAACCGCTGGCTGCTCGACCGGCTCGCCGGGCTCCAGCTGCAAACGGTCGTCGTGTGCATGTGGGACGGCGCCATCCTCGAGGTTGCGGGCGGCGTCCTCCCCGCGGGCCTGCGGGCCGGCGACGACGTGCCGGCGTCGGCGCTCGCGGCCCAGGTACTCGCAGCCGGCGAGCCGATCGCGTTCGTGGTGCAGGACGGGAGCGGCGCGCCGGAGCTGGGCATCGCCGTGGAGCCGGGCCAGCCGTGCCTGATGGTGCCGCTGCGCAGCGCCGACAGCGTGCTCGGCCTGGTGATGCTCGCCCGGCGGCGCGGCGAGGGTGCCTTCGGGGCCGGCGAGGTCAAGCTCGTCCAGCTGCTCGCCGACCTCCTGAGCGTGGGCATCGTCAACCGTTCGCTGGTGGGGGAGGCGGAGCACACCGCGCGGCTCCTGCGAGAGATCGAGCTCGCGGCCGAGATCCAGCGGCGGCTCTTCCCGCCGCAGGTCGCGCGCTCGGGCGGGCTCGAGATCGCCGCGCACTGCCGGCCGGTGACCCAGGTCGGCGGCGACGGGTTCCTGCAGCGCCGGCTGGCCGGCGGCACGTTGCTCCTCGGCGTCGTGGACCTGACGGGCCACGGGATCGCCGTCGCCCTGGCCCTCGCGGCGCTCTACGCCCGCCTCGACGCCCTCGCCGATGCCGTCGAGACGCCGGCTCGCCTGCTGCAGCTGGTCAACGACCAGCTCACGCAGGGGGAGTTCAACTGGTACACGATGGCCACCGCGGTGATCGCCTTCGCCGACCCCGACAGCGGCCGCTTCACGGTAGCCACGGCGGCGCACCCGCGGGCGTTCGTGCGCCGGGCGGGCGGGAGGATCGACGTGCTCGAAGCCAGCGGGCTCCCGCTCGGGGTCCGCGCGGGCGAGCAGTACCCCCTGCAGGAGGGGCGCCTGGAGGCCGGCGACCTCCTCGTGCTCCACTCCGACGGAATCAGCGAGGCGACCGGCCACGGTTCGGATCTCTTCGGCGTCGACGGCCTGCACCGCGCGCTCGAACCGGGGTTCGCCTCGGCGTCGGCGGCGCTCGCGGCGGTGCTCGACAGCGTGGCGGCGTTCACCGGCGGCGCGCCGGCGATCGACGACCAGACCATCATGATCGTGCGCAAGGCGGAGGCCGCAGGTGAGTAACGCGCTCATCTTACTCGTGGACGACGAGCCCAACATCCGGGAAACCGTCTCGTTCATCCTCGAGATGGAAGGGTTCCCGGTCGCAACCGCCGAGGACGGCGAGGAGGGGCTCGAGAAGATCCGCGCCCTGCGGCCGGCGGTGGTCCTCCTCGACGCCATGATGCCGAGGCGGGACGGTTTCGACGTGTGCCGGACGGTGAAGGCCGATCCCGAGCTCGCCGCGGTGAAGATCGTGATGCTGACGGCGCTCGGGCAGAAGGCCGACCAGGAGAAGGGCCGCGCCGCCGGAGCGGACTTCTACGTCACCAAACCGTTCGACGAGGAGGAGCTGCTCGCCCTCCTGCGCCGCCTCACCGGCTGATCCGCGTCCGGCGGTCGCACCCCGTTGGCACCCCCCGTGTGTCGGCCGATGCCCGCAGCGGCCGGCGAGCGCGTCTCCAGGGCTACACTACCCGGCATGCCGACCGTGGCGGTGCTGACCGCGAAGCCCGACCTGCCCGTGCACCGTGAACTTCAGGCGGCGGGGGAGGCGTGCGGGGTACAGGTCGAGATCCTCGACGCCCTCGCGGTCGCGGCGCTGGACGCGCCGCCGCGTCTCTGGCGCGCCGGCCGTCCCGTCGCCGCGGCCGGCATCGGGGCGGTGCTGCCCCGGGTCGGGAACTGGCGGCCGGATGCCGTGCTCGCCGTGCTCGCCGTGTTGCGGGCGTCGGGCGTGGCCGCGCTCAACGAGCCCGCGGCGATCCGGACCGGCCGCGACCACTGGCGCACCGCGTGCGCTCTGGCGGCCGCCGGGGTGCCGCACCCGGCGACCGTCGCCGGCTCCGAGCCCGAGGTGCTCGCGGCCGCGGCCGCGGCCGCGTTCGGGTTTCCAGTCGTGGTCAAGCAACGCAGCTCCCGGCGGGGGATCGGGGTGATCCGCTGTGCGAGCGCGGCCGAGCTGGAGGCCGTGCTCGACTCGCTCTGGCGGGTCGGCGACGAGGTGGTCGTGCAGCGCTTCTGCCCGCCGGGCGGGGTGAGCCGGCGCGTGCTCGTGCTCGACGGCGAGGTGCTCGGTGCGGCCGAGCACCGCGCGCCGGAGGGGGAGTTCCGCGCCAACGCCGCGCGCGGCGCGGCGGTGCGGGGAGTCGCGGCGGACGGCGAGACGACCGGGCTGGCGGTGTGCGCCGCGCGGGCGACCGGCCTCGCGTTCGCCGGCGTGGACCTGATCCCGGACGGCGGTCGCTGGGTGGTGGGCGAGGTCAACCCTTCGCCGGGATGGACGCACTTCGCCGCCGCGACCGGGGCGCCGGTGGCGGCCCGCGTGGTCGCGGCGCTCGCGAGGCGGAGCGGGGACCGGTGAGCGACCCGTTCACATGCGCCGCCGAGGTCCGCCTGAAGCCCGGGCGCGACGCATCGGTGCGCGGGCGCCACCCGTGGGTGTACCGCGGGGCGCTCGCCGGCCCGCTGCCCGCGGGGCCGGCGCCGGTGCGAGTGGCGGCGGCGAACGGCCGGCCGCTCGGCGTCGCGCTGCCGGGTGGGCCCGGCTCGCTGGCGCTTCGCATGGTGGCGTTCGGCGACGAGCGCTGGGACGCCGCGGCGCTGCGCCACCGCCTGCTCGCGGCAGCGAGGCTGCGGGAGCGCCTCGCCCTCGACGCCGACGCCTTCCGTCTCGTCCACGCCGAGGGCGACGGCCTGCCCGGCCTCGTGATCGACCGGTACGGCGCGGTCGCCGTGTGCCAGCTCTTCGCGCCCGCGTGGGAGCCGCTGCTCCCGGCCGTCCTCGACGTGCTGGCGTGCGATCTGGGCGCCGGCGACGTCCTGCTGCGCGGCGGGGATGGGGCGGGGAGCGCGCCGGCCGTGGTGCGCGGTCGCCCGGCCGCCGAGGTCGTCATCCGCGAGGGCGCCGTCCGCTACGCCGTGGACCTTCTCGGCGGCCAGAAGACGGGCTTCTTCCTCGATCAGCGCGAGAACCGCCGCCTCGTCGCCTCGCTCTCCCGGGGGGCGTCGCTGCTCAACCTCTTCTCCTACAGCGGCGGCTTTGCGGTCGCGGCGCTCGCCGCCGGCGCCGCGCGGGCCGTCAACGTCGACGCCTCACCGCAGGCCCTCGCCCTGGCGCGGCGCGCGTACGCGCTCAACGGGCTGCCGGCGGATGACGCCGGCTTCGTGGCCGGGGATGCGTTCCGCGTCGCGCGCGCGCTGGCGGCGGCTTCCGAGCGCTTCGGCGTCGTGGTCGTGGACCCCCCCGCGTTCGTGAAGCGCAAGGCCGACCTCGCAGCCGGGCTGCGCGGTTACAAGGACATCAACTTGCACGCGATGCGCCTGGTGGAGCCGGGCGGGTTGGTGCTGGCTTGCTCCTGCTCGGCGCTCGTGGGTGAGGACCAGTTCGGCGAGATGCTGGCCGCCGCCGCGCTCGACGCCGGCCGGACGGTGCGCGTGCTGGCGCGCCGCGGGGCGGGGCCGGACCACCCGGTCTCGGCGTTCTGCCGTGAGGCGGAGCACCTCAAGGCGTGGCTGGTTGCGGTAAACTGACAGCCGATGATCCGGTTCTTGACGGCGTTGCGGTCCGGCGGGGCGCGGTGGGCTGACCTGAGGCCGGAGCGGGCTCAGGTGTCACACTTTTTCCGATTTCAAGGGGGGTAGGGTGTGATGCGGCGAAGATCCCAAGGCGTATGTTCTTTTCTTCCAAGACATCCACGTGGTGGCACGGGGGTTGCGTTGACACCGACCGTGATATGCGCGAAGCGAGGTGTCTGCCGCCGCAGTGCCGGGTTCACGCTGATCGAGGCGCTGGTCGTGCTCGCGATCGTGGGGCTGCTGACCCTCGTTGCGATCGTGCCGATCAACTCGGCCTGGCAGCGATCGCGCCTCGAGACGACCGCGGGGGACATCCGCAACTTCCTGCAGTCGGCGTACTTCGAGGCGATCGACCAGCACACGCAAGTGGTCGTGACGCTGCAGCAGAACGCCGCGACCGGGCGGTGGGAGCTGCACCTCACCCCGCCGCCTCCGCCGCCGCGTACCGCGAACGGGACGCTCGTGCTCCCGGAGTTCGTGAGCTTCGCCGACAACCCGGCGGCGACCGCGGGCGGATGGCCGGTGTCGGCGGCCGACGCCACGGTCCGGGGCCTCACCTGCGACCCGGGCGGGCGGACGATCGTCCCCGCCGGCTTCACGGGCTCGACGGTCGAGGCCGCGGGGCAGGCGGTGGAGGAGGTGAAGACGTTGGCGATCACCCACGTCAGCATGGTGGACGGCAGCCTGCAGCCCAACATCCGCGAGGACGTCCAGCTCTTCCCGATCTGGAACGCCACGATCCGGAAGGTCGTCCGATGAGCCGCGCCGCGACGGCCCCACCGGCAGGGAACGAACGGCGGCAGCGGGGCGTGACGCTCATCGAGGTGCTGGTGGCGTTCTTCATCCTGTTCGTCGTCACGCTCGCCGTGCTCCAGATGCTCTCGATGGCGTACATGGTGAACCTGGGAGCGCTGATCCGCACCGACCTGACGTACCGCGCCCAGCGCGTCGTCGAGACGATCCGGCTGCAGCAGTACCTTTCCTCCATCGCCGGCGGCACGAACGCCGCCTGTTGCCCTCTCCCCGGCTCCGGCAGCCCGACCGTCCAGTACACGATCCCGTCCCTTTCGGGCGGCGCCTGCGACGCGTTCTGGGGGCCGGACGGGGCGAACGTGATGGAGCCGAACGCCCGCTACTCGCTCACGTACTCGATCGACGCCAACGGCCGTGTGGCCGTGCAGGCGCTCCCCCTGACAACCGGAGCCAACGTGTACCTCGGCCCGGCGGCGAACAAGGCGGTGGTCTATGTCGCGACGCTCCTTCCGTAAGCCCGGCGCCGGCTTCACGCTGGTCGAGGTGCTGGTCGTCGTGGCCGCGCTCGGGATGATCCTGTGGATGGTGGGCGCGCTCTTCTTCCCGATGCGGCAGGCGGCGGAGCGCCAGCGCCTGCAGGTCGAGGCGCGCCAGACCGCGCGCGGCGCCACCGATTACGTGGCGATGCTGGTGCGCGGCGCGACCGACATGAACGACATCACGAACCCGCGCAACCCCGCCGCGATCCTCACCTTCCTCTACCAGGGCAACCCGCCCGGAGGACCGTCGGCTCCGATCCCGACCTGCGACGGGTCGGCCGGCTCGTCGTGCGTCCAGCTCTCCTACAACAACGTGACCGACGCGACGCTCGCCACCCCCGGGACCGACATCCTGACCCTCGGCGTGCCCTCGGCGCCGCTGCGGCTCAAACCGGCGCGGTGGAACGGCGCGTTCAGCAGCAGCCCGACCTCATGGGAGTTCGACCAGGGGTGCCCGAACGACGCCGCCAACAAGGCCGCGTTCGACCAGGCGACCGGCCGCGACCCGGTCACCGGCTGGAGCCAGCCGCAGATGCTGATCGACAAGAACGGCAACTGGGTCTTCTACCAGATCACCAAGTACGACGACACGCAGAACGCGAACAGCTGCACCGCCCCCCCGGCCGCGTGGTGCACGGACCCGCAGTCGGGCGAGGTCGTGCCCTGCCTGCAGGTGATCGCCAACCCCGGCAACGCGGCGCTCAACGCGCCCGGCGGGCAGCGCAACTACGTCGAGCCGGTGACCCTCATCGTCGGGTTGCAGTACGCCGTGTTGCGCGTCTGCGACGGCTGGCTCGAGCAGAAGGCCGGGATCTTCAACCCCACGACCGACGCCAACTGCCCGGCGCTCGCGGCCGGGGCGCCGTTCCCCCCGTACGTGACCAAGACGGGGTGGTCGCCGCTGCTGCCGAACGTGGAGGACCTGCAGTTCACCTACCTGTTCCGCGACGGCACCTTTGGCAACGGGCCGGCCGGCTCGATGACGACCCCCGCCGGCGTGCCGACCATGAGCGCGAGCCCGCTCGTGCCCCCGGACATCCGGGCCGTCATCGGCATCCGGGTCACGGTCACCGCGCGCTCCTCGACGCCGGTGACGGTCGGGGGAGGGAAGACGCCGATGGCGCCCCCGGCCGCCGAGGACCACGTCCCGGCCGGCGGCGCGGACGCCTACTTCCGCTATCAGCTCTCGTCCACATCGCTGCTGCGCAACCGGGACGCGGGGTACTGACCATGGCCGACACCCGAAATCGCCGAACCGACGCGGGCGAGCGCGGCATCGCGCTGATCATGGTGATCCTGCTGCTCCTCGTCCTCACCGTCCTCGGGATCACCGCCACGATGATGATGACGCAGGAGGACCGCATCTCCGGCCGGCAGGAGACGCAAAAGGCCGCCTTCTACGCCGCCGACGCCGGGCTGCGGCGGGGCGAGACGATCCTCGGTCTCACGAAGTACAAGAACGCCAACCTCACCGCGTTCCTGGCGCACACCCCGATCGCGCACACCGTGGCGGTCACGCCCGTCGTCCCCGTGCCGCCTCCGGGCTGGGACATCACCCACCTCGGCACCTACCTCACCACCGTGGCGGGGGGCGGCACCGAGCTGGCCAACCAGGAGGTCCCGCAGGTGGTGGTGGGCGGGGACACGTTCGACCGGGTGCGCGCCTACTACAGCCTGTACGTGCGCAACAACCCTGAGGACACCACGCCGGGGAGCCCCCTGGCGACGCCCCCCGGCGGCCAGGTGAGCCCGCTCGTCAACTACGACACGCGGCTGCGCCTGGTCTCGGTCGGCTTCCTCACCGACGCGAAGGGGGTGGACCCGACCACCGGGGCCGCCCGGGTGCTGGCCGTGAAGATCCTCGAGGAAGAGCTGAACTGGGTGGGGTCGGCCGGCGGCAAGGACGACCAGGCCGACGGGAACCCGGGCGCCACCAACTCCAGTATGTGGCAAGGCGGAAGCTGACGCGAGCCGGCGCGAGAACCGCGCCGGCGCGGTTGTGGAGGTCGTGATGCGACGGATGGCGATGACGAGGTGGATGCGACGGAAGGCGGTCTGGCTCGCGCTGGCGGCCGCGGTGGCGGCGCCAGTGCTGGCGGCGACGCTCAAGCCCGCGAACGAGGGCTACGACCTCATGCAGCAGATCACCTTCCAGCAGGTGAAGGCCAACATCCTGATCGTCCTCGACGTCAGCGGCTCGATGGCGTGGGACTACAAGGGGAACAACCTCAACATCTACTCGCCCCCCGGGACGAGCGACCGGGCCAACATCGTCTGGCACGGCGTCGACAGCACCGGCACGAACCCGACGTTCAGCTGGGACCGGGGGAGCTTGACCTGCCCGACCCCGACCCCGACCGCGACCCCGACCGCGACCGCGACCCCGACCGCGACCGCCACCCCGACCGCGACCGCGACGCCGACCCGGACCCCGACGCGCACGCCGACCGTGACGCCGACGATCACGCCGACGCGCACGCCGACCGCGACGCCGACGATCACGCCGACGGCGACGATCACGCCGACGCCGACGCGCACGCCGACGATCACGCCGACGCCGACGATTACGCCGACACCGACGGTCACGCCGACCAACGCGCCGACCAGCACCCCGACGGTGACGCCGACGCGGACGCCGACGCGCACGCCGACGATCACGCCGACGATCACGCCGACGCCGCTGCCGACGCGCACCCCGACCATCACACCGACGCCGCTGCCGACGCGCACGCCGACGCGCACGCCGACGATCACGCCGACGCCGCTGCCGACCAACACGCCGACCGTCACGCCGACCAACGCGCCGACCCGCACGCCGACGCCGACGCCGACGCGCACGCCGACGCCGCTGCCGACCAACACGCCGACCGTCACGCCGACGACCGCGCCGACCAACACGCCGACCGTCACACCGACGATCACGCCGACGCCGACGACCGCGCCGACCAAGACCCCGACGCCGACCCCGACGGCGACGATGACTCCGACGCCGACCCCGACGCCGACGTTCAAACCGCCGAGCTACGGTCTCTTCCCCGCCGGCGCGCTGCTCGCCCAGACCGGCGGCGGGACGGACGCGTGCCTGTCGTGGAGCTACACCCTGGTCGTGGACCAGGACTTCCCGAGCCGGATGGCTGTGGTCAAGAACGTCCTCGGCAACTCCGTCGCGATCATCACGCCGTGGGTGCAGCCGCTGGTGTGGCCGGCGTTCACCAACCCCAACTGGCAGTGCGGCAGCTGCACGGTCACCGGCCCGGAGACGCTGGACGTGGGGCCCACCGTGGTCGGCGACCACTGGAAGCACACCTACAAGTGGACGATCACCTTCGACGCGCCGGTGCTGGACCCGGGGCCGCCGTTCGGCGTCTACGCCGCCCCCGCGACCGATCCGACGCGCAAGGCGATGCAGTTCGGCGACGCCCCGATCGCCTGGCCGAACGTCTACACGGACGCCGGCGACCGGCTCGGCTCGGGCGCGGAGCCGGAAGCCCCGCTCGACGTGGTCGGCACCAACGCCCAGCTCGTGAACTGGGGGCTGCTCGCGTTCTCGACCTACATCGACGGCGGGCCCAGCTCGGACCAGGGGAGCTTCAACAAGCACACCCACGTCCTGGCGATGATCGACAGCTCGGACAAGGGCGGCGTCACCGTGATCGAGAGCCAGCTGCAGCTCGCCTCCGCCGGCGGCACCGACGTGTTCGGCAGCACGCCCACGATCGACGCGCTCGACTTCGCCAAGAAGATCCTGCAGAACGTCGCGCAGGGAACCGCCAAGGACGCGCCGGTGGTGGACGACCTCGACAACTCGTTCACGCTGCCGCCCGACCCCAAGCTCGACTGCGGCCGCCAGTACGCCTCGATCCTGGTCACCGACGGCCTCTCCAACGTCGGCAACCCGGGCGCGTGCTCCAGCAACGACACGTCGTGGGGCACGTGGGGCAACTGGGCCGAGCCGTGCCTCGAATGCGCGTGCACGGGCAGCAACAACGGCGGCCCCGGCTGCCCCGACGGCGGCAAATCGGGGGTGACCTGCCCCGATCAGTACACGCTGTTTGCGGCCGGCAAGGCCGAGGACGCGTGGAACGCGTCGGTGAACGACCCGGCCGCGCCCACCGGGCTCCGTCAGCTCAAGGCGCGGACGTTCGTGATCGGCATCAGCCCGGAGGTCGGGCCGTGCGAGCTCAACTACACGGCGTACCGCGGTCGCACCGACGCCTCCGACCCGTCCGGCCTGGTCGGGATCGACTCGGCGTCGGGTCCCGACGCCTACCTCCCGGAGGGGAGCCCGGGGACGTACGACGGCCTGGTCCAGCCCCCCTCAGGTGGGTGCCCGGCCGACGTGTCCCATACGCCGGCGCACGGCAACTACGCGTTCTTCGCCCAGTCGGCGGGGCAGCTCTACGATGCGCTGACGAAGCTGCTGAGCGCGTTCGGCGTCGGCGACTACACGACCTCGGGGCCCTCGATCGCCAGCGGCGGGATCGGGGTGGTGTCAACCGACATCGGTTTCATCACCACCGCCGAGTACCCGGCGTGGCGCGGGCACGTCTACGCCTACGACCTCAGCTCCCCGATCGTCTGCCATAGCGACGGGGACTGCCCGACGGTTGCGAACGGCGCCAACCGTTGCAACCTCATCCCCACCGATCCGGACTTCCAGACCTGCAAGGCGCCCGACACCTTCCACCTCCTCTGGGACGCGGGCCAGGTGGTGAAGGCGAGCAACGACGGCTCGCCGCGCCGGATCTACACCTGGAACCCGGGCGCCTCCGGGAACAAGCTCATCGCGGTCGAAGCGGCGAACCTGGCCGACCTCAACAACGTCTGCGGCGGCTGCGGCCTCACCGCCAACGTGGTGGATTTCGTCCGCGGCAACGACGGGACCCTGACCGGCACGGCGCGGCCGTGGCAGCTCGGCGCGATCGTCAACTCGACCGCGGCGGTCGTCGGCCAGCCGGAGCAGTGGCTGCAGTTCACCGGTCACGCCAGCTTCGAGACGACTTACGCGTCCCGCACACCCGTCGCCTGGATCGGCGCCTCCGACGGCATGGTGCACGGGTTCGACGTCAAGGACGGGGCGGAGGTGGTCGCCCTCATCCCGCCCGACCGACTCGCCGACCAGGTCAAGCTCTACGACAACTACAAGAACCACCCCACCGACGAGCTCATGGGGCAGCCGATCCTCCCCGGCAAGCACCTGTACGGCGTCGCCAGCTCGCCGCGCTTCGCGGACGTGTGGGACGGCACGGAGTACCGCACCGTCATGTACATCACCGAGGGCCCCGGCGGCAGCGGCGTGCACGCCATCGACGTCACTCACCCGACGCCGCCGCGGACGTACCCCGACGGCACCTCGTACGCCGGCGATCCGAACTACGGCTACGGCATGGCGTACGACCCCGCGAACCCGGAGAAGGCGCCGCCGGTACAGCCGCTGTGGAGCCTGACCAAGGACGGGAGGGGACTCACCACCGCGGTGGCCGACCTCAACCAGTCGTGGAGCATCCCGAGCCTGGGCGGCACCGCCAACGGCGCGAACTGGGAGCTGACGCTGGGGAACGGGTACACGCTCTACGATCCCGGCACCGCGGCGACCGCGAACCCGACGCCGCACTACCTCCGCCTCGACCCGTTGACCGGGGCGGTGCGCTCCAACGACACCTTGAGCAACTTCACCACGGACCAGGCGCTGGGCGGCCCGTGGGTGCGCAACCAGACGTTCGCCCACTCCACGATCTGGAGCACCACCAGCGGCTACTACCGGCCGGACAACGACGTCAACGAGGGGGTGCAGGCCGACCTGCAGGGTCACGTCTGGCTGCTCGATCGCCAGAACATGTCCAGCAACAACTGGAAGAACCCGCAGGCCCTGTCCGACACCGGCTCGGTCATCGCGGGCGAGCCGCTCTACTACACACCGGCGGTCGCCAACTACCCCTCGGACGTGCCGGCGTACAACGTCTTCGCGTTCTCGTCGGGGACGTTCTACGAGGTGAGCAAGTACATCAACGGCCTCGACGTCGGCACCGACCCGGCCCCGGGCGATCCGAAGAACTTCATCCCGTCGCTGTACCTGGCGACCCGGACCGTCGGAGCGAGCCCGAGCACGGCGGTGCAGCGGATCGAGATCCGCAACATCACCACCGACGGCACCACCAAGATCTTCGGCCACCGCACCCAGGTCACCTCCTCGCCGTTGATCCTCACACCCAAGGTCGGGGCCGCGGGCAGCGTGATCGCCCTCTACCTGCTCTTCGACCCGGACGCGGGGTGCAAGGGGTTGGCCTACGTCGTGCAAGTCAAGTTCAACCCCAGCAACCTCGCGGCCTACACGATCAAGGTGGCCTCGGCCGGTGAGGGCGCCGCGTCGGGCCTGGCCATCGCGAACCAGCAGCCGGTCGTGTCGAAGTCGTACGCCGGCACGGGCGGCACGGCGTACTTCTACGTCGTCAAGGATCTGCCGATCTCGGGCGCGGGCGGCGAGGGCGCGCCGATCGCGTGGTGGCGAGAGCTGCAGTAGCGCCAAGCGCGGGTGGCACGGCACGGGGTGGGCGCGAGCCCACCCCGTTGTCGTGCCTCAAGCGGGGAGTGCGAGCGGAAAGGAAGAGTTGAGGGAAGACGGAAGCAGCCGGCGCTCCGACCTCGCCTTTCCTCGTCCCTTCACCCTCGTCTACGGACCACGGACCCCGGACCACGGTCCGCGTCTCTCCTGCGCCCCGCAACTACTCCTTCGCCTTGACCACGACCTCGATCCCGCTGCCGGCCAGCAGCCGCGCGAAACGGCGGGCGTCCGCCTCGGCGCCGACGATCGCGCCGTAGTGCATGGGCACGGCCACCTTCGGCCGGATCGCGCGCGCCGCCTGGGCGGCCTCCTCGGCGGTCATGACGTACGTCCCGGAGACCGGCAGCAGCGCAACGTCGGGGGCGAGGCCGGTCATCTCCGGAATGAGGTCGGTGTCGCCGGCGTGGTAGTAGGTCACGCCGCCGACCTTAAACACGTAGCCGACCTTGCCGTCGGCCCTGGGGTGGAACGCCTTGTCGGTGTTGTACGCGGGCACCGCGGTGATCGCGACGCCCTTGACGGTTCTGGTCTCGCCGGCCGCGATCACCTCGACCCGAACCGTACACTTGGCGGCGACCTCGGCGGGCCCGACCACGGTCGTGGCGGGGGTCAGGACGCGGGCGAGGTCGGGCTCGGAGAGGTGGTCGAAGTGGTCGTGGGTGAGGAGGACGATATCGGCCGGCGGCAGGTCGCCTCCGAGCTGGTACGGGTCGGTGTACACGACCGGGGGGCCGTCGACGCGGAAGCAGTCGTGGCCGAGCCAGTGCAGGTGGTCTGTCATCACGGGAGCCTCCCTCGGGCGCCGCGGCGCCCACTCGCGCGCGTCCCTACTCCTTTGCCTTGACCACGACCTCGATCCCGCTGCCGGCGAGCAGCGCCGCGAAGCGGCGGCCATCCGCCTCGGCGCCGACGAGCGACCCGTAGTGCATCGGCACGGCCACCTTGGGCTTGATCGCGCGCGCCGCCCGCGCCGCCTCGGCAGCGTCCATCGTGTACGTGCCTCCGACCGGCAGCAGCGCGACGTCGGGGCGGAGTCCGGCCATCTCGGGGATGAGGTCGGTGTCGCCGGCGTGGTAGTAGGTCACGCCGCCGACGGTGACGAGGTAGCCGACGTTGCCGGCCTGCTGCGGGTGGTAGGGCTTGCCGATGTTGTACGCCGGCACGGTGCGGATCGTCACGCCCATGACTGTCTTCGTCTCGCCAGGGACGATCACCTCGACCGGGGGCGGCAGCTTGGCCGCCGCCTCGCGCGGCGCGACCACGACGGTCGTGGCCGTGCGGACCTTCGCCACGTCGGCCGGCGAACAGTGGTCGAAGTGGGCGTGGGTGATCAGGATGATGCCGGCCTGCGGGAGGCCGTCGGGAAGTCGGAACGGGTCCAGGTAGATCACCGGCGGGCCGTCGATGCGAAACGCGCTCTGCCCGAACCAGTGCAGCCCAGCGGTCAGGTCCGCCGCCGCCGCGCCGGCGGCGCCCAGGGCGAACAGCGCCACGACTGCGAGAGGTTTCATCGGGACCTCCGGGGCCGATCCGGGCCCCCACTCCAGCGAGTCTCGGCCGCTCGAAGCCGATTTTCAAGCCCCGGGCCCCGGGTCCCGGGCTCTACTGACCACGGACCACTGACCACGGTTCCCCGTCTCTACAGCTCGTCCGCCTTGGTCGAGATCGGACCGCGGTAGTTGCGAACGAGGCGGACCTGCGCCACGAACGGCCCGAACCCGCGGTACGCCTGCTTGATCCGCGTCAGCGCGTTGGAGCGCCAGTCCACGTACGGGTTGTCGATCTGGATCGGGTCCAGGCACCCCGCCAGCACGACCTTGGAGGACGAGCAGAAGCGGCTCATCAGCGTCTTGGCGAGGTGGCGGTCGCCGTTCTGCAGCTCGTCCACGAGCACGAGCGAGTTCTCGATGTCGAGGCCGCGCAGCAGCGAGGTCGACAGCATGGTCAGGCGCCCGGTGGCCTCGAGGTCGCGCAAGAAGTCGTGGCCGTTGGCGAGCGAGACCGAACGGATCGCCTGGAAGAACGGCTCCAGCCACGGCGACATCCTCTCGTCGTGGCTGCCCGGAAGGTAGCCCATCTCGAAACGGCTCGAGGAGTGCTCGGGGCGCAGCAGGATCAGCCCGTTCTCGAAGCCGGGCTCCGCGCCGGAGAGCGGCTGCGAGCGCTGGCTGACCTTGAAGCTCGTGGGCTGGCCGAACAGCAGGTAGAGCGCCGCGATCACCATGAGGCGGGTCTTGCCGGAGCCGGCGGGCCCGTCGAGGACGACGAGCTGGACCTCCGGGTCGAGGAGGAAGTCGAGGGCGAACACCTGGCGGACGTCGGCGGGGGTGAAGCCGAGCACGGTCCGCGGTGTCCAGCACTCGCGCTTGGAGTCCCAGTACTGGGCGAAGCGCAGTTCGCGGGCCACGCCACGCTCGGCGTCCACCCGCAGCAGCAGCTCCCGGTTGCCGGAGCGCACCGCCAGCCCCTGATTGGCGACCGGGTCGGGCAGCGCCGCGGCGAGGAGGTCGAGCGGGAGCGCGCGCTCGCGCACCGGGCCGCTCGCGAAGAACGCCGCCGCTGCCTCGGGGCTGGCCGTCAGCTCCACCACGCCGTCGTAGATCTCCTCCGGACGGTTGAGGTCGAGCTTGCCGAAGCGCAGCGGCTCGGCGGCGAGGCCGAGCGCGTCGCAGCGCAGCAGCATGTTGGAGTCCTCGGAGATGAGCACGACGCGGAAGCGCCCGTTGCCGTTGTTCATCGCCTGGATGCGGCGGGCCGCCTGGATGATCAGGTTGTCGCCGTGGCCGTTGCCGTTGCCGGACGAGGTCACCGGGCCGGACGGCTCCCAGGCGAGGACACCGCCGGTCGCGGTGGCGGCGAACGACTCGAGGGCGGCCTCGCCGCGCAGGAAGCGTTCGGCGCTGTGGTGGATGAGGGCATCGTTGCGGTAGGTGAGGATCTTGCGCGTCGCGACGCGAGCCGCGGCGCGCACCCCCTCGGACTTCGTCCGGCTGCCCTGCAGCCGTCCCAGCTCCTCGAGCACCTGATGCAGCAGCACGACCACGTTGCCGGGCTGCAACAGGCGGTCGAGGGCCTCGGGGTTCTCCACCAGTGCGCTTGTGTCGGGGATGTAGACGTCGATCGGTGTCATCTCGAGTTTCAGCCTAGCACACGCAGCGCCGCGTAACGATTGCCGTCTATCGGCGACGAATTCCTGTGAGGAGTCCCGTCGCAGGCGGGCCGAAGTAGTCTCATTCCACCGCCTCTCATTGCGAGCCCCGCCGCAAGCGGGGCGAAGCAATCCCGTGCCGACCGCGCGGACCGGCCAACCTGACGTCCTCGAAATGGCCACGGTTCCCTCGCCCCGCCCTCGGCGGGGCTCGGGAACCTCGCAATGACAGCCCCCCATCGGCCACGACGGCGCACCCGGCGGTCGCCTTCCCCACGATTGACAATGTGGTGGTGGAGGTTGTCCCCGCCCGCCGCCGTCTCCGCCCGACTCGCGGCTCACCGGGGTGAGCGGTGCGGAGCGGCGAGCAGGCAGGTGACGTACCCGTCCCGCCGGCGCAGGTCCTCGAGCGGGACCGTGGCGCCCTGCGAGTGGCGGCGCAACCCGTGGTAGAGCTTGGCGAGGTCGCCGCGGCGCTGGAACAGCCACGCCTCGAACGGCTCCCCGTCCTTCAGGCCCACCGGCGCGAGCTTCACGCGGAAGGCGTTGGCGAGCGCCGCGACCTCGTCCTCGAACCGGCCGATGTACCAGGTGCGGGTGGCCTCGTCCTCGAGCACGCTGACGACGCACAGGCGGGGGTCCACCTCGGCGGTCACGGCCTCGGCGCTCTCGGCGTCGCCTCCGGGACCGCGCAGGCGCTGCAGCGTCTGCTGCAACGGCGAGGTGGGCGGCAGCGGCACGCTGCCCGGCGGCGGCTGCTCGAACACCACGGTCTCGATCAGAGGCATCGGCTCGAGCCCCTTCAGGCGCGCGGTGCCGAGGATGCGCAGCCCGACCCACGGCGCCACCTGCTCCGGCGCGGCGGTCGCGAGCAGGAGCCAGCGCGCCCCGAACGCCTCCCCCTCCGCGAGCCGGAGGTCGCCGCACTCGGCTTCGAGGTCGCGCAGGAAGCTTTCGGTCACGACCCCGCCGAGGTTCACGAGCTCGCCGTTTTCGGCGATGAACGCGGCGTAGGGGCGGTCCTTCGTGACGGCGGCGAACCGGCCGGCGTGGCGGACGGGCTCGAGGAACTCGAGCACGCGCTGCAGGTCGTAGCCGTTGGCGGTCAGGAAGTCCGCGATGTCCTCGACCTCGTGGGTCGTCTTGCCGGTCGTGAGGCGGACGAGCTCGACGAGGCCGTGCCCGAAGAACTCGAGGTGGGGGCGGTCGACGGCCGCCGCGACCATCGGCAGCAGGTGGTAGGTGCCGACGTTGACCGCGAGGCGGAGCCCCCGGTCGAACGGGAACCCCTGCCGTCGCATCTCCTCGTATACGGAGCGGAGCTGGGCCGCCGCGAGGAAGACGGCGCGGGCGCTGCGCGCCGAGTAGAACGCCCCATCCCCGAGGAACTTCTCGAACTTCAGACGGTGGCGCGCGCGGATCTCCTCGACGCGTCCGAGGAAACGCACCATCTGGCGCATCGCCTGCTCCTCGGTCGCCCGCCCGCGGCGGCGCAGCTCCTCGATGAGCTGCGTGAACTCGACGAGGTCGTAGAGGAGGCCGTAGCGCCGCACGACCGAGGAGAGAACGCCGGGTGAAGTGAAGTCGAACGGCCGCGTCGTGTCCGAGAGCTGCACCGTGCGCCCCTGCAGCTGGGTCACGGTGTGCGGCCCGCGGTCGGCGATGCCGACGACCCGATCCCGCAGCGCGCTGACCACCTCGAACCGCTTGAACCGGCGCGCGACGTCGGCGAGAAGGCGGCGCAGGTCGGCCGACAGGCGCGGCGTTGCGGGGTGGGGCCAGATCTCCAGGAGGTCGAGGACGGCCGCGCAGAAGAGCAGGCGGTCGGCCGGGAACGCGGCCGCCTCGGGGTCGATCGCCGCGAGCACCGGGTCGAACGTCGGGTCGTGCGCGCGCAGGGCCTGGATCTGCTCGGTGGTGGAGCGGAAGATCGTGCGGAAGCGGCCGGCGTCGATGTGCAGGTGCCCTTGCAGGTACGCCGTGACTTCCGGCAGGCCGGTGCCGAGGTGAAGCTCGGCGAACGGGACGATGTCGTCGCGGACGAGCTCGGCGAACGCCCTCGAGGCAGGTGTCGGCTCCAGCGCCTCGGCCCGCCGCAGGCGGTCGAGCGCCTGGGTGCGGGCGCGGTGGGCGACGTCGCCCAGCCGCTGGGCCGTCGCGTAGCGGATCTCGTCGATGGCGCGGGCTCCCAGTTCCGGCGCCGCGGCCGTGAGGGCGCGCGTGGCCGCGCGCAGCCGCTCCGCGACCTCGCGGGTGAGGACGAGGAGGAAGACCTCGGGCAGACGCTGCCCGTAGTCGTGCAGGTAGGCGTTCTCGAGCGTCTCGGCGATCCGGCCGACCATGACCCGGCGCAGCTCCACGAGCGCCGCCTTGCTCACCTCCGCCTGCTGCGCCATCGCGCGCCGGTAGGCGATCTCCGCGTCGATGAGACGCCCGAGGTCGCGGCCGAACTCCTCCCACGCCGGCGAGAGCTGCAGCGGGAAGCCGAGGACGAGCGGGCTCTGGTCGGCGCCGGAGTAGAGCCAGTACGGCTGCGGCACCCTGGCCGCGGCGGCGCCGAACGCCTCGCGCCAGCGCCCTCCGCGCTCGGCGGGCGTGAGGAAGACGAGCCGTGGCGCCGACTGCTCGAGCGCCTGCTCGATCAACCTCGCGGTCTCCTCCGGCATCGCTCCATTCTACGTTCTCTTCGCCGCCGCGGCGCGCCGCCCCTACCCCGCCGCGACGCGGTCGAGCGTGCGGTAGGCGATCGCCTCGGCCACGTGCCGCGCCGCCAGGGTCTCGGCGCCGTCGAGGTCGGCGATCGTGCGCGCCACCCGCAGGATACGGTGGATCGCCCGCGCCGACAGCGCGAGCTTGGCCATCGCCAGCTCCAGCAGCCGCTCCCCCTCGGCGTCGGGCGCGCACCAGCGCCTGACCTCGGGGGGCGTCAACTCGGCGTTGGCGTGCCGCCCGCTCGAGCCCAGGCGGCGGGCCTGGCGGGCGCGCGCGGCGAGCACGCGGGCGAGCACCGCGGCCGAGGGCTCGCCGCGCCCACAGCGCGCGAGGTCGCGGTAGGGGACCGGCGGCACCTCGAGCTGGAGGTCGATGCGGTCGAGCAGCGGCCCCGAGAGCCGGGCGCGGTAGCGGCGCACCTCCGGCGGCGTGCACCGGCACTCGCGGCGCGGGTCGCCGAGGTGGCCGCACGGGCACGGGTTGGCGGCCGCGGCGAGCTGGAAGCAGGCGGGGAAGGCGAGCGACCCGGCGGCGCGCGCGATCACGACCCGGCCGGATTCCATCGGCTGGCGCAGGACCTCCAGCACGTCGCGCCGGAACTCCGTGATCTCGTCCAGGAACAGGACGCCGTTGTGCGCGAGCGAGACCTCGCCGGGCCGCGGCACCGTGCCGCCGCCGACCAGGCCGGCGGCGGAGATGGTGTGGTGCGGGGCGCGAAACGGCCGCCGGCCGATGAGCCCGTGCGGGCGCGGCACGCCGGGCGCGACCGAGTAGACCTTGGTCGTGGCGAGCGCCTCGGCCTCGTCGAGCGGCGGCAGGATTCCGGGCAGGCGTTGCGCCAGCATCGTCTTGCCGGCGCCGGGCGGCCCTAGGAACAGCAAGTGGTGGCCGCCGGCGGCGGCGATCTCGAGCGCGCGCTTGGCGTGCTCCTGGCCGGCGACGTCGGCGAGGTCGGGGCCGCCGCCCTCGGCCGCCGCGAACGCGCCTCCTCCTCCCCCGGCCGTCTCGGAGAGCGGCCGCTCGCCGCGCAGGTGGGCCACGGCCTCGGCGAGGGTGGCCGCGGCGTACAGGCGCGCGCCGCGCACGACGGCCGCCTCGGCGAGGTTGTCCGCCGGCAGGATCACTGGGGCGCCGCACCGCGTGGCGGCCTCGACGATGGGGAGCACGCCGCGCACCGGGCGCAGCGCGCCGTCGAGCGACAGCTCGCCGATCAGCCACGCCTCGGGCGGGCCGGGGGGCGCCAGGCCGACCGCCATCAGCACCCCGGCGGCGATCGCCAGGTCGAGGAGCGCGCCCTCCTTGCGCTCTTCGGCCGGGGAGAGGTTGACGACGATGCTCTTCGGCTCGAGCCGGCACCCGAGGTGGCGGATCGCCGCCAGGACGCGCTCGCGGGCCTCGCGCACGGCCGGGTCGGGGAGGCCGACCACGGTCAGGTTGGGGAGCCCGGAACGGGCGTCGACCTCGACCTGGACGCACAGCGCCTCGACGCCACGGGGAACGGCCGAACACACCTTGGAAACCATGGATCACCTCCGCTCGGGAGGTGGCAGGACGGTCACCGACAATCTGGGGCCGGGCGCGGCCGGCGTCAAGGTATCCTGGCCGGGTGGACGAGCACCGGGGACAGGTCGATACGCTGCGCCACCTCCTGGAGACCGAGTTGGAGCGCCAGGTGCGGCCTCAGTGGGGGTGTTGGCCGCTGCTCGTCGGCGCGCTCGGGGTGCTGCTCGGGCTCGCCTTGCTCGCCGAGAAGCTCTGAACCGCCAGGAACGCCTGTCCGGTCGCCGCGAGGCGGGCGGCCCACGGCGACGACGGGGGGTGACCCCCGAGCGAGGCGAGGCCGAGCAGCAGCGCGAGGACCAACGCCGCCGCCCCGGCCCCCACCAGCAGGCCGGCGAGCCGGTCCGCCCACCCCAGGTGGAGCGCCCTGACCCCCCGGCGCAACCCCTTTCCCGCCAGGAAGACCAGCAGCGCGGCGAGGACGGCGACGGCGGCGATGACGAGCACGCGGCCGCTGCCGCTCGCGGCGGCGCCGCCGATCAGCTGCGCCGCGGGGGGGCCCGCCCAGCGGCCGGCCGCGATCGCGGCGACGACGGCGGCCACGAGCGCCGCCAGGCGCACCGCCCCCGCGATCAAACCGAGGACGGCGCAGCCGCACACGACGAGGAGGATCACGAGGTCCATGACGGGAATCTTAGCGTAGCCCGGGCGCTACACTACAGGTAGTCGCCCGGAGGGACGATGGGATTCCTGCCAGATCCGTTGCACCCGGCGCTCGTGCACTTCCCGATCGCGCTCAGCATCGTGGCCGTGTTGCTCGAGCTGCTCGCCCGCCACCCGCGGCTGCGTTCCCTCGGCGGTGCCGCCGGACTGGTGATGGCGCTCGCCGCCGCCGGGAGCGTGGCCGCGGTGCTCTCCGGCGAGGCGGCCCACGACGAGGCCGTGATCCCCGCCGCGGCCGCCGCCCTGGTGGCGCGCCACGAGGACGTCGGCGAGTTGGCGATGTGGCTGCTGCTCGGCGTCGTCGCCCTGCGGCTCCTGCTCGCCTGGCGTGGCTGGCTCGTGCGCTGGGGGGCGTGGCTCTACCTGGCGGCGGCGGTGGCCGCGACCGCCGCGGTCGGCTACAACGGCTACCTCGGCGGCAAGATGGTCTTCGACCACGGGGTCGGCACCGCGCCGGTGCAGCGCGGCGCCGCGGCGGCCGCGCCGGCTGCGGCCGTGGGCTCCGGCCGGTGACGCTCGCGGCCCGGGCGCTGCGCGCCCTCGCCTTCGCCCTTGCCTTGCCGGCGTTGCTCCCGGCGCCCGGGGAGGCGGCCGCTGCGCCGCCGCCGCTGGCGTGGGCGGTCGTCAGCCAGCACACGCCCCGGCTGTTCTGGACCGGTCGCAACCGCGACGTGCGCGTCCGCGTGCGCAACGACGGCCGCGCCACCTGGTCGGAGGCGGCGGGCGACCACCTCTCGTACCACTGGCTGGCCCGCGACGGCACGATGGTGGAGCAGGACGGCGAGCGGACCAGCTTCCCGCACACGGTCCGCCCCGGCGAGACGGTCGAGGTGACCGCCCGGGTGCGGGCCCCCGCCACCTCGGGCGTGTGGATCCTCGAGTGGGCGATGGTGCGGGAGCAGGTCGCGTGGTACGGGCCGCCGGCGGGCCCGGCCCCGGCGCGCGTGCGGGTGCTCGTCGTGTGGCGGTGCGCCCTGCTCACCGTCGGGTTCGTCCTCCTGAGCGCGGCGGCGGTGCTGGCCGCCCGGCGGTGGCGCCCGCGCGGCGGGGCGCGGTTCTGGCTGGCAGTCGAGGCCGCGCCGGTGCTGTGGACGTGGCTGGGCGTCGGCCTCGCGACGGTCACGTTCTCCGAGGTGGCCGAGTACCAGCTCTGGAGCGGGGGCGGCGTGCTGGCGGCCTCGGCCGCGGCGTTGCTGGCGTTGCCGGTCGCGTTGCTGCCGGGCCGCTGGCGGGGCGTCGCCGCCGGGGGGATGGTCGCGGCCGTCAACCTGGTGGCGCTCGCCGACGTCCTCCACCTGCGCTACTTCGGCACGGTGGTCCCGGTCGTCGCGGTGGTCGGCGCGGGTCAGCTCCGCCAGGTCGAGGGCAGCATCCGCGCCCTGATGCACCCGATCGACGGCTGGCTGCTGGGGGGTGCGGCGACGGCGCTCCTGTTCGCGCCGCTGTGGCCGCGCCGGCGTCGCAGCCAGGCTGCGCCGGCGCGGTCGCGCCGCCTCGCCTGGGTCGGCGCGGTCGCCGCCACGCTGGCCGCCGGCGTGCCCGCCGGCCTCGCGCTGCGCGCCGGGATGAACGATCCCGCCGTTTCGGAGCAGCTGTTCTCGCACGGCGCCCTCCTTGGGCGCTGGGGACTCGTCAACGTCCACCTGTTCGACGCCGTGCGCACGTACCGCGAGTGGGCGACCCGCGACAGGCCGACACCGCAGGAGGCGGCCGCCGCGCGGGCGTTCTTCGCCGCCCGGGCGGCCGCCCGGACGGGTCCTTTGTCCGCCTACGGCGTCGCCAAGGGCGACGACCTGGTGCTGATCCAGGTGGAGTCGTTGCAGCAGTGGGTGATCGGCGCCCGCGTCGGCGGCGTGGAGATCACGCCGTTCCTCAACGCCCTGCGGAGCCGCGCCCTCTACTTCCCCTTCGTCTTCGACCAGACCGGGGAGGGGCGCAGCTCCGACGGCGAGTTCGGCGTGCTCAACTCGCAGCACGCGCTCGACCGCGGCGCGCTCGCGTTCCGCTTCCCGTACGACCACTTCGTCACGCTCGCCTCGACGCTGCGCCGGCAAGGGTACGCGACGCTTTCGGCGCACCCGTTCGAGCGGGGGTTCTGGAACCGCGGCGTGCTCCACCCGCGCTATGGGTTCGAGCGCATGGTGTTTCGGCGGGCGTTGGGGCCCGGGGAGACGATCGGCTGGGGTCTCGCCGACGAGGTGTTCTTCGAGCGTATGGAAGGCGTGCTCGCCGCCGAGCGCCGGCCGTACTTCGCGTTCCTCATCACCCTCGGGCTCCACCACCCGTTCGACCTCTTCCCCGACCGCCACAAGGTGCTCGACGTCGGCGCGCTCAAGGACACGCCGCTCGGCAACTACATCCACGCGATGCACTACTTCGACGCCTCCCTGGCGGCGCTGGTCGCCGCCCTCGAACGCTCGGGCGCGCTCGCTCACACGGTCGTGGCGCTCTACGGCGACCACGAGGCGGGGCTCTACGTCGACGCGCCGCTGCTGGCGCTCGCCGGGGAGAAGCGGTGGGATCCCTCGGTGCTCGTGCGGCTGCGGCGGGTGCCGTTCTTCGTGCTGCTCCCGGGCGGCCGGCTCGCGGGGGAGATCCCGACGATCGGCGGCCAGGTGGACATCGCGCCGACGCTGCTCACGCTCCTCGGCGTCCCGGCGCCGGCGTGCTTCGTCGGCGGACCGCTCGACCCCGGCCGGCGCTCGCTCGCGGTGCTCAACGACGGCTCGGCGGTGGGGGACGGCCTCGAGTTCGTCGCCGAGGGGCCGGCGATCCCGGTCGAGGGCGCCTGCTTCGCGTGGCCCTCCGGGGAAAGGCGGCCGCTCGCCGAATGCGGCGGGATCGAGCGGCGCGGCGAGCAGGAGCTGGCGGCTTCCCGGTTCGTGGTCGAGCACGACCTCGCCGAGAAGTTCGCGGCGCCGGCCCAGCCTTGAGGCCGTTCCCGGCCGCGTGCTACCGTCGCCGCGATGGACGAGCGCATCGCCCGTGACCCCGCGGCCATCCGCGCCATGTTCGCCGAGGTGGCGCCGCGCTACGACGTGCTCAACCGCATGCTGTCGCTGCGCCAGGACGTGCGCTGGCGCCGGCTGCTCGTGGCGGCGCTCGGACAGGCTCCGGCCGGGCGCGTCCTCGACCTCGCCACGGGGACGGGGGACGTGGCGCTGGCGATCCCGGGGAGGGTGGTGACCGGCGCGGACTTCTGCCTCGACATGCTGGTCATCGCCCGGCGCAAACAGGGCCGGCCCGGGCGCCGCGTGACGTGGGCCGCGGCGGACGCGCTGGCGCTCCCGTTTCCGTCGGGGTGCTTCGCGGGGGTGGTGATCGCGTTCGGGGTGCGCAACTTTGCCGACCTCGCCGCCGGCTTCGGCGAGATCTCTCGGGTGCTCGTGGCGGGCGGCATCCTCGGCGTGCTCGAGCTGCACCGCCCCGAGCGCCGCACGGTGGCCGCGGTGAGCCGGCTCTGGAACCGCCTCGTGGTGACCCCGGTGGGCCGGCTCGTCTCGCACGACGGCAGCGCCTACGCCTACCTCCCGGCCTCGGTGGACACCTTCCCCGGCCGGGCCCGCCTGGCGGAGCTGCTGCGGGCGCAGGGCTACGGGGTGCTCGCGAGCCGCGACCTCTCGGGCGGCATCGCAGCGCTCACGGTGGCGCGGTGGGAGGGACGATGAACGCCAGGATTCTCGACGGGGCGGCGGTGGCCGCCGCAATCCGGGAGCGCGTCGCGGGCCAGGTCCACGAGCTCGCGGCGCGCGGGGTCAGCCCGCGCCTCGAAGTCATCCTCGTCGGGGACGATCCGGCGTCGCGGGTGTACGTCGCTGCGAAGGGCAAGGCGTGCCTGCAGGTGGGGATCCGGTCGGGTACGCACAACCTCCCCGCCGGCGCCGGCGGGGATGAGCTCGCCGCGTTGATCGCCGCCCTCAACGCCGACCCCGACGTGGACGGCATCCTGCTCCAGATGCCGTTGCCGAAGCCGCTCGACGGGCGCGCGTTCCTCGATCTCATCGACCCGGCCAGGGACGTGGACGGCTTCCACCCGACGAACGTCGGTCTGCTCCACCAGGGACGGCCGGCGTTCGTGCCCTGCACCCCCGCCGGCATCGTCGAGCTGCTCGACCGTTCCGGCGTGGCTCTGACCGGCGCGCGCGCCGTGGTGCTCGGCCGCTCCGAGATCGTCGGCAAGCCGATGGCCGCCCTGCTGCTCGCCCGCCACGCCACCGTGACGATGTGCCACTCCCGCACCGCCGACCTCGCGGCCGTGTGCCGGGAGGCCGACGTGCTGGTGGCGGCCGCGGGGAAACCGGCGCTCGTGACCGTGGCGCACGTCAAGCCCGGGGCGGCCGTGATCGACGTCGGCGTCAACCGCGTCGACGACGCGGCGCTGGTGGCGCGCCTGTACCCCGGCGACGCCGAGCGCCAGGGGCAGCTCGCGAAGCGCGGGTATACGCTGGTCGGCGACGTGGACTTCACCGCGGTGGCCGCGGTGGCGGGCGCGATCACGCCGGTGCCGGGCGGCGTCGGGCCGCTCACGATCGCCGGCTTGCTGCAGAACACCGTCACGGCCGCGCGCCGCCGCCGGGGGCTCTAGCGTGCTCCGGGTCGGGCTCACCGGTGGGGTGGCAAGCGGCAAGAGCGCGCTGGCCGCGCTGCTCGCGCGGCTCGGCGCGGCGGCGTGCGACGCGGACGCCATCGTCGCCGAGCTGTACCGCCCGGGCGGCGCCGCCGTGGCGGCGGTCGCCAGGATCTTCGGCGCCGGGGTCGTCGCGCCGGACGGCGGCGTCGATCGCGGCGCGCTCGCGGCGGCGGCGTTGGCCGACCCCGCGGCGCGGCAACGCCTGGAGGCGGCGGTCCACCCGCTGGTACGCGCGCGCGTCGCGGCCTGGCTCGAGGCGGCCGCGGCCGCCGCGACGCCCCCCGACGTCGCGGTGGTGGAAGCGGCGCTGCTGGTCGAGACCGGGTCGTTTCGCGACTACGACCGGCTGGTTGCGGTGGCCGTCCCGGAGCCCGCACGGGTGGCGCGCGCGCTCGCCAAGGGGTGGCCCGAGGCGAAGGTCAGGCGGATCGTGGCGGCGCAGGCGAGCGACGGCGAGCGCGCGGCCGCCGCCGACTACGTGGTCCGCAACGACGGCGAGCCGGAGGCGCTCGCGGCCGCCGCCCGACGGCTGTGGGCGCTCCTCGTCGAGGACGCCCAGCGCCTTCGCGCCGGCGTCCCGCTGCCCCCCCGCCGGATCACGATCTGACGATGGGGCGCGGGGGTGGCGACCGCTCGCCCTGCGGTCGCGCCCCACATCGAAGATTCAGCGATCGAGCTCGCGGTGCAGCGCCGCGAGCGCGAGGGCGCGGTGAGAGCGCGCGTTCTTCTCCGCCGGGGTCATCTCCGCGTAGCTGCGCCCGCCGCCCCAGTCCGGGACGAACACGATGTCCCAGCCGAACCCGCTGTCGCCGGCCGCCTCGCGGGCGATCGTCCCGCTCACCTCGCCGACGCCCAGCCACTCGCGCGTGCCGTCCCAGGCGAGGGCGGCGCAGCGCGCCTGCGCCCGGCGGTCGGCGAAGCCGTCGAGCATGCGGGCGATCGCACCCGGCCCCGCGGCCTCGAGCAGCCAGCGGACCAGCGGTCCGGGGAACCCGCCGAGCGCCGCGAGCTCGAGCGAGGTGTCCTCGACCAGGATCGGGCGCTCGAGCAGGTCGAACGCGGCGCGTGCCTTTTCCCGCGCGACCTCGACGACGTCCAGACTCTGGATCTCGGGGAGATCGACGGAGACGCGCTCGAGCGCGAGTCCGAGGATCGCCTCGGCCTCGCGGTGCTTGTGCGGGCTCGAGGTGACGAACGCGAGCGCGGAGATCCCGCTCATTCGCCGACGCCGGTGATCTCTTCGGTCATGAGCCGGAACACCGGCAGCTTGCCCTGCAGGCCGCGCAGCTGCACGTTGCCGAGGTGTTCGGTGGGGAAGAGGTGGGCGACCCCGCGCTGGGTCGCCGCGCCGAGCACGATCTGCCCGGCCTGCGCCACGATCTCCTCGAGGCGCGCCGCGACGTTGACGGTGTTGCCGAGCACGGTGTAGTCCACGCGCGTCGCGGAGCCGATCTCGCCGACGACGACGAGGCCGGAGTTGATCGCCATGCGCACCTCGACCACGTCGAGGCCGGCGAGCACGCGCTCGCGGTTCCAGGTCTTCAAACGGCGGCGCAACGCCAGGGCCGCCAGGACCGCCCGTTCGGCATGGTCGGGCTGCGCGAGCGGCGCGCCGAAGAACGCCATCGCGGCGTCGCCGATGAACTTGTCGAGCGTGCCGCCGAACTCGAACACCGAGTCCGAGGCCAGAGTGAAGAACTCACCGAGGAAGCGCGCGACGTCGGGGGGGTCCATCCCCTCGCAGCGGGCGGTGAACCCGACGAGATCCGCAAACAGCACGGAAACCTCGCGGGTCTCGTGCCGTTCCGCGTCGCCGGCGCCGCGGTGACGCCCGACGATCGCCTCGACGACGGCGGGGGAGTGGTACCGCTCGAGCCGTTCGCGCGCACGCCGCGCCTCGCGGATGTGGTCGTTGAGGCGGGCCCGATCGATGGCGACGGCGGCGTAGTTGGCCAGCGCGGTGAGGAGGTCGAGGTTCTCGGCGGTGAAACACCCGGCCGCGAGCGGCGTGTCCACGAAGAGCACGCCGATCACGGCATCGCGGTGCCACAGCGGGGCGCACATCGCCGAGCGGATCTGGTGGAGGCGCACGGAGAGCCCGGCCGCGAAGCGCTCGTCGGACTGCGCGTCCGAGGTGAGGACCGCGACCTTCTGGCGGCTCACGAGGTCGAGGATCGTCTGGGACACCGGCGCCTCCGCCAGCGCGGCGCCGCCGCGGGAGCGGGCGATACGCAGCTCGGCCTGGCCCTCGGGGTTGAAGAGCAGGATATAGGCGCGCTCGGCCGGAAGCTGGCCGAACACGGCCTCCATCACCTTGACGAGCACGGGCTCCAGCTCCTCGACCTCGAGCAGCGTGCGCGCGACCTGCGCCAGCGACTCGAGCACACGCTCGCGCGGGGTCGCGCCGGTGACGGCGGTGCCCTTCCTGACCTGCTCGGGCTCGAGGGCGAAGTCCTCGCGGAACTCCTCCAGGGTTCGCAGGAACGTGGAGGAGCTGGCGGAAAGGCCGGCCGAGGAGTCGCCGCGGTGGAAGGAGAGCGTGAAGTTGCCGACCTGAACCTGGTCGCCCTCGGTCAGCATCGCGTCGGTGGCGTAGCGGTCGTTGATCTTGATCCCGTTCGTCGAGCCGAGGTCCACGATCCACCAGGTGTCGCCCCGCTTCTCCACCCGGGCGTGGTGGCGCGAGACCGAGAAGTCCTTGAGCACCAGCTGGTTGTCGGACGCACGCCCGATCCCGGACGGCGAGGTCACAAGACGCAGCCGCCGTGGCACGTCGCCTTCGGTCCATCTCAGCTCGGGCATGGGCGCATTGTAGCGCGAAGCGGCCAGGGTTGTCGCCGGCGCCGTGCCGGGAACGGACCGGGGTGCGGCTCGCGTTGTCCCCTGGGCGGGCCGCGGCGTAGAATCCACGGCGGTCGGGACGGCCGCGGCGGACCCAGGGGGGAACGTGGGGGAAATCGAACGGAAGGATGGACGCGAGGCGGCGCCACGCCGGCGGGCGGAGGGCGCGCGCGCCGGGAGCCGGCGGTCCACCGCCGCGGCGGCGGGGCTGGGCGCCGCGCTGGCGCTCGGGCTCGTCGCCGTTTCCTGCGGGCGCGGGCACGGCGTGCCGGTGTCGCACGACGCGCCGGTGATCCTGATCTCGATCGACACGCTGCGCGCGGACCACCTGCCGGCGTACGGCTACACGAAGATCCGCACGCCGTTCATCGACGCCTTCGCCAAGGATTCGTGGCTGTTCGAGAACGCCTACACGCCGTGTCCGATGACGCTCCCGGCGCACACCACGATGCTCACGGGCGAGCTGCCTCCCGAGCACGGCGTGCGCAACAACGTCGGGTTCGTCTTCGACGGCCGGGCGCACCCGAGCCTCCCCCTGCTCCTGAAGGCGCAGGGTTACGCGACGGGGGCCGCGGTCTCGTCCTACGTGCTGCGGTCGGACACCGGCCTCGGGCCCCTGTTCGACTACTACGAGGACTCCACCGAGGCGGCGCCGGGAATGGCGCCGGTTCACTACCGACGGACCGGCGACAAGACCGAAGCGGTGGCGAAGGAGTGGATCGCCAAGCACGCCGGGGAGCCGTTCTTCTTCTTCTTCCACATCTACGAGCCGCACCTGCCGTACAACCCGCCCGAGCCCTTCTTGAGCCTGTACGGCAAGACCTACGACGGCGCGATCGCCTCGGCGGACGCGATCATCGGCACGTTCCTCGACGACCTGAAGCGGCTCGGCGTCTACGACCGGGCGATCGTGGTCCTGGTCGGCGACCACGGCGAGGGGCTCGGCGACCACGGCGAGGAACAGCACTCGATCCTGCTCTACCGCGAAGCGATCCACGTCCCGATGATCGTCAAGCTGCCGGGCGAGTTCGGCGCCGGGCGCCGGATCGGGTGGCCCGCGCAGCTCTCCGACATCGTGCCGACGGTGACCTCGGTGCTCGGGATCGCGACCCCCAAGGAGGTGAGCGGGTCGTCGCTGGTGACGATGGACGCCAAGGCCGGTTCGCGGCGCGTCCTCTACAGCGAGACCCTCTACCCCAGGCTTCAGCTCGGCTGGAGCGACCTCCACAGCACCCTCGACGCGCGCTACCAGTACATCCAGGGACCGCGCCCGGAGCTCTACGACATGGTCGCCGACCCGGCCGAGAAGCACGACCTCATCGCCAGCCGGGCCGCCGACGCCGCGCGCCTGGCGGCCGACCTGCAGAAGTTCCCGCAGGGGAGCGACAAGCCCGCCGCGGTGGATCAGGAGACGCTGCGGCGCCTCGCCGCCCTCGGCTACATCGGCGGCTTGCGCGACACCGCGGCCTCGCCCGCGCTCCCGAACCCGGTGGACAACCTCCAGTACCTGCAGCGTATGCAGGACGGGTGGCGGCTCGCCGACGAGAAGGAGTTCCCGCAGGCGATCGCGGCGCTGCGCGCGATCCTCAAGGACAACCCCGGGATGGTGGACGTGTGGCTGAAGCTCGGCGAGGTGCTCACCAACGCCGGCTTCGACGAGGAGGCGGCGGCGGCGTACCGCGACGCGATGCGGCGCTCGCCGATCTTCCTGCCCGACGCGTCCGTCTCGCTCGGGTACGTCGAGCTGAACCTCAAGCACCTGCCCAAGGCCGAGGCGGCGGCGCGGCGCGCGCTCAAGGACGTCCCGACGAAGGCGCACGAGCTGCTCGCCCGCGTCGCCATCGCCAAAGGCGACTTCGCCGCCGCGACCGAGGAGGCCCGGGCCGCCGCGGCGGAGCGCAACCCGCAGCCGCCGGCGTTGCTGGTGATGGCCGAGGTGCAGTTGGGCGAGGGAAAGCCGGCCGACGCCCTGGCGACCGTCGAGCGGGCGGCGCAGCGGGCGAACGAGCTGCGGTTCCCGCAGGTCTACAACCTCGAGTACCTGCGCGGCGACGCGCTCGCACGCCTGAACCGCATGCCCGAAGCCGAGGCGGCGTTCCGGCGGGAGATCGCCGCGTTCCCGGCGCACTCGCGCGCCTACGCGAACCTCGCCGTCATCCGCTTCATCCAGGGGGACCGCGCGGGGGTCGCGCAGCTGATGGACGCGATGGCGCGCGCCAACCCGACGGGGCAGACGTACCTCCTCGCCGCGACGACGTTCGGCTCGCTCGGCGAGAAGGCGGAGGCGGCCGCGTGGCAGCGCCGCGCCTCAGCCGCCGCCGACCGGATCAAGCGGCCGTGAGCGGCCGCCCGGCCCGCCGCCCCCGGTTCCGGCCGCTGGGGGCGCGGCGAGCGCCCGCTCGAGGTTCGCGCGCGCCATCCAGTAGTCGGGCTTCAGGCGCAGCGCTTCGCGGAACTCCTCCACCGCCTCGGTCCGCCGCCCCTGGCGGATCAGCGCCACGCCGAGGCCGTTGTGCGCCAGGTAGTCGTCCGGCGACGGGTGGCGCAGCGCGTCCCGATACGCCCCGATCGCGTCCTCGTAGCGACCCGCCTTGGTGCAGACCGTTCCCAGGTTGACCAGCACGGTTGGGTCCGCGGGGTCCACCGCGAGGGCCTGGCGCAACTCGGACGCCGCCTCGTCGAGCCGGCCGCGGTCCTCGTCGACCTTGGCCAGGTTGAGCAGCGCCGGCACGTTGTCCGGCTTGAGGCGCAGCGACGCCCGAAAGTGATCGATCGCATCGGCGACGCGGCCCTGGCGGTAGAGGAGGAAGCCGTAGTTGGTGTGGCACATGAAGCAGCCGGGGTTGCGGGCCAGGGTGGCGCGCCAGAGGGTCTCGGCGCTGGCGAACTCCTCGGCGTGGCGGAAGGTGAGCGTGCCGAAGGCGGCAAGCACCGCGACGCCGGCGGCGGCCGCGGCGCGTCGCCGCGCGAGCGAGGGCCCGGCCAGCGTGGCGACGGCGGCCGCGACGCACGCCGCCCCCACCGCCACGGCCTGGTAGGCGAAGTGGTCGGCGACCCAGGAGTAGCGCATCGCGTACACGTTGAAGAAACCCAGCGCCGGGACGAGCACGCCGCCGAAGAGCAGCACGGCGGCAAGCGGTCCGCGGCCGAGCTTGCGGCGCAGCGCCCAGGCCGCCGCGAGCACGGCGAGCACGGCCAGCACGGGCGGCCACTGCCGCACCGCCGCCGCATCGATCGTCCAGCGCGGGTAGATGAAGGCGAGGTCGGTCGGCCAGAGGAGCTTGCCGGCGTAGAACGCCACCGCCCGGCCGGCGAGGACGAGATGGCCCGCCGGGGACAGCGACCACTCCGAGCCGCTGGCGCGGACCACGGTCGTCTCGAGCCATGCGGTGTTGAGCGCGAGGGCGGCGCCGATCGCGAAGAACGGCACGAGCGGGCGCACGTTCGCGCCGCGCAGGCGGCCGGCTCGCCACCAGGCGAGGACGAGGAGCACGGCGGGGAGCAGGGCGGCCGTGGTCTTGGCGAGGAGCGCGAGCGCAAACAGCGCGAGCGCGCCCGCGTAGAGGGCGCCCGGGCGGCGGTACCAGGGGAGCAAGTCCGGCGCGTGGTCGCGACGAGCACTGCCGCCCGCGACCGCGGCGCGGCGCTCCGACCACGCGAGGTAGGCGAGGGCGGCGAGGAGGGAGAGCAGCAACGAGAGCGTGTTCTTGCGCTCGGTCACCCAGGCCACCGACTCGACGCACACCGGGTGCAAGGCGAAGAGCGCGGCGCCGAACCAGGCGCCCGGAGCGGCGAGGCGGCGCAGCAGCCGCCAGAGCAGCAGCGCCGAGGCGGCGTGTAGCAGCACGTTGACGAGGTGGTACCCGAGCGGGCGCAGGCCCCAGAGCCGCTTCTCGACCCAGAACGAGGAGAACACGAGCGGGTAGTACTGCTCGTTGGCGCGCGGGTCGGCCCAGATCGCGTGCAGCCCCGCCCCGCCGTCGAGCGTGCGGTTGTTGGTGAGGTAGGTGTCGTCGTTCCAGACGAAGCCGGCCCGGAGCGCGGGCAGGTAGGCGGCGACGACGGCCGCCACCAGCAGCGCCGCGAGCCCGAACGGGACCGCCCGTTTCACCGGCGAACGATAGCATCTCCCGGGCCGCCGCGCGGCGCGGGGCGAAGGCGGGTGGGACGGGACGCGGGGAAAAGAAACGGCCCCGGTCCGAAGACCGGGGCCGTGAATTCCGAACGTGAAGCGGTTAGAAGCGGACGCCGAACGAGACCACGAAGGTGCGCGCGGTCTGGAAATCGGTCGGCGCCTGCGGCTTGCCGAAGTTCGGTCCCTTCTGCCAGTTGCCGCAGTGAGCGGTGGTCGTGCCCTGGGGGCACTCGACCGGCGCGG
Source organism: Acidobacteriota bacterium (assembly GCA_004298115.1). Classification (GTDB taxonomy): domain Bacteria; phylum Acidobacteriota; class Thermoanaerobaculia; order Thermoanaerobaculales; family Thermoanaerobaculaceae; genus RBG-13-68-16. Next base: position 38,200 of record SCRJ01000017.1, read on the forward strand.
CCGTGGTGAAGGGGTTGAAGTTGTCGAGATAGCTCTTGTTCCTGTTGGTGTAAACGGTGGTGTTGACGTTGGTCACGCCGTGCTCGTTGAACACGTTGGTGACGCGCGGCTCGACGTAGAACTGCAGGTCGGTGCCGAGCGCCGGAAGCACGAACGCGTAGTTGAAGGAGAGGTCAGTGCGGGTGATGGTGTCGGTCGTGTACTTCGCCCGGTTGGTGAAGTAGTAGTTCACGTTGCTCGGCGGGGAGAGGTAGCCGGGGTTGGTGACGTACGGGCGGTCGTCGATGCCGGCGACGGCGCCGTACGGAGTGCCGGACGAGTAGGTCTCGAGGGCGCTGACCGAGAGGCGGTTGTGCTTGGTGTTGATGAGATCCCAGACGCCCCAGATGCGGGCGCGGTGGCGCTGGTCGCCGGAGAGGTACCCCTTGGGGTTGTACCACTTCTCCTGCTTGTACTCGGGGTACGTGAGGTCGGCGCCGGTGACCGGGCCGGAGCCGCCGGTCTCGCCCACCATGTTGCCCTTGAGGGTCGACCAGGTGTAGTTGCCGCCGAGGCTCAGGGCGTCGGTCAGCTTGTACTGCGCCGAGATCAGGATGCCGTTGTACTCGCGGCTGACGATGCTGTCGTTGTTGACGATCCAGCCGAGGTCGTACTGGTTGCCGTACTGGTCGGACGGCGACAGGCCGGTGGTCTGGTTGACCTCGGTCATGTAGAAGTCGTGGAACTTGCGGTTGATGTAGTCGATGCGGACCTGGCCGTTGTTGCCGAGGCGCTTGGAGGCCCCGATCGTCCACTCGTCCGCGTTCGGCGAGTTGAGCGACCCCGGGATGATGGTGGAGAGGCCGGGGATCGAGCCGTAGATCAACGTCGCCGCCTTCTCAGCCTGGGTCAGCGAGTTGAACCACGCGAACATCTGCGTGAGCGCCTGCTGCGAGGTCAGGCAGTTGGCGCCGGAGGCCGCGTCGCAGTTGGTGTTGATGTCCGGACCGTTGTACTGGTAGTAGATGGTGGCCGGGGAACCGGCGTTCGAGGTCGCGTCGCCGATCGAGTTGGCGATCGCCGACACGTACTTCGCGTAGCTCAAGTTGAACAACAGCGAGCCGTCGCCGGCCGGGTCGAACGTCGCGCTCAAACGCGGCGAGATCTTGGAGTCCTTGGCGACGACCGCGCCGTTGCCGTTCTTGCCGTCGTTCTTGTCGTAGCGCAGGCCGATGTTGAACGACCAGTTGTTGTTAAGGCGCCACTTGTCGTTGGCGAAGATCGACGTGGTCTTGAAGTCGTTGCCCGCCGTGATCACCGCGATCGGCCAGTAGGTGAGGTAGGTCGAACCGCTGCCGCCGACGAGGATCGGGTACGGCGTGCCGACCGAGTCGACCTTGATCGAGCCGTCGGGGTTGAGGACCTCGCCGTTGACGACGAGACCGTAGGACGAGCCCGACTGCCAGTTGTTGGAGAGGCGCTTGTCCTCGAACTGGTCGTAGCCGACCACGAGGTCGTGCGAGCCGAGGCTGCCGGTCGAGAGGAAGAACGACGCCTTGCCGATGTACTCCGTGTTGTCGCGCTTCTCGGCCGCGCCGGCGCAGACCGCGCAGAAGATCGGCGAGTTGTAGAACGCGTAGTTGCTGAAGTTGTACGGGTCGAAGATCCAGGTGCCGCGCTCGAGGTCGGTGTACGCCGAACCCGAGTTCTCGAACGTGAACTTGCGCGAGGAGTACTGCCCCTCGACGAAGAAGTTGTCCGTGAGCACGCCGGTGTAGTTGGCGGCTCTCAGCTCCTGCGGCAGCTGGCGGGTGTAGAGGCTCGCCCTGTCCATGAAGTTGTAGCCGCCGGGCCCGTAGATGTTGCCGAACCCGTAGTTGGCCTGCTGCCGGTCCACCTTGAAGTAGGAGCCGATCACGCGGTGGTTCGGCGTGATCGCGAGGGTCAGCTTGCCCTCGTACCGCTTCTCGGTGTCGGCGTAGGCGAACGGCTCGTTGGTGAGGTAGGTCTGGGCGTTACCGGAGGTCTTGCGGTCGCGGTAGGCGCCGAAGAACCACAGCCGGTCCTTGATGAAGAAGCCGCCCAGCGTGGCCTCGTAGGTGTTGAGGATCTTGTCCTGGCGCTGCGCGGTCGTCTTCGGGGTCTTGGCGGTCCACTTGTCGTTGGTGAGCGTGTCGCGCGCCGTGAAGTGGAACTCGTTGCCGCCCGACTTGGTCAGCGTGTTGACCACGCCGCCGGTGAAGCGGCCGTACTCGGCCGAGATGTCGGACACCGAGGTCGTGGTCTCCTGGACAGCGTCCTCGATGTAGAGCGTGTTCGGCGTGCCGCGGACGTTGTCCATGATGGCGACGCCGTTGACCATGAACAGGTTGCCGTAGGCCATCGCGCCCGCGATCATGACGTTGCCGCTCGGGCCGGTGGTGGACACGCCGGCGGTCAACGCGACCGTGTTGATGAGGTCCTTGGGAACCGGCAGCTTGTTGATCAGCGACTTCTCATAGGTCGTGGCCATCGTCCCCGAGGAGGCGATCGTGTCGTACGCGCCGGTGACCGTGACTTCCTCGGCCACCTTCGCCTGCGGCATCGTCGCGTTGACCCTCTGGGTCTGGGCGGCGTTGATCTTGACCGTCGTGTCGATGGTCTGGAACCCCTGGAGTTCGAACCTCACCCGGTAGTCGCCGGGGGGCAGGAACGTGAAGATGTAGTCGCCGTTGCCGTTGGTGACCGAGGTGCGGGTCCCCTGCAGGTTCGGGGACGTCGCCGTGACGGTCACGCCGGGGAGCGGATCCTTGCCGTCGGACGCGTGGCCCGACAGGGTCCCCGTGGGGTTCTGGGCGAACAGTGGCATCGCCACGCACCCGATGAGCAGAGCAAACAATACGAAACGCTTCATCCTTTTCCTCCTTTTCCCTTTTTGTTTCTGCTGCCTTCACAGCGTCAAGGGCAGTGACGCGTTGGAAGCTGGTTCTAACCTATTGAATATGACCGAGTTCCCCTCCTCCTTTCCCAACGGGGCGGGAGCGCGGCACCCGCCTGGCGCTGTCTGGGCGGAAAAACCCACAATTTCACACTCCGGCCCATTGCAATGGCTGTGCCCGGACCCGTCCCGGCGCCGTAAGCGGACCGGGTCCGTTTGTCCGGACATTTGGATAAACCGTTCGGCTTCGTGGATGGGCCGCGTCCGGCGGCCACACACCAGCCGGCCGGGGTTTCCACGGCGGCCGCCGCTCGCAGCGGCCGCCGGATCGCTCCCAGCCCCGCCCGCTACGGTGCGGTGGCGGTGCAATCTCCACCCTCGCTCACCGCCGCGTACAGGGCGGCCTCGGCCTCGCGGAGCAACTCCGCGGCGGCGAGGTGGCGCCCGGGCCGGTACTGCGCCAGGCCCGCCGTGGTGCGGGTGCGCCCGGCGCGGCCGCCCGCCAGCTCGCCGGCCGTTCGCCGCAGCCGCTCGATGATCGTCATCGCGGCGCGCTCGTCGGTCTCGGCGAGCAGGAGCGCGAAGGTCTCGCCGTCGTAGCGGGCGAGGAGATCGATCTGGCGGAGCGCCCGGCGCAGGCTCGAGACCGCCTCGACCGGGGGCTGGCCGCGCTCTCCCGCGGTGTCCGCGACGGTGAGGCGAATGAGCGCGACGGCGAGCGACGACCCGTTGCGCCGCGTCCGCAACAGTTCGGCCGCCAGGCGGTCGGTGAAGCGCTCCCGGGTCATCAGACCGGTCGTGGCGTCCACCGGCTCGCCCCAGCGGCGCTGCATCCAGCTCATGGCGAGCGCGAGCGACAGACATACGGCGAACGGCACGGCCGCAAGGGGCCCGATCAGCTCGCCGCCGAGCGCCCTGGTGCGCGGGAGCGCGCCGGTGTCGACGAGCACGTCGAACACGATCGCGGCGGTGAACACCGTCGTCGCGACCAGCGCGGGGAGCGCGCACGGACGGCGGCCCACCAGTGACGCCTCGATTCTCAGGGTGACCCCCGCAACGAGGAGGAGGGCCGCCTCGCCGGCGTACAGCCAGAACTGCAGGTCGCCCTGGTTGCGCCACACGAGGGTGAACACCGCCCCGAGGGTGAGCAGGGTCTCGAGGCCGAGGAGCGCCACCGGTTGGCGGCGCGCGGCCAGGCGGTAGACGACGGCCGGGAAGAGCGCCACCCCCGCCAGGAGCGAGGCCACGGCCAGGCGGTACGCGCCGCCGAACCCGACGACGAGAGCCGGACCCCAGGTGGTGTGGGCGACGACGAACACGGCGATGGCCGCCATCGCACCGGCGAACGCCAGGTGGTCGAGGAGGTCGCGCTGCGTGAAGAACAGCAGGATGTGGAGGGCGGCGAGCGTGAGCAGGAGCGTGGCGATGGCGTACGCCGCGATGTCGCGGACCACCTCGTGGGCGAGGACCGTCGGGTAGCGGTCGAGGATCGGCGCCGGGCCGAGCAGGCCGCCGAAGCGGGAGTCGCTGAACACATGGATCGCCAGCTCGTTGAGCTGGCCGAGCCGGACGACGTCCTGCGGGATCAGGTAGAAACGGCGGGCGAGCGTCGCCTTGTCGAAGTTCGGCGGGAACGAACCGGTCCCGCCGATCCGCCGGCCGTTGAGGAACACCTCGTCCACGTCGCCGATGTGCCCGAGGTCGAGGCCGAGGTCGATGCCGGCCAGATCGGAGGAGACCACGAACGTGAGCCGGTACCAGGCGTGGCCGACGTACTCCGGCCACCCCTGGCGCTCCCAGGGCCCGGGGACGTGGATCCGCTGCCAGTTGCGCTGCTCGCGAAACGGGCTCGCGAACGCGGGATCGTGGCCGGTGCGAAACAGCCACTCGCCCGCGAGCGACGCCGGCAGCGTATTGAGGACGAGCGGCGGCGCGTCCTGGGCCGCGGCGGCGCCGGCAACCGCAAGCGCGATGGCGGCGACGGCGAGGCGCGCCCTCACCAGCCGCCCCCGCACGGGACCGCGACCGCGCCCGGGTACTCGGACGCGAGAGACGCCGCGAGCTCGAGCGCCTTGGGCCGTCCGCCGATGCCCGTCGCCCGCACCCGGGTGAGGCCGCCTCCGGCCGGCGCGAACCGCACCACCAGCCCCCCGGCTTCGAGGTTGGCACGGGCGCGCGCGGCGTTCTCCCGCTTCGCGAAGGCGCCGACCTGGACCTCCCAGCAGGGATCGTCCGGCATCCCGTCCCCGACGTGGGTCACCTCGAGGCGCACCGGGATCACGCCGGGGCCGATCGCTCCCAGCGCCTCGGCGGCGCGGCGGGACAGGTCGAGGATGCGTCCGGCCACGAACGGACCGCGATCGTTGATCGTGACCTCGGTCTGGCGCTGCGAATCGAGGTTCGTCACCCGCACGACGGTGCCGAACGGCAGGGTGCGGTGGGCTGCGGTCATCGCCCACATGTCGTAGCGCGGGCCGGAGGCGGTGCGGCGCCCGTGGTACGGCTCCCCGTACCACGAGGCGAGCCCCTCCTCGACCGCACCGAGCCGGGCCGCCGCCGCCGCGGGGTGCGCGACCGCGTGCGGCGCGCGTCGCGCCGGTCGGACGGTGCTCGCACACCCGGCGGCCAGCACTCCCAGCGCCGCGCCGCCCAGGAGCAGCGCCAGCACCCGCGATCGTCTTCCCGGTTCTCTGCGGGGGTCTTCGGACCACGGACCACGGACCACGGGCCACATCTCTCCTGTGTCCGGACCACGGACCACGGACCACGGGCCACGGGCTTTCAAACCTGCGGCTCCTCGTCGTCGACCGGCGCGGGGTGGGCTGCGATCCACGGTTGCACAACGGTCGCGAGGAACTCGTCCACCTGCTCCGGCGCGCGGCCGATGAAGCGGGCGGGGTCGAGCAGCCCGTCGAGCCTGCCGCGGTCGAGGGCGAACGCCGGATCGGCGGCCACGAGCTCGAGCAGCGGGTTCTTCTCGCCGCCGTCCTTGACGCGGCGGCCGGCCTCGCCCGAGAGGACACGCAGGCGCTCGTGCAGCTGCTGGCGGTCGCCGCCGCGGGCCGCGGCCGCGAGCAGGATCTCCTCGCTCGCCATGAACGGCAGCTCCTCCTCGAGGTTGCGGCGCACCATCGCCGGGTGGACCTCGAGGCCGGCGGCGACCGAGCGCCAGAGGAGCAGGATCGCGTCCGCCGTCAGGAACGCCTCGGGAAGCGCGATGCGGCGGTTGGCCGAGTCGTCGAGCGTGCGCTCCAGCCACTGCGAGGCCGCGGTCCACGCCGCGTCCGGCTCGAGGACGATGAGGTGGCGGGCCAGCGCCGTCATCCGCTCGCAACGCATCGGGTTGCGCTTGTAAGGCATCGCCGAGGAGCCGACCTGGCCCTCGCCGAACGGCTCCTCGATCTCCTTCAGGCGTGCGAGCAAGCGGATGTCGCCGGCGAACTTGTGCGCCGACTGTGCCAGACCGGAGAGGCACGCGAGCAGGTAGAACTCCGGCTTGCGCGGCGAGGTCTGGCCGGTGACCGGGTACGTCCCGGGGAATCCGAACGCGGCGGCGATGCGCCGGTCGAGCTCGCGGACCTTGTCGGAGTCCCCGAGGAGCTGGAGGAACGACGCCTGCGTGCCGGTGGTCCCCTTGGCCCCGCGCAGGAGGAGGCGGCCGCGCTCCGCTTCGAGTCGCTCGAGGTCGGCGATCAAGTCGGCCAGCCACAGGCACGCCCGCTTGCCGACGGTGGTCGGTTGCGCCGGCTGGAAGTGGGTGTGGCCGAGGCAGGGGAGCGCGCGGTTGGCGCGCGCGAACTCGGCGATCGCCGCCGCGGCGGCCGTCCCGCGCTTGAGGATCAGGTCGGCCGCGCGGGCGAGGATGACGAGGTCGGCGTTGTCGGTCACGTAGCACGACGTCGCACCGAGGTGCAGGTACGGGCCCGCCGCCGGCGCGACCTCGGCGAGGGCGCGGATGTGCGCCATCACGTCGTGGCGGGTCTCGCGCTCGATCTGGGCGGCGCGCCCGAGTTCGGACGCTGTCGGCTCGAGGTGGGCCTCGAGCTCGGTGAGCGCCGCGGCCGGGATCGCGAGCCCGAGGTCGCGCTCGGCGCGCATCAGCACGAGCCAGAGGCGCCGCCACAGCGCGAACCTCGCTGCCGGCGAGAACAGGCGCCGCATCGCGCGCGACGCGTACCGTCCCGCAAGGGGGTGAACGAACTCGTCCATTGATCCATTGTGCCACGCAACCCGACGGTGGAGGGCCCGGCGGCGGCCGCCGTTGCGCAATTCCGCCGCGCCTGGCTTACACTTACACAATGGCATCGGGGTTGTGGGGATTTATGCGCGTTCGAATCACCGTGTTCGCGGCGGGCGGCGCGGCCGTGGCCGCGGCCGCGGTCCTGGTCGCGGCGGACCTGCTCGGGACCCGCGAGGCCGACAGCGCCGTCGAGCGCGCCGCGCGCACGGTGGCCGTGAGCGTGGCCGAGCGCCTGGAACGACCGCTCGCGGCCGGCGACCGGGACGTCCTCGTCAAGGCGGCGCGGCGGGTGACGGAGCACGGGGGCGCCTTCCTCGTCGTCGTGTTCGACCACAACCGCCGGGTTGCCGCCGCGGAGCCCGCCGCAACTCCGCCGGGGCCGGTCCTCGGCACGTGGCCGACCGGCGACGACGACCAGGCCGAGCTCACCCTCGGCGGGGTCCATGTCCAGGCGAACTTCCAGGTCATCCGCAACGGCGGCGACGATCTCGGGGGGCTCTGGCTCGCGATCGACCGGCGGTCGATCGACAGGACGCTCGAACGGTCCCGCGGGACGGCGCTGGCGTTCGCGGCCGGGTTCGTGGCGTTGTGGGCGTTCCTTGCCTGGCTCGCGGCGGGCCGGCTCATGCGTCCCTTCGACGAGTTCGGCGAGACGGTCGCGGCGATCGGTCGCGGCGAGTTGACGGCGCGCCAGGCGATCCGCGGGCCGAAGGAGATGCGGCTTCTCGCGGAGCGGGTGAACCGGATGGCCGAACAGCTCGAGGGCACGCGGGCCGAACAGACCCGCCTCGCCGGCGAGCTCGACGCCCAGGTGCGCGATCGGACGCGGCAGCTCGAGCAGGCCAACCGGTTGCTGCTCAACATCTCCCACAAGGACCCCCTGACCAACATCGAGAACCGCCTCGGGTTCGAGCGCGAGCTCGAAAAGTACCTTTCCCTGTGCCGGCGCAGCGGCCAGCCGCTCGCGGTCATCATGATGGATCTCGACGGTTTCAAGGCGTACAACGACACCTGGGGCCACCCTGCCGGCGACCAGGCGCTCATCGCCGTCGGCGCGGCGCTGAAGGGGCGTGCGCGCGCCTCGGACACCGTCGGCCGTCTCGGTGGGGACGAGTTCTGCATCGTGATCCCCTCCACCAAACCCGAGCGCGCGATCGCCGCGGCCGAGGGGTTCGTGGCCGCGATCGTCGAGGCGACCCGCGACCTGCCGCGTCCGGGCGCCAACGCGACGCTCGGGGCCAGCGCCGGCGTCGCCTGTTTCCCCGAGGACGGCGAGGAGGCCGCCGAGCTGCTGGCGCGCGCCGATGCCGCGCTCTACCGGGCGAAGGCGGCGGGGAAGGGGCGGGTGTTCCGAGCGGCCCCCCCCCTCCCCGACCAGCAAGCCTAGGGGCGCCGCCGGCGTCGGACCTCTGGCTGCGTTGCACTCGGCGGATCGCATGCTCACGTACCCTCCGGGTACGCTCCGCTGCTCCCGCCTCGTGCGCCTTGCCAGGGGCCGGGCATCACACTTTGTTCGCGGTTCGGCAGCGCTGGTCCGGCGGCCGAGCGATATGGGGACCCACTGGTCAGGCCACCGGCACCAAAGTGTGATCACCGGCCCCTACCAACGGCGGCGGCGCGGCTGCACGCCCCAAGCTCGGAAGCCCTGCCTTCGGTGGAGCGCTCAATTTCGCTGGTGTCATCCCCGCGAATGACGACACGTGCAGGTTGGGCTGCGGCCGGCGCGGCCTGCTCGGACCACGGGCCACGGACCACGGGCCACGGACCACGGACCACGGACCACGGGCCACGGACCACGGACCACGGTCTTTCCGCGCTTGACTTCCTTGTGAGCGATCCGCACAATCTCCTTCCTCCATGCGGGCACTCCCCGCGGTGGGCGGAGGCCTTTGTGACAGAGCATCAAGACGCACGGCGGCCGGTGGCGGTCATCGCCTTCGGAGGCAACGCGCTGCTCCGGCCGCAGGACCACGGCACCCAGGAGGAGCAGTTCACGCTCACCTGGAAGGCGACACGCTGGTTGGTGGAGATCATCCATCGGGGGTTCGAGCTCGTGATCGTCCACGGCAACGGGCCCCAGGTCGGCAACATCATGATCCAGGTCGAGGAGGCGATCACCAAGATCCCGCCGCAAAGCCTGGAGGTGTGCGTCGCACAGACCGAGGGCTCGATGGGGTTCATGCTGCAGAACCAGCTGCGCAACCGGCTGAACGAGGAGCAGCTCGCGAAGCCGGTAGTCACCGTCCTCACCGAGGTCGAGGTGGCGCGCGACGACCCCGCGTTCGAGAACCCGAGCAAGCCGGTCGGCCCCTACTTCACGGCGTACCGCGCCAACCTGCTGATGCAGGAGCAGGGGTGGCAGATGGTCGAGGACGCCGGGCGCGGCTGGCGCAAAGTGGTGCCCTCGCCGCGGCCGAAGCGGATCCTCGACGTGAGCGTGATCAGGCGCCTGGTCGAAGGCGGAGCGGTGGTGGTGGCCGCCGGCGGGGGCGGAATCCCGGTCTACCAGGACGTCGGCAACTACTTCAACGGCGTCGAGGCGGTGATCGACAAGGACTACACGACCTCGCTCCTCGCTCAGGAGCTGGACGCCGACCTCTTCATCGTGCTCACCCAGGTTGCGCAGGTCGCCGAGAACTTCGGGCGTCCCAACCAGCGCTGGCTGCCGGAGATCACGGTGGCCAAGGCGAAGGAGATGCTGGAGCAGCATCAGTTCCCGCCCGGTTCGATGGGACCCAAGATCAGAGCGGCGATCGAGTTCGTGGAGAAGACAGGCAAGGAGGTGCTGATCACCGACGCCGAGCACCTCAAAGACGCACTCGCGCGCACGTCCGGCACGTACATCGTCGCCGACGGCGCCGGCAAGGAGGCGTGAGATGTTCCACGGCCCGTGGCAGAGGCACAAGGACCTGGTTTCGATCCACGACCTGACCGCCGAGGAGGTCGAGGCGCTGTTCCAGCTCGCGGCCAACGTGAAGGCTCGGCCGGAGCGCTACCGGTCGGCGCTGTCGGGCCAGTCGCTGGCGATGATCTTCGAGAAGTCCTCGACGCGGACGCGGGTTTCGTTCGAGGTCGGCATGTACCAGCTCGGCGGCCTCGCCACCTTCCTCTCGAGCCGCGACATCCAGATCGGCCGCGGCGAGACGATCGCAGACACCGCCAAGGTCCTCTCGCGGTACGTCAACGGCATCATGGCGCGCACCTTCGCGCACGCGACGGTGACCGACCTCGCGAAGTTCGCGACCGTGCCGGTGATCAACGGCCTCACCGACCTGCTGCACCCGTGCCAGGCGCTCACCGACTACTTCACGGCGCGCGAGCGGTTCGGCACGACCAAGGGCCTGACGCTCGCCTACGTCGGCGACGGCAACAACATGGCGCACTCGCTGATGCTGGGTGGGCCGAAGGCCGGGATGAACGTGCGCGTGGCGAGCCCGGAAGGGTACAAGCCGAAGCCGGCGATCGTCGAGCTGGCCAAGCAGGATGCCGCGGCCGCCGGCACCAAGGTCGAGGTCGTCACCAGGCCCGAGGACGCGGTGCGCGGCGCGCACGTGGTGTACACGGACGTCTTCGCCTCGATGGGGCAGGAGGCCGAGGCGCAGGTGCGCCTCAAGGCGTTCTCCGGGTACCAGGTCACCCCCGAGCTGATGGAAACCGCGGACAAGGAGGCGGTCTTCATGCACTGCCTGCCGTGCCACCGCGGCGAGGAGGTGGCCGCCGCCGTCGCGGACGGGGGCGCCTCGGTCATCTTCGACGAGGCGGAGAACCGGTTGCACGTGCAGAAGGCGATCATGCTGATGCTGATGATGCACCGCCACTGAATCAGCATCGCCAAGCCCTGACGCCATCGCCTGCGGGCGCCGCCGATAGCGGACCATCTATCCGGGCGGGGGGTCCCGTCCCGCCTGCGGTGGGACTCTCGACGGCGCGGCTCCACCCGACGCCGGTCGCGACGCTCCCGCCTTGCGGAGGTGGCCTCCGCGTCGAGCGCGGCGCTCAGCGGCGCGGCCGGTCGCACCCCTGACCAGTGACGAAGGCGACCCGCGATCGCACGGCGGGGCGCCGTCCTGCTACCGGCGGGTTGCGGGGGAAGCTCAGAAGAAGAACGGGGCAGGGTCTGCGACTTGCGTCGTCAAGACGACGCCGGCGCCGCCCGCTCCCGGGCCGACGCCGTTGACGCCGCCGTTGCCGCCGCCGCCGGCGCACGCTCCCCCTCCTCCGCCACTGGAGCCGGTCGGGGAACCCCCGTTGGCACCGGCCGAGCCGCCGCCGGCGACGATGGTGCCGCCGGCCGAGTTCGCATTGGGACCCAGAATGTGGACGATCCCTCCCCCTCCTCCTCCGCCGCCGAAGAACCCTGGGAGGACGGAGCTGCCACTACCTCCGCTGCCGCCGTTTGCGGCGATCGTGCCTCCGTTGGCCACGGTGCCCCTGGTCGCGAGAACGACCACTCCTCCGGCGCCGCCCCCGCCTCCCCCTCCGCCGGCCGGGTCACTGTTGTTGGCGCCACTTGCGCCGCTCGCGCTGATCACCGTTCCGGCGCCGATCGCGATCCCGCCCTCGGCGCGGACGACGAGAGAGCCGCCGCCCCCACCGCCGATGGCGCTCCCCGCCGCCCCGCCGCCGCCGGCGATGAACGGTGGACGCAGGACCGAACCGACCTGGCCGGGTCCGAGACCCGCGCCGCCGACCCCGGAGAAGCCGTCGGCGGCGGACTGCGCGACCCCGGGACCGGGCGAGGGACCGGCGTTGGGGGCGCCCGGCGCGATCGTAATGGTGACGCTCGCCCCGACGGTGAACGAGCCGCCGAGCACGCGGATCACAAGGCCGCCAGGAATCGTCCAGTCCGCGCCGTCCGACACCGTGACGCTGCTGTATTGATAGTTCGGGACCGCCGGCGGGCTTGTCGTCCAGTTCACGGTACCGGAGATTGTCAGCGCTCCGGCCGAACCGTCGCCCCAGACCGAGTCCAGGCCGGAAACGCCCTGTGCACCCGTGGCTCCGATTGGGCCGGCCGGTCCCGCGGCCCCGGTAGCTCCGGCCGGTCCCGTCAGGCCTTGCGGGCCGGCCACCCCGGTCGCTCCGGTCGGTCCGGCCGGCCCCGCGATGCCCGGGGCGCCGGTGGGTCCCGTCAGGCCTTGCGGGCCGGCCACGCCGGTCGCCCCGGTCGGTCCGGCTGGCCCCGCGATGCCCGGGACGCCGGTCGGTCCGGTCGGGCCCTGCGGCCCCGCCGCTCCGGTTGGTCCGATCGGTCCGATGGCCCCGGTGGACCCAGTCGCGCCGATAGGCCCGGAGGGTCCCGTCGTGCCGGCCGAGCCCGTCGCTCCCACCGGTCCGGTGGAACCCGTCGCGCCGGCGATCCCGCGCTGTCCCGCCGGCCCGACCGGGCCTTCGGACCCCGTCGGTCCAGTCGGTCCGGTGGGCCCCGTCGGGCCGGGGACGGTGGTTGCCGCGATCGTGAGCGAGTTGGCGCCCGACGGCTCGATCGTGATGTTGGCCCCCGCCACCAGGGTGATGTCGCCCTTGAGCGTGTTCAGCGTCGCCACCCCGCCGGTGCCGAGCGCACCCGCCGGGAACGCCATCTCGAAACCGGTGCCGTCGTTGCTCGCGTTGGTGTTCTGCGTGCCGTATGCCAGCACCTGGCCGCCCCCGGCGGTCACCGAGATCTCGAGCAGCGCGTTGTCCACCCCCGAGATCGCCGGGGTGATGTCGGTGACGTTCTGCTGCATCTGCGCGTGCGGCGGCAGCGGGTAGTCCTTGGCGGCGATCACCGCGCCGGTGCCGTCGAGGAGCGTCGCCCGCACCGTGACGCCCTGGCCGGCGACCTCGATGACGCCGAAGTTGGAGCGGTCCTGGCCGGTCTGCGCCACGCCCTGGACCTCGGTGGTCTGGCCCTGGCCGATGGCGAACGCGACCGGGATCGCGCCGAAGTACTGCCCGGTGGTGTCCTGCTCGGAGCCGCCGGGCGGCAGGTTGTAGGTGCGGGTGGAGGCGAGCACGGCCTGCGTCGAGACCAGGCGCAGCGAGCCCGCCACCCCGGTGACGCCGAACAGCGTCTCGACGCAGTCGTCGATCCGCCGCGTCTCGGCGGGCGAGAGCGTCAGCGTCGTCGAGGCGACGGGGTTGGCGCTGCTGTTGCGCTGGTAGAACTGGACCACGACCGTGGCCGCCGTGTCGGCCGACTGGTTGGTCAGCCACAGCGTCGAGTAGAACTGCCCTGCGGGCTGGCCGAGCCCCTGGATCCGGGCGACCACGGGCACCACCATGTCGGTGCCGGGGAAACCCGCCACGGCGCTCGCGGCGGCGAACAGTGAGAGCACGAGGCCGGCACCCGCGGAGCGAGCCACGAAAGACGAACATCTCATCGCACCACCTCCAAGGCCGCGAGGGAACGAGCGGCTGGGCACACCGGCCCCGCGAGAGCGGTTGCGGCCACCGCCCAGGTTCGTTGTCATGGCCGACTCGGGAAGACGCCCGTCACGGCGATGCACGGGGTCAGGACGAGGTACGGCTGCATGTTGTTGTGCGGCTGGCCACCGCCGGTGACGCCGGTGTTCCCGACCGCGAGAGGCACGGTCGAGGGCGCCGCGGAGGCGTAGGTCCGGTCGCCGCTTGCCGGGGCGGCGAGGTAGCTCCCGTTCACCGGCGCCGGCTGGTTGCCCTTGCCGGACGAGACGAACAGCGAGAACGGGTGCGAGTGCCCCGGCATCTCGTTGATCGTCAGCGTGTGCGCCTCCTCGCCGGCCATCTGGCCGAGCGTGTAGTACTGCAGGCCGGGCCCCTGCCCGACGCCGACCGGAACCCGCCCGCGCAGGTCGGGCAAGGCGAAATTCTGTGTTCCATTGCCGCCGTACGTGGTTCCAAGCAGACTGAACAGCGCGGTGTTCTGTTGGATGGACAAGATGCTACCGTCGGCAACCGCCCACCCCTGCGGGCAGAAGTTGAAACCCACCCACATGATCTGGCCCAGGAACGGGTCGGTGGCCTGGGCCCGTGCCGTCGTGGCGAGGAAGCTCGAAAGCACTGCCAGCCCGACTACCAGAGACGCTCCCACTCGCTTCGTTCGCGCGTTCATCGAACTCCTCCCGGTCTGGCTTCGACCCGCCAACAGTTATGAATCGCAGTCTCATTCCCTTTTAACGCGGCGCGGGCGGCGCGTCAATACCCCGAGCGCGCCGGCGGCGGGCCCTGGCCCCTCGCCTTGCGGCCGGGCGGCGTGGCCACGGTGCGGCGCTCGGCGCTCGTGCCCGAGCCGCGCGTCGCGCCACGGTGGCGCGCCCGGCTGGCGGCGCGGGGAGGCTGGTGCGGTTGAGACCGAGGTGAAAGTTGGCAGAGCAATTGCTAAGTGGTTTCGGGACGGTGCTCGGTCACTCGCCTTTCCGGGGGACCCGGGGGCGGTTCGCGTGTGCGCCGTCGGAGGTGATCGGTGATCGAGGTCGAGGGGCTGACGAAACGTTTCGTCGACAAGGACGCCGTGGCCAACGTCTCCTTCTTCGTGCCCGAGGGCGAGGTCCTCGGGTTTCTGGGTCCGAACGGCGCCGGCAAGACCACCACGATGCGCATGATCACCGGGTTCCTGCCGCCGACGTCGGGCACCATCAAGGTGGCGGGCCTCGAGGTGGCCCACGACTCGCTGGCGGTGCGCGCCCGGATCGGGTACCTGCCGGAGAACGTCGCGCTCTACCCCGAGATGCGGGTGGAGGAGTACCTGCGCTTCCGCGCCGCCGTCGAGGGCGTGGGGCGGGCCGAGATGCGCGCGCGGGTGGACGAGGCGGCCGACCGCTGCATGGTCGCCGACGTGCGCCGCCAGGTCATCGGTACGCTCTCCAAGGGGTACCGGCAGCGCGTCGGCCTCGCGGGCGCGCTCATCCACCGCCCGCCGGTGCTCATCCTCGACGAGCCGACGGTCGGCCTGGACCCGCGGCAGATCGTCAAGATCCGCGAGCTGATCACCGAGCTGGGACGCGAGCACACCGTGATCCTGTCGACGCACATCCTCCCCGAGGTCGAACAGGTCTGCCGTCGGGTGCTGATCATCGACGGCGGCAAGCTCGTCGCCGACGGCACGCCGGCGCAGCTGCGCAGCGGCTTTTCGGGCGCGGCGCAGCTCGCGGTGCAGTTCGAGGCGCCCGAGGCCGAGGCCCAGGCCGCCCTCGCCAAGCTCTCCGGCGCCGCGGGCGTGAGGAGCGAGGGGGGCGGACGGTTCCGCGTTGCGGTCGAAGGCGGCGCCGACTTGCGGCGCGAGGTGTTCTCCCTCGCGGTCGCGAAGGGGTGGGTGTTGCTCGAGCTCGTGCAGACGACGCCATCGCTCGAGGACGTCTTCCTGCGCCTGACGACCCACGACGCCGCGGCGGAAGCCGAGGCGCCGGTCGCGGAGGTGGCCAATGCGTAAGCTTTTCGCCCTCGTCGAGCGCGAGCTGCTGGCGTACTTCTCGTCGCCGCTCGCCTACGTGGTGCTGACGGCCTTCCTGTTCATCAACGGCTACGTCTTCTACCTCATCGTCGCGTTCCTCAACGACCCGCGCACGCAGGCGATGGCGCCGCTCAAGCTGCTGTTCGGCGGCACGATCTTCTTCTGGCTCTACCTGCTGTTCGTCGTGCCGGTGATCACGATGCGCCTGCTCGCGGAGGAACGCCGCACCGGCACGCTCGAGGTGCTGCTCACGTCCCCGGTGAGCGAGGGCCAGGTCGTCGCCGGCAAGTTCATCGCGGCGTTCGTGTTCTACCTGTTCCTCTGGCTCCCCACCTGTGTGTACGTCTGGATCCTCGCGGGCCACGCCACGATCGACTTCGGCCCGGTGTGGGCGGGTTACCTCGGGATCGCCGTCCTCGGCCTGCTCTTCCTCTCGGTCGGGACGTTCACCTCGGCGCTGGTGCGCAACCAGATCATCGCGGCGATCCTGGCGTTCGCGGTGCTGGTCGTCGTGTTCTCGATCGGTCTCGTCGAGAACATCGCCACCGGCGCGGCGTTGAAGGGAGCGCTGGGCTACATGAACCTGTGGAACCACATGGACGACTTCGCCAAAGGGATCGTGGACACCCGCCACCTCGTCTACAGCCTGAGCCTCACCGGGCTCTTCCTCTTCCTCGCCACCAAGGCGCTGGAAGCGAGCAAGGGGAGGTGAGCGATGAGAAAGCAGACCGTCTTCGCTGCGTCCTCGTCCGCCGCGATCGTGCTGGCGGTGGCGCTCGTCGCCATGGTGAACTGGCTCGGTTATCGCCACTACTCGCGCGGTGACTGGACCAGCTCCAAGCTGTACACACTCTCGGAGAAGAGCCTGAACGTCCTCAAGGGCCTCACCGCGGACGTGCGCGTCGTGGTGCTGATGACGCCGTCCACGCCGCTGTTCTCCGAGACGAAGGAACTGCTCGGCCGCTACGAGGCCGCATCGCCGAAGATCAAGGTGGAGTTCATCGACCCGGAGCGCGACCCACTGCGCACCAAGGCGCTCGCCCAGGAGTTCGGGGTGTCCACCGCGAACACGGTTGTGTTCTCCTCCGGCGGGCGCAAGAAGTACGTCACCTCCGACCAGCTCGCCGACTACGACTACTCCGGGATGCAGACGGGCCAGGCGCCGAAGCTGAAGGGCTTCAAGGGCGAGGAGCAGTTCACCGCGGCGATCCTCGGCGTCGTGAACCCGAAAGTCCCGAAGATCTACTTCACGACGGGTCACGGCGAGCACGATCCCGACGGCATGGATGCCGGCGGCTACTCGCAGCTGCGCGACGCGATCAAACGCGACAACTTCGACGTGGAGAAGACCACGCTGCTCGCGGGCGCGGTCCCGGCGGACTGCGACCTCCTGGTGATCGCCGGGCCGAAGGCGCCGTTCACCGACCCTGAAAAGGCGGCACTCAAGGCCTACCTCGACAAGGGCGGACGCGCTCTCGTCCTGCTCGACCCCGTGATCGGCGACCGCGCCCAGCCGTCGGGTCTCGAGGAGCTGCTGAAGGGGTACGGCGTGCAGGTCGACAACGACATCGTCGTCGACCCGGCGCGCCGGCTGCCGTTCTTCGACCTTTCGGCGGTGTACGTCAGCGAGTTCCGTTCCCACCCGGTGGTGGACGGGATGCAGGGGCTCGCGGTGCTGCTGCCGGTGGCGCGGTCGGTGACCACCGTGAGCGCGCCGGGGGCGTCGTCCACGATCCTGCTCACCACGTCGGACAAGGGGTGGGGCGAGACCGACCTCGCGGCGATCGCGGCCGGCAAGCCGGTGGCCAAGGACGCCAAGGACATCCCTGGACCGGTGTCGCTCGGCGTCGCCGCGCAGTCGGAGAAGGACAAGCAAGGAGGCTGGCGCCTGGTGGTGTTCGGCAACTCGGAGTTCGCCACCAATCGATACGTCGCCAACGCCGGCAACTCCAACCTCGCGCTCAACGCGGTCAACTGGCTCGCGAACCAGGTGCAGGCGCTCGGGATCGCGCCGCGCTCACCGGAGCAGGTGCAGCTGTTTCTGTCCGAGGCGCAGATGAGCCGGGTCCTCCTGATCTCGCTGATCGGACTGCCGGCGTGCGCGATCCTGCTCGGCGTCGCGGTGTGGTGGCGCCGGCGCCGGTAAGGGAGCGGGCATGAAGACCGGACGACTCATCCTGCTGGCGCTCGTGGTCGTTGGCCTGGGCGCGTACATCGGCCTGGTCGAGCGGCACCAGCCGACCACCGACCAGCTCAAGGAACGGGAGGGCAAGCTGTTCCCCGACCTCGACCAGGCCAAGGTGCGGAAGGTCGTCGTGACCAACCCCCAGGGTCGCTTCGAGCTGGTCAAGGACAAGGACGTCTGGTCGCTCAAGGCCCCCATCGTCGACCAGGCCAACCAGGGCGCGGTCTCGAGCCTGCTGTTCTCGCTGACCGGCCTCAAGGCCGAACGCACGTTGGCGGCCAAGGACGTCAAGCTCGCGGAGTACGGCCTCGACAAGCCGCCGCTCGCGGTCACGGTCGAGGACGACGCGGGCAAGAGCTTCGCGCTCAAGCTCGGCACCGAACTGCCGCTCGGCGACCTGCGCGCGGCCGTCACCTCCGGCGACAAGGTGTACCTCGTGAGCAAGTACGTGGCGAGCGACCTCGACAAGGACCTCGCCGGGTGGCGCTCCGACGAGCTGGCGCAGCTCTACTCGCCCGACGTCGCGTCGGTGACGATCGCCGGAGCCGGCGCTTCGCTCACGCTGGCGCACGCCGGGTCGCTGTGGACGATCACCGCGCCGGTTCCGGATCTTGCCGACCGCGATCGCGCCGAAGCCCTCATCACCGACATCTCGGGGGCGCGCATCAAGGAGTTCGTGGACCACGCGCCGGACCTCGAGGCGCTCGGCCTCGAGCCGAGCCGCTGGAGCGTGACGATCGTCAAGCGCGACGCCAAGGCCGCACCGCTCTCCCTTCAGTTCGGCAACGAGCGCGACGCCAAGGACGGCAAGCAGGTCGCGTGCAAGCGCGGGGACAGGGTGTTCTGGGTCGAGGCGAAGACCGTCTCGCACCTGGGTGGGCCGTGGCAGGCGTGGCGCTCGAAGACGCTGCTCGGCTTCGACAGCTGGGGGGTGGACAAGCTCGAGGTCGCATCCGGGGCCGCCACCGCCTCGCTGGCGCGCAAGGACGGCGCCTGGAAGGCCGGCACCACCGACGTGGACGGCGACGCCGTGAGCCGCCGCCTCACGGCGCTCGGCGGCCTCGAGGTCAAGGCGTTCGACCTGGCGAAGCCGTCGGGCGCGCCGCTCGGTCACGTCAAGCTCTCCGGGCAGGGCTTCGCCGATGACGTCGAGTTCTACGCGGGGACCTCCTCCGGCGAGGATGTCGCGATCGTGGCGGGGCGCACCGGGGGGCTCGGGGTGGACGCCGCGAAGGTGGCCGCGGTGCTCGCCGATCCGGCGGCGCTCGCGAAGCCGAAACCGGCGGCGCGGCCGACCCCGCCGGCGAAGGGCAAACCGGCGGCGGCCCGGCCGGCCGCGGAGAAGTAGCCGGGCGGCAAAGGCTGCCCGACCGCCGCCGCACCAGACGGCACGCCGGGCGTTCTCCGGTGAAGGGAGCGCGCATGGAGTACAGAACGTTCGGCACCACCGGGGTCAAGGTCAGCACCCACTGCCTGGGCGCGATGATGTTCGGCGCCTGGGGGAACGACGACGCCGGCGAGTGCGTGCGGATCATCCACGCGGCGATCGACGCCGGCATCAACTTCATCGACACCGCCGACGTCTACTCGGCCGGGGGGTCGGAAGAGATCGTCGGCAAGGCTCTGGCGGGGCGACGGGACCGGGTCGTGCTCGCCACCAAGGTGCACGGCGCGATGGGCCGCGGGGTCAACGATGGCGGGAACTCGCGCCTGTGGATCATGCGCGAGGTCGAGGCCAGCCTCCGGCGCCTGGGCACCGACCACATCGACCTCTATCAGGTCCACCGCCCCGCGGCCGACGCCGACCTCGAGGAAACCATCGGCGCGCTCACCGACTTGCAGCGCCAGGGGAAGATCCGCTACTTCGGGACCTCCACGTTCCCGGCGTGGCTCGTCGCCGAGGCGCAGCGGGTCGCCGAACGCCGCGGCCTCGCCCGGCCCCGGAGCGAACAGCCGCCCTACTCGATCCTGGTGCGCCACGCGGAGCTGGACCTCTTGCCGGCAGCGCAACGCTACGGGATGGGCGTGCTGGTGTGGAGCCCGCTGTGCCGCGGGTGGCTCACCGGCCGGTACCGGCGCGGGGTGCAGCCGGAGGCGGGCTCGCGGGCCGTGCGCAACCGCGAGCGCGGCGGCGTGTTCGCCGCGCAGTTCGACATGGCGCGGCCGGAGAACCAGCGCAAGCTCGACCTCGTGGAGTCGCTGGCGAGGATCGCCGCCGCGGCGGGCGTGTCGCTGCCCCACCTCGCCGTCGCCTTCGTCCTCAGCCACCCCGGCGTGACCTCGGCGATCATCGGGCCGCGGACGATGGCGCAGCTCGAGGACCTGCTCGCCGGCGCCGACCTGCGCCTCGACGGCGCGACGCTGGACGCCATCGATGCGCTGCTGCCAGCGGGGACCACCGTGGACGACAACGACCGCGGGTGGGTCCCGTGGTGGCTCGACAAAGCCGCCCGCCGCCGCTAACGGTGCGCCGCCGATAGCGGACCACTATCCGGGCGGGGGGTCCCGTCCCGCCTGCGGCGGGACTCCACCGCCCGCCCGGCCGCTCCAGCCCCCCCGTGCCCCATAGGCGCTAACTTTAGTGTTGACATTGGCGAGCGGGTGAATATGCTGTGGGTATGGAAGAATGCGCTCTCGTACAGGAAGAATGGCGATGGGTTGAAGGTCT
>SCRJ01000018.1 GCA_004298115.1 Acidobacteriota bacterium
GGCTACCACATCGCCGAGGCCGGCGCCAACCCGGTCAGCCAGCTCGCGTTCACGCTCGCCAACGGCTTCACCTACGTCGAGGTCTACCTGGCGCGCGGCATGGCGATCGACGAGTTCGCGCCCAACCTCTCGTTCTTCTTCTCCAACGGGATGGACCCGGAGTACGCGGTGATCGGCCGCGTCGCCCGCCGCATCTGGGCGACCGCGATGCGCGAGTGCTACGGCGCCAACGAGCGCTCGCAGAAGCTCAAGTACCACATCCAGACCTCGGGCCGCTCGCTGCACGCGCAGGAGATCGCGTTCAACGACATCCGCACCACGCTGCAGGCGCTCCTGGCCATGGCCGACAACTGCAACTCGCTGCACACCAACGCCTACGACGAGGCGATCACGACCCCGACCGAGGAGTCCGTGCGCCGCGCCCTGGCGATCCAGATGATCAACGCCAAGGAGTTCGGCCTGCTCGCCAACGAGAACCCGTGGCAGGGCTCGGCGTTCCTCGAGTGGCTCACCGACACGGTCGAGGCGGCGGTGCTCGAGGAGTTCGAGCGCATCTCCGAGCGCGGCGGCGTGCTCGGCGCCATGGAGACCGGCTACCAGCGCTCGCGCATCCAGGAAGAGTCGCTGCACTACGAGCGCCTCAAGCACTCCGGCGAATTCCCCATCGTCGGCGTCAACACCTTCCTCGACCCCACCCGGGACGCCAACGTCCTCGAGGCGTCGGCGTTGACCCGCGCCAGCAAGGAAGAGAAGGACGCCCGCCTCGCGCATGTCCGTGATTTCCAGCGTCGCCACGCCGGTGACTCGGACAATGTAGGGGCGGGGCTTGCCCCCGCCCACTCCGGCACCGACGCCTCCAGGTCCCTGTCATCGCGAGCCCGAGCCGCGGGCGAGGGCGTGGCGATCTCGTCCCTCCCGGAACGCCTCCCGGGCCAGACCGCCGGCGATGCCGCGCCCTGGCAAATCCCGAGCGTCGAGGCGCTGGCGCGCCTCCAGGCGACCGCGCGCTCCGGCGGCAACGTCTTCGCCGAGCTGCTGCAGGCGGTCTGCTCCTGCTCGCTCGGCCAGATCACCCACGCCCTCTACGAGGTCGGAGGCCAGTACCGCAGGAGCATGTGAGGGTTCACTCTTCGCGCGCATCCTGACCGAGCCGCGAAGCGGGTTCCGCGGTCGGAGCGGCTATAATTGATCAACAGCATGACGGACATGCCCCCCCCCGGCCGTCCCCTGACCCGGGTCGCTGGCGCGGCGGGTCTCGCCACGTGCCGCACCTCGCCCGTGGGCCGCCGGCCGCCTCGGACCCGGGCTGCTGGCCCGTTCCGCGAAGCGCGCCGCGACGGGGCCGGCCCAGGCTTTCGGCCATGAACCCCGAACTGTGGCGGCGAGCGGAAGAGCTGTTCCACGCCGCGCTGGACCGATCGCCGGAGGAGCGTCGAGCCTTCCTCGACGCGGCGTGCGGCGAGGATTCCGAATTGCGGCGCCTGGTCGAGACGCTCGTCTCGAAGGACGAGCACGCGGGCGCCTTCCTCGAAGAGCCGGCACATGCCGAGCTGACCGAAACGCGGGGCGTTCCTGGCTCGCTCGCTGGGCGGCAGTACGGGCCCTATCACATCACCTCTCTCCTGGGCGCGGGTGGAATGGGCGAGGTCTACCGCGCTCGGGACACCAGGCTGGGGCGCGACGTGGCCGTCAAGGTGCTGCCGCAGGAGTTCGCTTCAGACCCCGATCGCTTGCGCCGCTTCGAGCAGGAAGCGCGCGCCATCGCGGCGCTGGATCACGCCAATATCATCGTCCTGTACGACGTCGGGACTCACGAGGGCGCGCCCTACATCGTGACCCAGTTGTTGGAGGGCGAAAGTCTGCGGGACCGTTTGCGGACCGGACCGCTTCCGCCCCGCACGGCGGTCGAGCTTGCCGTGCAGATGGCGCAGGGGCTCTCGGCGGCGCACTCCAAGGGGATCGTCCATCGCGACCTCAAGCCAGGCAACGTGTTCATCACCAAAGAAGGCCACGTCAAGATCCTCGACTTCGGGCTCGCGAAGCTGGCCGCGGAGAGGAGTCTCGGAGAGGGCGCCCAGGCGACTACGGTGGCCGAGGCCACGGGGGTGGGCGCTCGGCTCGGGACCATCGGATACATGTCGCCGGAGCAGGTGCGCGGGCAACCCGTCGATCAGCGGAGCGACATCTTCTCGTTCGGGTGTGTGCTGTATGAGATGCTGGCGGGGAGATCGTCGTTCCGCAAGGAGACGGCTGCCGACACGGCAAGCGCGATCCTGTCGGAGGACCCGCCGCCGGTGGCGGGCGTTGGGGAGACCATCGAGCCGGCGCTGCAGGAGATCGTGAGCCGGTGCCTGGAGAAGCACCCCGACCAGCGGTTCAGGTCCGCCCACGACTTGGCGCTGGCACTGCAGGCGGTCTGGGGAGGACCGGAGACCCCGACAGCGGCGCCGGCCGGGGCACGTTCGGCAAAGGGACCGATTGCGGGGCTGGCCCTGGTCGGTGTTGCGCTGCTGGCGGTGGTCGGTGTCCTGCTCGTCAAGCTCAGGCCTGCCGTTCCGAAATCCGGAGCGGGCCCGGTCAAGAAGATCGTGGTCCTTCCTTTCGAGAATTTCGGCGCGCCTGAGGACGCCTACTTCGCCTCCGGCATGGCCGAGGAGATCACCAGCCGGCTCGCCAACGTGCACGGGCTGGGCGTGATCTCGCGAACGTCAGCGATGGAGTATGCCCGCCGTGGGAAGACGGTCAAGGAGATCGGCAGCGAGCTTGGCGTGGACTACGTGCTCGAGGGCTCGGTGCGCTGGGAGCACGGCCAGGGGAAGGAGAGCCGGGTGCGCATCACGCCCCAGCTCATCCGGGTCGCGGACGACACCCACGTGTGGGCCGACCGCTACGACCGGGTGCTCGCGGACGTGTTCGCCATCCAGTCCGAGGTGGCGGCGAGCGCCGTCAAGGCGATGGGCGTGACGCTCCTGCCACGGGAGCAAACTGCGCTGAAGGAAATCTCCACGAACGACCTGGAGGCGTACGACCTCTACCTCCGCGGCATGGAGCTGATCGGCCGGGGCGAAACCTGCGAGATGTTCGGGAGCGCCGTGCAGAAGTTCGAGTCAGCCGTCGACCGCGACCCCCGCTTTGCGCAGGCCCTCGCCATGACCGCCAGTGCACAGCTCGCGATGGCCTGGATAGGCTGCGACCACGCTCAGGAGCGGCTCGCCAGGGGCAAGGAGGCGGCTGAACGCGCCATCGAGCTGCGCCCCGACGTGACGGAGCCCCACGTCGCGCTCGCCGACTACTTCTATCGCGGGTTGAAAGACTGCCCGCGCGCCGTGGAGGAGTACGCGAAGGCCCTCGAGATCCAGCCCAGCAACAGCTATGCGCTCCTTGAAATGGGCATGGCGTTGCGCTACCAGGGGCGCTGGGTGGAGGCGACCGACGCCTTTGAGAAGGGGCTCGAGCTGGACCCGAAGAACGGGCACCTGCTGCATCACCTCGCGACGTGCTATTTCTGGGCTCGCCGCTACGCGGATGCCGATCGCACGCTTGGGCGCGCGATCGCCGTGAGCCCGCAGTGGTCCGGGCCGTACGAACTCAGGGCGGAGCTTGAGATCAAGTGGCATGGCGACGTGGACAAGGCTCAGGCAATCCTCGACGAGGCCAGCCAAGTGGCCGGAATCAATGAGAGCTTCCTGGGCGCACGGGAGTGGCTGGCGGAGCTTCGCCGTGACTATCCCGAGGCTTTGCGACTGCTTGCCGAGGAGGAGGAGCAGGCCATCAATGACCCCCATCGGCTTGCCCACGTGTCGCTACTCCGTGGGCAGGTGCAGATGCTCCGGGGCCAGGCGGATCTCGCGCGTCGTTCCTACGAGGCCGCGCGCCTCGAGCTCGAGAGGGGAATCGCGAAAGCTCCCGACGACGCCGATCTTCATGGCTCGCTCGGGATCGCCTACGCGGGGCTCGGCCGGCGCGCCGACGCGGTGCGAGAGGCCAAGCTGGGTTGTGAGCTCATGCCGGTGTCAAAGAACGCGGTGGGGGGACACAGCCGCCTCGCGGATCTCGCCCTGGTCTTCACGATGGTCGGGCAACCGGGCGAGGCGATCGCTGTCCTGGACGGCCTGCTATCGGGGATGGGCGGCACCACGGTCCACAATCTGCGGCTGGACCCCACCTGGGACCCGCTGCGCTCGGATCCGCGCTTTCAGGCGCTGCTCACGAAGTACGCGGTCAAGCCGTGATCGGCTCTCGCCTCGTCCCGCACGAGCTCGCCGGGCCGACGTGCGCCTAGAACCTCACCCCGACGTTGAGCAGGAAGGCGCGCGGGGTCTGGTAGTCCGTGGGGGAGACGGCCTTGCCAAAGTACGGGCCCTTCTGCCAGTTGTAGCCGTCGGCGAGGTTACAGGTGGTGCCCTGTGGGCACTCCTTCGGTCTGTCCGTGAACGGGTCGAAGGGGGCGAGGTTCCCCGGTTGGTGGGTGTTGGTCAGGACGTGGCTATCCACGATGATCACCGCCTGCTCGTTGAAGACGTTCCGGACCTGCGGGT
>SCRJ01000147.1 GCA_004298115.1 Acidobacteriota bacterium
TGCTATCTGGCCGTCGCGCTCGTTCCGCTCACCGCCGTTTCCGCGGCGCCCCCGAGCCAGAAGGTTCCGGGGAGCGTCCCGCCGCCAAAGGTCGCCGCGACCGCCACCCCGCTGCCGATGGTGAGCCGCGTTGGGCTCAATCTGCCGGCGTGCACGGTGCAGGCGACGCTGGCGGTCGACACGGCGTTTGTCGCGGCCCACCCGATGGTCATGCAGTACAGCGGGCCGATGACATTCACCGCCAACCGCGACCTGTGGGACGTGCTGCTGTACACCATGAACTACGACGACGGCCAGGCTGGGATGTTCCTCGGCGGCTGCAGCTGCCCACAGTTCCCCAAGGGGAACGAGACCCCGGACGTGGCGCCGCCGGGCACCAACTTCAAGAGGCTGGAGACCCGAACGTACCAGATCGCGTGCGCGTGGCCGACCGGCGGGCTGCCGCAGAAGGGCCCGTTCCGCTTCGAGGTGTCCATCCGCTACTTCGTCAAGGAGAATGCGGCATGGCAGAAGAAGAGCGCCTCCTGCGGCACGCTCACGGCCACCGTGAAGTAGCGTGATCGGGCTCCGCGTTCTCCTACCGCGAGATCGGTGTCGGGTAGGCCCGGGGGGGTTGCCCTCCCCGTAGTGGGGTCAGGCGTGCGTAGTGGGGTCAGGCGTGCGTTGTGGCGCTATTGGCATGGCCGGTGCTCGGCCGTCCGACAGCGGGTATAGCCATCTCACCTCTCTACCGTAGCCTCGACCAGTCGATGCGCCAGCGGGTGCCGGTCTTGATCCAGACCAGCGGCTTGCGCGTGTCGGCGGGCGTTCCCAGAGCCAGGTGGTACAGCGCGTCCACTCGCCAGTAGAAACCGCGCGTGTGCGGCGTTTCGGACCAGCCGAAAAGCTTCACGTCCAGGTGGTGGGCGAACTCGTGCAGGAGCGTGTTGAGCATGCCGCGGTAGCTCGTCACCTTGCCGAGGATCGCCGTGCGCATCCAGACGCGCAGGGCGGCGGTCGCAAAGGTGTAGTCGCCATGGAGCTCGGACTCGAGGTGGCCGTCCCGCACCCGGTGCGGCCGCACGCCCAGGACCTTGAGCCGGGGCGGCGGCACGCCGTAGAACTCAGCGAGGTGGTCGAGCAGCTCCTGGCCCGCGCGGCGCACCCCCGGGGCCTCTCCGGCCTCGAGCGCCGCGCGCAGCCGCTCGGCGTCCTGCTGCAGCGGCTCGGCGGGCGGCAGCTCCAGCGTGTGCCGCGCGTCGCTCGCCTCGTACTGCCGGCGCGAGGAGACCGCCCGCGGGATCGGGTCCGTGATCACCGGCGGAGGATAGCGCCGCAAGGGGACACCAGACGCGCACTCGGTCGCCTGACGGGCACGAGCACGCCACGGCCCCGTCGTCCCGCGGCGCGTGACCCCGGGGCCTCGCGATGACAGCCGCCGGACGAACGGAGCGGCCGGAGCCAACTTCCTGGGCGTTCTGTCGTATCGTTACCGGAGCGCCCCCGAGGCGACAGCCCATGTTGGAAGTGACCGCCCTGCGCAAGAGCTACGGCGACATCGTCGCGGTGGACGGGGTCTCGCTGAAGGCGGGCCGGGGCGAGACGATCGGGCTGCTCGGGCCGAACGGGGCCGGCAAGACGACGACCGTGTCGATGATCGCGGGCCTGCTGCGGCCCGACTCCGGCACGGTGCTGATCGACGGCCGGGCGTTGCAGGGCGACACCGACCAGGCCAAGCGCGCGATCGGCCTCGTCCCCCAGGACGTCGGCCTCTACCCGGAAATCTCCGCCAGGGAGAACCTCCACCTGTTCGGGGCGCTGTACGGCATGGACCGGGCGCAGCGGCGGCGCGCGATCGACGCGGCGCTCGACCTGGTGGGGCTCACGGAACGGGGCAAGGACAAGGTCGCCGGGTTTTCCGGCGGCATGATGCGCCGGCTCAACCTGGCGGCGGCGCTGCTGCACGACCCGCAGCTGCTGCTGCTCGACGAGCCGACGGTGGGCGTGGACCCGCAGAGCCGCAACGCCATCTTCGACAACCTCGAGACGCTCAGGAAGCGCGGCAAGACGCTCGTCTACACCACCCACTACATGGAGGAGGCCGAGCGCCTCTGCGACCGGTTGGTGATCATCGACCACGGCAAGGTGATCGCGGACGACACGCTTCAGGGCCTGCACCGCCTCCTCCCAGTGACGAACGTCCTGACCGTCGAGATCGAGGCCGTGAAGGCGGACGGTCTCCGGCTCGAGGACCTCCGGGCGCTCCCGGGCGTGCAGTCGGTCGAGACCGACGACGAGACCTTGCGGATCGGCATCCGCGACCTCGCGGCCGATACGCCGGGGATCCTGCTGTGGCTGGTCGAGCATGGCCATCCGTTCTCGCACGTGGCGAGCGAGCGCGCCAGCCTCGAGACGGTGTTCCTCACGCTCACGGGAAGGAGCCTGCGCGACTGATGTTCACACCGTTCCTGGCCCTGACCCGCAAGGACGTCAAGCTCTTCTTCAGCAACCGGCGCGCCCTGCTGATGACCGTCGCCGCGCCGATCGCGATCGCGTCGTTCTTCGGCTACCTATTCGGCGGCGGCGGGGCGACGGAGCCCAGCCGCATCCCGGTGCTGGCCGTGGACCAGGACGGCAGCACGGTCTCGCGCGAGATCGCCGCCGCCCTGACCGCCGACAAGAACCTCGCCGTCAAGCCCGCCACCCTGGAGGGGGCGCGCGAGGCCGTGCGCAAGGGCAAGGCCACGGTCGCCTTCGTCATCCCCAAGGGGTTCGGAGATGACGCCGGACGCGCGTTTTTCAACGGCGCGGCGGCCAAGCCCGAGATCGGCGTGCTCTACGACCCGTCGCACGGCGCGGAGATGGGGATGGTCGAGGGGATCCTCACCGGCCACGTGATGGAGGCGGTGAGCAAGGAGATGTTCAACGGCCCGACCGGGCGCGCGATGGCGAGGGACACGCTCGCGCAGCTCGACACGAGCACCCTGCCGGCCGACCAGAAGACGAGCCTGCGCGAGCTGCTGCACGGCCTCGAGGGGTGGAACGCGGCCCGGGAAACCGACACGGCGGCCGGCCGCGAAGCGCCGAGGGCCGGGCTGACGGTCCCCTACCGGGTGAAGTCCGAGGCGGTGACCTCGGGCGCGGGCGTCAAGTACAACGGGTACGCGCACTCGTTCGGCGGGATGGGGATTCAGTTCATCCTGTTCCTCGGGATCGAGGTCGGCGTCGGTCTGCTGGCGCAGCGCCAGACCGGCGTGTGGAAGCGGCTGCGCGCCGCGCCCCTGTCGCGGGGCGTCCTGCTCGGCAGCCGGGCGACGAGCGCCGCGCTGACCTCGATGTTCGTCATGATGGTGCTGTTCGCGTTCGCCGGTGTCGTCTTCGGCGTGCGCATCGCGGGCAGCGTGGCGGGGTTCCTCGGGGTGTGCGCCGCGTTCTCGCTGATGACCGCGGCGTGGGGGCTGCTGATCGCCGCGCTCGGCAAGACCCCCGAGGCGACGCGCGGCCAGATCGGAAGAGC
>SCRJ01000148.1 GCA_004298115.1 Acidobacteriota bacterium
GCACTTCGGGCAGACCGGCTGCCGCGCCGGCGTGGGCGAGAGCGAGAGGAAGCTGTAGATCCGGTTACAGACAGGGCAGAGGAACTCGAAGATCGGCACGTCGCACCTCCCCTCACGTCGCGCGACATTCTAGCCGAACCGGAGCAGAGTCGTGGTCCGTGGTCCGTGGCTCGAAAGGACCGAGTCTCGGCAGAAGCGCAGACGTCGATTGTGGATCGTGACGGTAGAATGGCGAGTCATGGCGCCCGAACCGATCGTCAGGCTCGTCGCGGCGTTTCCGCACCCGCTCGACACGGCGGTGGCGGCGGCGCGCACGTGCACGTCCCCGGCCGGGGCGGTCGTGCCGGCGGCGGTCGCCGCCGCCGCGGCCGTGGCGGGGGAGGCCGGGGACGCGGCCCGGGAGCGCCGCGACGCGCTCGCCCGCTCGCTGTACGTCGCGGGCCATCACACGACGTTCCAGCACGCCCACTTCCTGTTCGCGATCGAGGGGGTGAGCCGGCAGTTCGTCTGGTCGTTCCTGCACGCCCACCCGTTCGCGAACTCGGAGCAGGTGTCGCAACGCTACGTGCAGGTGGCGCCGGACGCCGTGTTCGTCCCCGAGATGGGCGGACCGGCGGAGGCCGCGTTCGCCGCGACCGTGGCGGCGCAGCACGAGGCGTACCGGCGGCTGGTCGACCTGCTCTCGCCGGTCGCCGAGTCGGAGCTGCTGGCGCGCTTTCCCAACTGGCGCCGCCACCCGAAGCGGCTCGCCCGGCAGACCGAGCGCAAGGCGCAGGAGGTGGCGCGGGCGGTGCTGCCGGTGGCGACGCACACGTCGCTGCTGCACACGGTCTCGTGCCTGACGCTGTTCCGCTACCGGCGGCTCTGCCGCCAGCTCGACGCTCCCGCCGAGACCATGGCCGTCGTGGAGGCGATGACCGCGGCCGCGCTCGCTCACGACCCCGACCTCGCCGCGGTGCTCGAGGACCCGATCCCGCTCGAGGCGACGCCCGAGCACGCGCTGTTGGCCGAGTTCCACGGCGGGTCGGCGCAGCCGGCCGCGTTCCGGGAGGAGTTCGACCGTGACCTCGGCGCCCTGACCTCGAAGCTCGTCGGCGGCGGCCGCGACAACGTCGCGACCGTGGCGCGAGCGGTGCGCGCGGTGCTCGGTCTGCCGGCGGCCCGGCTGGCGGACGAGGAGGCGGTGCGGCTGGCCCTCGACCCGGGCGTGAACCGTCTGCTCGGGGAGGACCTCAACCTCTCGACGCTGTCCAAGCTCGGGCGCTGCCTCCATCACGCGCACTACACGTTCGCGAGGAAGCTGTCGCACGCCGCCGACTCGCAGGACCAGCGCCACCGAATGACGCCGGCGGCGAGGCCGCTGCTGGCGGCGGTCGTGGACGAGCAGCCGGACGTGGTGGTGCCGCGCCTGGTGACGCACGCGGGCGGCGAGGCGCTGGCCGCGTTCGACGCGGCGGTGGCGCGGGCGTGGGACGGCGCCGCTGCGGTCCGCCGCCTGGGCGGGTCGGCGGAGGCCGCGCTCTACCTGCTCCCCAACGCACTGGCGGTCCGCGCCGTCGAGTCGTCCGACCTGCTCAACCTGCACCACAAGCACCGGATGCGGCTCTGCTACAACGCGCAGGAGGAGATCTGGCAGGCGTGCCTCGACGAGGCGCTGCAGATCCGCGCCGCGGAGCCGGCGATCGGGCGTTGGCTGCTGCCGCCGTGCGCGGTGCGCCAGCGCGCCGGCCGCAAGCCGTTCTGCCCCGAGGGCGACCGCTTCTGCGGCATCGCGGTGTGGCGTCTCGAGCCGCGCGAGTACCGCCGCATCATCTGAACCGGCTCCTGGTCGCCGGCCACCGGCCACGTCTTTACGCGTGCTAGCATTTCGGCCCGTGAGCACCCCTGTGAAATCGATCGAGCGCGGTCTGCTCGTCCTCGCGGACGGAGGGCAGGCCGCGTTCGCCGCGGGCGCGGTCGCCGAACTCGCGCGTTCCGGCGCGGCCTGGTCGTGCGGCGCCGGCGCCGGTCTCGGCGCGCACGTGGCGCTGCTCGCTCTTCTCGGCGAGGCGGAGGAGGGGGAGCGCCGCTGGCTGCGGCAGGCCGAGCTGGGGTGCCCGCTGTTGCGTTCGCGCGTCGCCGCGGCCCGCGAGCGTCTCGGAGATGCGCCCGGCACCACGCTGACGCTCGACGCCTGGGCGTTCGCCGGCTGGCTCGACGACGACTCGCTGGCGGAGCATCTCGCCCCGGAGATGGCCGGGGCGCCCGAGCGGTTGGCGCGCGCCGGGGCGGCCTTTTCGCTGGCGGTCGAGGACGTAACGCTGGGAGAATCGGCCTGGGTCGAGCTGCGCGGGGTCCCCGCCGCCGAGGCCGGCGACCTCGTGCGGGCGGCGGCTGCGTTCCCGGGAGGATGGGGGCCGCAGCGGGTGGCGGGGGAGCGCTGGGCCGGCCCGCTGTGGGGCGGGGTCGGGGCCGCCCTCGGCGGCGGCGCGCCGTGGGGCGGGGGCGCGGTCGCCTGGGATGTGGTGTGCGGTTTTCCCGTGCCGGCGGTGGCGCGGCCGGCGCTCGGCGGCGCCCTCGTCGAATTGATCCAGCGGCGGGCCGAAGGAGCCGCGGCCGCCGGGGTATCGAATTGGCTCGAGGCACGCGGCGGGCGCTCGGCGCGCCTGATCGCGCCGACCGAGGCGGCGTGGCGGGCGGCCGCCGGGCGGGCGGGTGCGGAGCTGGGCGTCGAGTATCCGCTGCCGTGGGAGCGCAACGGCGAGCTGACCGCCGGGTTGCTCGCGTGCGGCGTCGCGGCGGCGAAGATCGTCTCGATCGAAGACTCGTAGCGAGGGTAATCTGGCCCGGCCGCGGTCGCGGCCTCCGGAGGGTGCGATGCGTAAGTCGTTGCTGGTTCCTTTCCTTTCCCTGTGCGCCGCGACGGCGCTCGCGGCCGTGCCGACGATGCCGCGCTACCCGGCCCCGTCCCCCGACGGCGGTCGGATCGCGTTCTCCTGGCAGGGCGACCTCTGGGTCGCGCCGGTCGCGGGCGGCGCCGCACAGCGCATTACCGCCAACCCCGGCTACGACTTTCGCCCGGTGTGGTTCCCGGACGGGACGCGGCTGGCGTTCAGCTCGGACCGCGACGGCTCCGACGACGTCTTCGTCGCCGACCTGGGCGGCGGCGCCCCGCGGCGGCTGACGTTCCACGAGGCGCCCGACGCCGCCCAGGGGGTGCTCGGCGACGACGTGGTGTTCACCTCGCGCCGGCACGAGGCGTGGAGCCGGATGCCGGCGGTGTACCGGGTCCCGGCGGGGGGCGGGACCGAGCGGTTGGCGTGCCGGATCCTCGCGCTGGAGGCGGCGCCGTCGCCCGACGGGCGCTACCTCGCGCTGGTGCGCGGCGGCACGCCGGCCGACCGCCGCCACTACCGCGGGGCGGCCAACCGCGAGCTGTGGCTGTACGAGATCGCCACCGGCCGAATCGAGCGGCTGACCTCGACGCCGTGGGACGAGGACGGCGTGGCGTGGGCCGGCGACGGGGCGCTGGTGTACCGCAGCGACAACGGCGGCGAGGATCGCAACCTCTTCCGCCTCGACCTGGCGACGCGCAAGGTCGTGCAGCTCACGCATCACGAGGGCGCCGACGTGCGCGCCCCCCGCACCTCGGCCGACGGCCGCCTCGCGGCCTACGAGCTGTGGGACGCGGTGTGGACCGTCGCGACGGACGGCTCGGCCGCGCCGCGCCGGCTCGCGTTCGAGGTGCCCGCCGACGCGCTCGAACCGGCGGTCTCGCGCGCGGACGTGCACGACGGGGCCGAGCAGGTGGCGGCCTCCCCGGACGGCAGCCAGGTCGCGCTGGTGGTGCGCGGCGACATCTTCGTCGTCGCGCGACGCACCAAGGAGCTGACCTCGGTTACGGCGCCGCCGACGGCGCGGGTGACCGAAACCACCGCGCGGGAGCGCGATGTGGCGTGGAGCCCGGACGGAAAGGAGCTCGTCTACGCGTCCGACCGCGACGGCCAGCTCGACCTGTTCACCGCACGGCCGGCGGACCGCGACGACGGGAAGTTCTACCGCGCCGCGGGCTTCACCGAGCGGCGGTTGACCGCCTCACCGGAGGACGAACAACAGCCGGCGTTCTCCCCGGACGGCAGATCGCTCGCTTACGTGCGGGGCAAGGGCGACCTGGTGGTCGCCAAGGCCGACGGATCGGACCCCTTGGTGCTGTTCCGGCACTGGGGGCGGATCGAGTTCTCCTGGTCGCCGGACTCGAGGTGGATCGCGTTCTCGCGCGAGGACCAGGCGTTCAACGAGGAGGTCTGGATCGTGCCGGCGGCCGGCGGCGACGCCGTCGACGTGTCGCAGCACCCGGGGCAGGACACCCGACCGGTGTGGTCGCCGGACGGCCGGCGGTTGTACTGGCTGTCCAAGCGCCACGCCAACCGGGTCGGGCTCTGGGCGGCGTACCTGACGAGAGGGGACGACGAGCGCACCCGCGAGGAGTGGCTCGAGCTGTTCGAGGACGAGGCGACGAAGAAGCCGGCCGCGCGCGCAGGTGCCGTCGGCGCCGAGGCGCGGGCGGACAGGCGTGAGACGCCCGAGACGCCCGGCGCGAAGCCGGCGCCGCAGCCGGTGGCCATCGAGTTCGACGGCATCGCCGAGCGCGTACGGCCCGTGACCGAGGTGCCCGGCGACGTGGGCGAGTCCGCCGTCGCCCCGGACGGCAAGACCGTGGCGTTCGTCGCGGCGTTGGAGGGTGAGAGCGACCTCTACAAGGTGCGGTGGGACGGGAAAGAGCTGGCGCGCCTGACCACGAGCGGGGCAGGCCCCAGCCAGGTCGAGTTCTCGCGCGACGGCAAGACGGTCTTCTACCGCACCGCCAAGGGCACCGTGGGCGCCGTGCAGCTGGAGGGAAAGTCGGGCGACCCGGTGCCGTTCTCGGCGCGGGTCGTCACCGACCGGGCGGCGATGCGGGCGCAGGTGTTCGACGAGGCGTGGCGGGAGCTGGACCGCTGGTTCGCCGACCCGCACTTCCACGGCCACGACTGGGCGGCGCTCCACGACCGCTACCGGCCGCTGGCGCTGGCCGCGGTGGCGCGCCGCGACTTCGACGACGCCGTCAACATGATGCTCGGCGAGCTCAACGCGTCCCACATGGGGTTCCGCCCGCCGGCCGGCGTTCACCGGGCGAGGACGGGGGAGCTGGGGGTGGAGGTGGAGCCGGCGGGCGACGGGAACGGCGTCCTGATCACCGAGGTGCTCGCCGACACGCCGGCGGCGCGGGTGGACGTGGACCTGAAGCCGGGGGAGCGCATCACGGCGGTCAACGGCGCGGCGATCGGCCCGCGCGTCAACTTCTTCGCCGAGCTCGCGGAGACGCAGGGGCAGCGGGTGCGCCTGCGGGTTGCGGGCGAGAGCGGGGCGCGCGACGTGACCGTCACGGCGGTCGGCCTCGACGAGGGGAAACAGGCGCGCTACCGGACGTGGGTCAAGCAGCGCCGCGCGATCGCGGAGCGCCTCTCGGGCGGCAAGCTCGGCTACATCCACATCCAGGGGATGAACGAGCCGTCGCTCGAGGAGTTCGAGCGCGACCTGTACGCGGCGGCGAACGGCAAGCAGGGGTTGCTCATCGACGTGCGCAACAACGGCGGCGGCTGGACCACGGACTACCTGATGGCGATTCTGTCGGTGAGGCGGCACGCGTGGACGCTGCCGCGCGACGGCGACCCCACGGTCAAGGCGTACCCGACGGCGGAGCGGCTGCCGCTGCCGGCGTGGACGCGTCCGGCGGCCGCGCTGTGCGACGAGGCGAGCTACTCGAACGCCGAGATCTTCTCGTGGGCGTTCAAGACGCTCGGCCGCGGGCCGGTCGTCGGCATGCAGACGTTCGGGGCGGTGATGTCCACCGGGGGCGCGCGCCTCGCCGACGGGTCGTTCGTCCGCCTGCCGATGCGGGCGTGGTTCGTGGCGGGCTCCAACATCGACGAGGAGAACCACGGCTGCGTGCCCGACGTCGTCGTCGAGCGGCCGCCGGCGGACGACCTGGCGGGGGCGAAGGACGCACAGCTCAGCCGGGCCGTCGAGGTGCTGCTGGCGCAGCTGCCGAAGGATCCGTCGCAGCTCCCCTGGTAGCGCCGCACGCCTGCGCTAGACTTGGGGCGCAGCCACGGGAGGTGCAGATGAGGATCGAGCGAGTTCGTTCGCGTTCCCGCACCGCGGGGCAGGCGCTGCTGTTGGGCGCGGCCCTGGCGTGGGGGTGCGCCGCCCTGTTCGCGACCAAGATCGGCGACATCCAGAAGGCGCCGGGGCAGTGGGACGGCCGCACCGTCACCGTCGCCGGGAAGGTGACCGGCACGCACAACCTCCTGGTGGTGAAGTACTACCAGGTGGATGACGGGACCGGCGAGATCGCGGTGGTGACGCAGAGCGCGCTGCCCAAAGAGGGAGAGAACGTGCGCGTCAAGGGCCGGGTCGAGCAGGCCTTCGCCCTCGGCTCGGCCCACGTTGTCGTGATTGTCGAGACGCCGCCGCAACGCTAGGTCGGCCGCCGCCGGGTGGCGGGCCCGGCTGGGGCCGCATCGTACAATCACGGCCTGGAGGCGCGATGCCGCGCGAGATCCGCTTTTTCAACACGTTGAGCCGCAGGGTCGAGCTCTTCCATCCGGCGGAGCCCGGCCACGTTCGGATGTACACCTGCGGGCCGACGGTCTACAACTTCGTCCACATCGGCAACCTGCGCACCTTCCTGTTCGAGGACGTGCTGCGGCGCACGCTCGCGGCGTTCGGGTACCGTGTCACCCAGGTCATGAACCTGACCGACATCGACGACAAGACGATCAAGGGCGCCGCCGCCGAGGGCGTCACCTTGCGCGAGTTCACCGACCGGTACGTCGAGGCGTTCTTCGCCGACATCGATGCGCTCGGCATCCAGCGCGCCGAGCACTACCCGCGCGCCACGGACTTCATCCCGCAGCAGGTCGCGCTCGTGCAGAGGCTTACGGCGCGGGGGCACACGTACGTGCAGGACGGCTCGACCTACTTCCGCATCGCGACGTTCCCCGACTACGGGAAGCTCTCCGGATTCGACCTCGACGAGGTCAAGGCCGGGGCCCGTGTCGACGCCGACGAGTACGAGAAGGAGGACGTGCGCGACTTCGTCCTCTGGAAGGCCGCCAAGCCCGGCGAGCCGGCGTGGGCGACGGCGCTCGGCAGCGGGCGGCCCGGCTGGCATTTGGAGTGCTCCGCGATGGGGATGGCGCTCCTCGGCGAGAGCTTCGACATCCACACCGGCGCCGTCGACAACATCTTTCCCCACCACGAGAACGAGATCGCCCAGAGCGAGGGCGCCACCGGCAAGCCGTTCGTCCGCACCTGGCTGCACGCCGAGCACCTCGTCGTCGAGGGGCAGAAGATGGCGAAATCGGCGGGGAACTTCTTTACCTTGCGCGACCTGCTGGAGAAGGGGTACGACCCGCTCGCGATCCGCTACCTGCTCGTCTCGGTGCCGTACCGGCAGAAGCTCAACTTCACCTTCGACGGGCTGCACGCCGCGGCCGCCGGGGTCGAGCGCATCGGCAACACGCTCCGCCGCCTCGCCCACACGCCGCCGGCCGACGGCGAGGGAAGTCTGCCCGCCCGGGCGGTCGACGAGTTCCTCGCGGAGTTCGACGGCGGCCTCGCCGACGACCTCAACACCGCGCGGGCGCTGGCCGCGGTCCACACGTTGCTCACCAAGGTCAACCAGGCGCTCGACGCGGGTGGAATCGCGGACGGTGTGCGCCGCCGCGTGGAGGCGGCGTTCGCGCGGGTCGACGGCGTGCTCGGCATCGTGCCGAAAGCCGTCGCGGCCGGGACCGCGGACGCCGAGGTCGAGGAGCTGATCGGCGAGCGCAACGCGGCGCGGAAGGTGCGCGACTTCGCCCGCGCCGACGCGATCCGCGGCGAGTTGACGGCCCGCGGCATCGTCCTCGAGGACACACCGCACGGCACCGTCTGGCACCGCGCGGGTTGATGCCGCAGCGGGGAAGGGGCGCGCGGCCCGACCGGGGGTACACTCGAGTCGAGGAGGTGCGTATGCCATCGCCCGATCCCGTCGGAGAGCTGGTGCTACTCGCCCGCGCGGCCGCGGACGCCGGTCTCGACTGGCAGGCGCGCCTGCGTCAGGAGTGGCTGCCGCGAACGGTGGCGACGACGCCGCGGACCGCGCTCGAGGCGGCGGTCGCCGAGTGGTCCGATGAGGCGCCCGACGCCGGCGGGGGCCTCGGCGGGCGGCTCGAGACCGCCGTCGTCGCGGCCATGGCCGAGCAGGGGTACGACTGACGGCAGGGCGGTGTGGAGTCGTGGTCCGTGGCCGGTGGTCCGCCCGGAAGCCGCCGCCTGGTGATCATCGGCTCGCCGGTTGCTGCAGCGGCGAACCCGAACTCGCGTTGACGGGGAATACCGTTGCGCGTGCGGACCTTGAACCGTGCGAAACGGGAAGGGGACGGCGCATGCGCACGCTGACGATGGTGATGATGCTGGCGCTTGGAGCTTCCGTGGCCAGCGCGGAGGTCCGCACGAAGGTGGTGGAGTACACGCAGGGCAACACCGCGCTCGAGGGGTTTCT
>SCRJ01000149.1 GCA_004298115.1 Acidobacteriota bacterium
GGGTGGGGCACGACCGAGTCGCGTCCCAAGCTTGGAAGGTCAGAGGAAGTGGCGGGGTGGACGAGACACGACCGTGCGGTTGGGAGGGTGGGGCACGACCGAGTCGCGTCCCAAGCTTGGAAGGTCAGAGGAAGTGGCGGGGTGGACGAGACTCGAACTCGCGACCTCCGGCGTGACAGGCCGGCGTTCTAACCAACTGAACTACCACCCCGCATCGTGTTGCCGATCAGCCCGGCGAGTGGTGGGAGGTGTGGGGTTTGAACCCGCGACCCCCTGCGTGTAAGGCAGGTGCTCTACCGCTGAGCTAACCTCCCGCGGACCTCGCGGTTCCGGGGAGCGTCATGCTAGAGGCCGTCGCCCGTGGTGTCAAGCGCGAAGCCGGGCCCGGACGACCCCTCGGACGGTCCGAAACCGGTCGCCTGCGCCGGCCAGCCGGCGCGCAGGCCGAACGCGACAATGGCCGGCAGCGGTGCGGCAAGCACCCGATCGAGGGACGTGAAGAGGTGCCAAGTGAGGTCGGCCGTGGTGGTCAGGTAGGCGCCGGCGACGGCGAGACCCCACACCGCCAGCGCCAGACGGACCCCGCGCAGGCGGGGGCCGCGGAGGCCGGGAGCCGCCAACGCCCCGGCGAGGGCCACGAGCGCGAACTTCGGCTTGACGGCGGCCACAAGCGACGCGGGGAGGTCGACGAGGTGCCGGAGCGCGAGCGGGAGGGACAGGAGATACGCCCTCTGCCGGACTCCGGCGTGCAGGAGGAAGAGGTGCCAACTCGCAAACGGCACGACGAACCCGCACACGACCGGGACGGCGCGCCGCAAGCCGACCAATCGGACCGTGGCCAGCGCCACGCCGAGCGCGAGGGCGGCCCCCTCGTCCTTCACGAGTGCCAGCGCGGCGACCGATGCGACAAGCGTCGGCATCGCGTCCGTCTCGCCGCCCGCGACCCGGTCGAGGCCGCAGAACGCCGCGACGACGAGCAGCGCAAGGAGCGCTTCTGCGTAGCCTGAGTACCTCGGCCAGAACACGACGGGACTCCACGCGCCGACCGCGGCCGCGAGCGCGCGGGCGGGCGCGGCGGCGCCCCGGCTGCACGCCCAGCAGCCGGCGGCGAGAGTCACGGCGACCACGGCCTGCCATGCGGCGGCCGTCGCCGCAACGGTGGCGCCCATGGTCGCACCGGCGGCCAGCAGGTCGCTCCACAGCGGGGGGTAGGTGGGGTGGGCGAACGCGTACGGCGGCCACGACAGCCACGCCAGGTCGTGGCCCCCGGCCAGCGCGAACGCGTGGGCCTTGAGCCCCCAGACGTAGCGGAAATCCCAGCCGAACGCCGGCGTGGCCGCGATCACGACGGCGTGCGCGAGCGCGGCAACCGCCGCCGCTGCGCCCCAGCGCCACTCCCGGGATGCGAACGCCGCCCGCACCGAATCGGCGGTATGGCGGGGGCCGCGGCGCGCCGCGAGCGCCGCGGCGACGGCGACCGCCACAGCGGGAACGAACAGGAGCGGCGGCGACCAGCGGATGCCGGCGAGGTCGAGGGCGGTCATCCATGTCACCTGGGCGAGGGCGCCCCAGACCACCACCCCGGCGATGGTGCCGGGCCCGCCGCCCCGGGCGGCGAGCCGGTTCAGCACCCAACCGAGGAGCAATACCGGCAGCACGGCCAACCAGGCGCTCACGACGGCGGCCTTTCGAGGAGCGTGAGCCGGCCGCTGCGCCAGATTTGGCGCCACGGCGCGGCTGCCGGGAACGGGCCGACCACGACCGCGTAGCGGCACGTCTCGACCCGGTCGACCTCCGGGGCCGACGACCAGAGGAGGTCGGGGCGGCGCCAGACGGCTTCGTAGAACACGGGCCGTCCCTCTCCGCCTCCTGCCACGATCGCCGGCGGGACGACCAACGCGACGACGGTTCCGGCGGGCAGGGGCAGCGCCGCCAGCGGCCGCAGCACCGCGGCGAACATCAGTCTGCGCTCGGCGGCACCCGGCTGGCGGCAAGCGTCGTGGACGCCCATCGCCAGGCACAAGAGCCCGGCAGCGAGAGCGGCGAGCTTTTGCGCGCGGTGCATCAAACCATTCTAGGGAAACGTTGCCCGCACCGTGAGGAGCGGTATCGTCGCCCGGGGCTGCCTGACGCCCGACGCGCCTCGGTGACGACCGCCGCGCTTGGCCACCAACCGCGCGGGAGCGGTCGCGCCGCTCCTCCAGGCTCCACTGCTTGAGGTACCGTGCCATAAAAGCCAGGGCCACGATCGCCGCAAGAGGGCCGGCCACCCACGGGCAGCGGCGGGCGCTCGTCCCCCTCCGGCGTCATCCCGGCGACGTCCTCGCCATCACCCTTACGCCGGCGACCGGGTCCCGGTACACCACCACCCACCCGCGTCGTTCCAGGGCCGCGGCCCGGGCACCGTCACCGACGAAGTAGTCGTACCCGTCGGGGTTCGGGTTGGAGACGCGAAGGTACGGCGCCATCCACGACGCGCCGCGCGTCTGTCGGTAGAAATTCAGCGACGGCTCGAACACCCACAGCCCCCCCACGCGCACCGGAGGCCCGCCCCGGCCGGCGGCGAGCGCCGAGATCCGCTCGAAGACGGTCCGGGCGTTGGCGTCGAGGGTGTCGCCCCAGAAGCGGTCCGGCCGCCACTGCTGCACGTACCTGGCGGCGAGGGCGAGCGCCACGGCCGCGGCCAGGACTGTGATCGCGCGTGGGCGCCCCCGCCAGCTGTAAAGCACAAGTGCGAGGGCTGCGCTCGTCAGCGGCGGCACGTACACCGCCGCGCGTGGTGGGGGGTAGTGCAGCCCGACGACGAGGTGCGCGGCCAGGTACGCGGCCGCCGCGGCGGAGACCGTTCCCGCGACCAGCAGCGCCGCGAGACGCGGGGCAGCCAAGCCGTCCCGGCCCGCCTGCCTCATCTCAAGGAGGAGGCGAAGCGCGGCGAGCAGGAGCAGGCCGAGGACCGCCGCCGCGCTCACCACGAGCACGACCCCGACGCTGGCCGGCCAGCGGGTCGGCGGAAGGAACGGCTCCTGCGAGCTGCTGAGGTCGCGCGCGAGGCTCGCCTCGAACCAAGTCTCGACGGTCTCAGCGGCGGTTCCACTCCCGACGTACATGTAGCGCCGCGCCATGCGCGAGGCGACCGGGACCGCCGCGACCGCGACGGCGAGGGCCGCGGCAAGCGTGAGCCACGTCAGGATCCGGCTGCGACGGTGGCGCGCGCGTCGGCCGGCCGGCTGGCGGACGGCATCGCGGCCACGCGCGGCGCGCCGTGCGACCGCGACGAGCCCGGCGCACGCCAGCGCCACGACCGGCGCGCTCACGGCGATCACCAGCCACGGGGCGGGCAGGGGGAGCGCGCCGGGGAACGGCGGCGTCGGAGCGAGCGCGCCCGCCGAGGCAAGGCGGCGGGCGAGCGGCTCCCACCGCGCTGCGGCGTGGCTGACCAGCACCTTCACGACGAGCGGGAGGTAGGTGATGAGCAGCACAGCGGCGGCCGGCGCGGGCACCCAGACCGGAACGTCCGGGCGGTCGCCCCCGGCCAAGGTACGGGCCCCCCTTGCCCACCACACCGTGGCGACGACGGCCGCGAAACAGCCGGCGACGATCAGGAACGCGAGCGAACTGGCGACGCACAGGCCGAGGGCCAGAGACGCCAGGAGCCACCACCTTCTGGTGGCCACCGCGTCCCCACGCCGCGCGAGCAGGGCCAGCAGCGTGAGGTCCACCCCCCAGAGGAGGAACGCGAGCGCGAGGCCATACCCGCGCGCCTGCACGAGATAGTCGAGCACCAGCGGGTTGAGGAGCAGGAGAGCGCCGGTCGCGACGGCCCATGCCGGCGATGGCACCGCGATGCGCACGAGCAGCACGACGGCGCCAACGTAGAGGAGCGTCGCGAGGAGCGTCGGGAGCCGCAGGGTCAGCTCGCTCGCCCCGAGCGCCGCGACGCACGCCATCTCCAGGTAGGTCGCGAGGACGTGGTTGTTGGGGTCGTAGTTGAACACGTTGGCCGGCGAGGCGATGAACCAGTTGTAGGTGCACGCCTCGTCGTGGGCGATCGACTGGTGGACGGCGCGGTATGAACTCTGGGCCACCACGATGAGGCCGAGCAGGGCGACCGCCGCCGTCGCCCGCCTGCGCTCCCGGCCGTGATCGCCGTCCGTGCCGGCGTGTCGGCCGGCCCCGGCCCCCAAGATCAATCCTCCGCGCTCAGGCGGCCGGTCGGGGTGAAGCCGCGTCCGGTCCGGCGGCAACCAGTCATTGATTCGATGCTACCACCCCGGGGTCAGGGGTCGGGAGGCGAGAATTCAGTCGCGCGCCGGACTCTGTCGCAGTGACCTGTCTTCGTGTTAGAGTTGCCGCCGTGGACGCGGGGGGGCTGGGTCCGTTCCTCGACAGGGGACTCGAACGGGTGGCCGAGAAGGTCGCCGCCGGCGAACGCCTGTCGTTCGCGGACGGGACGCTCGTCGCAACCACCTCCGACCTGCTCGGCGTCGGACGCCTCGCCAACCTCGTCCGCGAGCGGCTGCACGGCGACGCGACGTACTTCAACGTCAACCGCCACCTGAACCCCACCAACGTCTGCGTCGCCTCGTGCGCTCTGTGCGCGTTCGCCGAGAAGTACGGCGGCAGCCGAGGGTGGACCTACACGGTGGAGCAGGCGGTCGAGGTGGCCGCTCGCGACGTCACCGAGGACGTCACCGAGCTGCACATCGTCGGCGGCCTGCACCCCAAGCTCGGCGTCGAGTACTACGAGGCGCTGTTCGCGGCGCTCTCGGCGCGCTTCCCCTGGGTGCACCTCAAGGCGCTCA
The DNA here is from genome assembly GCA_004298115.1 of Acidobacteriota bacterium. GTDB lineage: Bacteria > Acidobacteriota > Thermoanaerobaculia > Thermoanaerobaculales > Thermoanaerobaculaceae > RBG-13-68-16. The sequence continues at coordinate 4,803 of SCRJ01000149.1, forward strand.
CCATGGTGGAGATCGACTTCCTCGCCCAGCGCGCGAAGCTGCCGGTCGAGGACGTGGTGCGGCGTCTGGTGGCGGCGGGCCTCGGTTCCTGCCCCGGCGGCGGCGCCGAGATCTTCGCCGAGCGCGTCCGCGCCGTGATCTGCGATCACAAGACCTCGGGCGAGCGCTGGCTCGAGATCGCGCGCGAGGTGCACTCACTCGGCGTCAAGTCCAACTGCACGATGCTGTACGGTCACATCGAGACCGCCGAGGAGCGGGTCGACCATCTCGTCAGACTGCGCGAGCTCCAGGACGAGACGGGCGGGTTCCAGTGCTTCATCCCGCTCGCCTTCCACCCGGCCAACACCCGCCTCGCCCACGTCGCCCCGAGCACCGGTCGGCTCGACCTGCAGACCGTGGCGCTCGCCCGCCTGATGCTCGACAACATCCCGCACGTCAAGGCGTACTGGATCATGCTCGGGGCCAAGGCGGCGCAGGTCGCGCTCCACTTCGGCGCCGACGACCTCGACGGCACGGTGGTGGACGAGCGCATCACGCTGGCGGCCGGCGGCGAGGCGGGGGCGGGGATGGCCCGCGCCGACCTCGAGCACCTGATCCGCGAGGCGCAGCGCGTGCCCGTCGAGCGCGACACCCTCTACCGGCCGGTCGCGGTCGCGCCGTTGTCCGCCGCCGGCTGATCCTACGCCGTCCACTGGGGGAACGTCTTCGTCGCGAGGAACGCCGCCAGACCCTGCCGGCACTCGGGGTGCGCGCGCTGGCGCGCGTTGCAGCGCGCGGCGGCGGCGAGGCGCGCGTCGAGATCGGGCAGCGTGAGATCGAGGAGCAGGCGCTTGGTCTCGGCGACGGCGCTCGGGGCGACCTTGCGGGCGACCTCGCGGGCGCGGCGTGTGGCGGCGGCGGCCGGGTCGTCGGCGATCTCGTCCGCGAGCCCGACCTCGAGGGCGGCCTCCGGGCCGAGCGGTTGCGGATCGAGGTAGAGCCGCGCGAGGAGCGCGGGTGACACCCGGCGCGACAGGAACGCCGAGATGAGCGCCGGAACGAACCCGAGCCGAGCCTCGGAGAACTGGAAGCGCGCGCCGGGGCCGGCGATCACCAGGTCGCAACAGGCGGCGAGGCCGGCGCCGCCCCCGAACGCGGCGCCGTGGACCGCCGCCACGGTCAGAAGCGGGCAGCGCAGCAGCCCGGCGTAGAGGGCGCCGAGGCGCATCGCGTCGCCGACGCGCTCCTCCTCGCTCGCGTCGGCGCCGTCCGCGAGCTCGGCGAGGTCGGCGCCGGCGCAGAAGTGCCGCCCGGCGCCGGTGAGGACCAGGGCCCGCGCGCCCTCGCCGGGCGCCGCGACCGCGCGCGTCAGCTCGTCCACCAGGGCGTTGGAGAGCGCGTTGCCGGCGTCGGGCCTGGTCAGCTCGACGACGGCGACTCCGGCGTGCAACCGCGTCCCCGCGAGGGTCATCGCGTGAATGCTACCACTCGAGGACGATCCGCCCTCCGGCGGGCGTGACGCGCCAACGGGCGAGGCGGACCCCGGCCGCCAGCGGCGCGGCGCGGCGCAGCGCGGCGGCGCGCGACGCGAGCCAGGGAACCCGCTCGAGCGCGTCGGCGGCCCGCTCGCAGGCGGCGGCGAGATCGGCGCCGCGCACCGCCCCGGCCTCGCCCGCGGGAGGCGCCCCGGCGACCGCGGCCAGCATCTCGGGGCTTGACGCGACCGCGAAGCCCGGAGGAGGGGCCGACCAGAGATCGCCCAGGAGGCCGCGCCAGTGATGCGCCCCGGCGTCCGCAGCGGTGTCGCCGCCGAGGCTCAGGATCCTCTGCAGCTGCGCCGACGGCACGGTCGCCGGGAGGCCAAGCGCCCAGTCGTGGCCGGCGACCGCGAGGCGCGCGGCGGCGTGCGGCAGGCCGGCGCCGGACCCGGCCATGGCCGCCAGCGCCGCCAGGTCGGACGTCGTCAGTACGCTCGGTCCCGTCGCCCGGGGCAACTCGGGGGGAACGCCCGAGACGAGCTCGAGCCGGTCGCGCCCCGCCTCCAGCTGCCACCAGCGCGTGCCGTGACGGGCCAGGGCGGCGAGCTCTCGGCGCGGGCCGTCCTCCGGCCCGGTGCCTGGGCCGCCGTCGAGCAGCGCCGCCGCGGATGCCGCCGCGATCGTGACGCCGCCGCCGTCCGGGGTGCTGCGGAGCGGGACGCCCTCAATCGCCGCCAGCTCGGCGAGCGAGCGCCCCGCGGCCGGGTCCACGGAGGCCGCAACCGCCACGTCCGGACCGCGCCACCACAGCGTCAGCGGTCCGCGCGCGTCGCGGGCGAGGGCGGCGAGGATGGCGCGCATCCGCGGCAGCGCCGCATGTGCGTCGGGCGCCGCCAGCGCCAGCAGCCCGAGCGCCTGCGGCCGGCGGACGAGCCAGCGCAGCGCCCGGTCCGGCTCGGCGATCGCCACGAGGCCGTCGGCCTGGGCCGGGACGGCCGCGGCGGCCGCGGCCAGCGTCGCGGCGCGGGCGCGCGGCGGCGCGGTCCACCACCGCCATGCGAGCGAGGCGACGACGCCGCCGAGGGCGGCCAGAGCGAGAAGGACGGCGATCCGCCGCATGGTCCGGTACCGTAGTGTACCCTTCCCCGCGATGGCACGCGGTCTCCGGGTCACCCTGACGTTCTTCGGCCACCTGCTGCGCGACATCCTCGGCACCCTGGCGGCGCGCGTGCGGCGGCGGTACCGCAGCGCCGTCCTCGGCGAGGAGACGCTGGCGGTCGGGGTGGACATCTTCCCGTTCTTCGAGCGGATGAGCGGCGTCGGGTGGTACGAGTGGAACCTCCTGGCGAGGCTCCCCGAGGCCGACCCCGCGATCGAGCTGCGCTTGTACGCGCACACGTTCGCCGCGCCGGAGGAGCCCGCGGCGGGGCCGGTGCCGACGGCGCTGCGCACCCGCTTTCGGGTTCACCATCTCCCGCACGGCTTTCTGCTCCCGATCCGCGCCACGCTCGCCTTCCTGCGCGCGACCGTCGAACCGCTGCTGCTCTTCCTCGACGGCAACGACGTCTTCTTCGCGCCGAACTTCTTCGTGCCGAGACGGCACCTCGCCGCGGTGCGCGCGCTCGTGCCGACGGTCCACGACCTCGCCTTCCTCCGCCTGCCGGAAACGGTGCAGCGGGAGACACTGGACAACCTCCGCCGCCACCTCCCGGGCGCGCTCTTCGGCGCCGACGCGCTGATCGCGGTCTCCGGCGCCACGGCGCGCGACCTCGAGGAGTTGGCCGGCGTCAACCCGCGCCGCGTCCACGTGATCCACGAAGGAGTCGACCCGGGGTTCGCCGCGGCCGGTGGAGCGCCGCTGGCCGGGTTGCCCCCGCGCTACCTGCTCTTCGTTTCCACGCTCGAGCCGCGCAAGAACGTCGTCGCCCTGCTCGACGCGTTCGCCCGGGCGGTGACCGGCGGGTACCCGGGCGGGTTGATCCTGGTCGGACGCTGGGGGTGGCGAACCGATGCGGCGCAGGCGGCGCTCGCCCGCTCGCCCGTGCGCGACCGGATCCGGCACCTCGACTACCTCGAGCGGCCGGCGCTGGCGGCGGTGATGCGGCGCGCCGAAGCGCTGGTGTTCCCGTCGCTGCTCGAGGGGTTCGGCCTGCCGGTGCTGGAGGCGATGGCGTGCGGCATCCCGGTCATCGTCTCGGGCGTGTCGTCGCTGCCGGAGGTGGCCGGGGACGCCGCGCTCTACGTCGATCCGGCGGATCCCGGCGAGATCGCGGCCGCGATCGTGCGCCTGGCCGCCGACGGCGCGCTGGCCGCGCGACTGGCGGCCGAAGGGCGCACGCGGGCGGCGCGTTTCAGGTGGGAGGAAGCGGCGGCGGCGACCGCGGCGGTGCTGCGGCGGGCCGCGGGGATGCCCGGGAGGTCGGCGGATGCGTATCGCGTTTGACGCCCGCCCGTTGATCGGTGCCCGCACCGGCGTCGGGGTGTGGCTCGATGGCCTCTTGCGCGGCCTCGCGGCCGCGACCGGGTGGAGCTTCGTGTTGTGCCTGCCGCGGCGGGTGGACGACCTCGGGGTCGGGGATCTCGGCGGGCGGTTGACCGTCCTCGCGCCGCCGGTGCCGTTGCCCGGCACGCTCTGGCTGCAAACCGTGGCGGGTCCCTCCGTCGCCGGTCGCGCCGACGTGTTCGTGGGGTCCCTCGGAGTGCGGCCGCGGCGCCTGAGTGTCCCGGACGTCCTGATGGTGCACGACCTCACCCCCCGCACGCGGCCGCGCGCCCACACGCTCGCCAACCGGATGTGCTTCAACGCCTACATCGAGGAGTCGCTGGCGTCGACCCAGACCCTCGTGTGCTTGTCGGAGGCCACCCGCGAGGCCGTGTCGCGCATCCAGCCGGGGGCGGCGCGGCGCGCCCGCGTGATCGGCGCCGGAGTGGACCCGTTCTTCTCCCCTGCCGGCGACGGCGAGGACGGGGGTGAGACGCGCCGTCGCTTCACGGGCGGCCGCCCGTTCATCGTGCAGCTCGGCACGCTCGAGCCCCGCAAGGGGATCGCGACCCTGCTGGCGGCACACGCGCTGCTGCTCGCTCGCCGCCCCGACGCCCCCGACCTCGTGCTCGCAGGCGGGCGCGGTTGGGGCCGCGGGTGGCTCGCTGCGGCGCTGGAACGGCATCCCGATCCATCGCGTATCCACCGTCCGGGTTACGTGAACCGGGACGACGCCCGGGCCCTGCTCCGCCACGCCGACCTCGTCACGCTGGTTTCCGAGGAGGAGGGCTTCGGCCTGCCGCTCGCCGAGGCGCTGGCGTGCGGCGCCGCCTGTATCGCGTCCGACGCGCCTGCCCTCGTGGAGGTGGCGGCGGGCGCCGCACGGCACGTCGCGCGCGGGGATGCGGCCGCGCTTGCCGCCGCGGCGGCGGCCGCCCTCGACCCGGAGGCGCAGCGCGCGCTGCGCGCCGCGGCGCGGCGACGCGGCGCGGAGCTGACCTGGGAGGGTCCGCTCGCCGCGTGGAGAGATCTTCTCGAAGGGATCGGCCGTGGGCAAAGCACGGCGGGCCAGCTTAGAATGCCAGGCGATGCGCCGGCTCGGCATTGACGCCCGCAAGCTCGCGGATTACGGGATCGGATCGTACCTGCAGGGACTCCTGAGCGAGTTCGCCCGCATCGACCCCCCCGGCGGGATCGTCGTGTTCGTCGGCCCCGAGCACCGCCACCTGCTCCCCGACCTGCCCGAGAGCTGGCGCCTCGTCGAGGTCGACGCGGCCGGGTACACGTTGAAGGAGCAAGCCGTCGTCGTGACCGCCGCGATCCGCGCCCGGATCGGGCTGCTGCACGTGCCGCACTACGTGCTGCCCTGGCTGCTCCCGCGGCGGATGGTGGTCACGATCCACGACATCATTCACGTGCTCTTTCCCGAGTTCCTCCCCAACTCGCTTGGGTTCGCCTACGCCCGCCTCTCGATCCGTGCGGCGGTGAGGCGGGCGCGGAGGATCGTCGCGGTTTCGCGGACCACGGCCGACGACCTCAAGCGGCTATTCGGGGCGAGCGAGGAGCGCATGCGGGTGATCCCGCACGGCGTCCACGCCGAGTTCCTCGCCCCAGGCGAGCCGCAGCGCGACGATGCGTTGCGCCGCCGCCTCGGCGTCGTGCCGCCGTACGTGCTGCACGTCGGCAACCACAAACCGCACAAGAACGCCGAGGGGCTGCTCAAGGCCTACCAGATCCTGGCCCATCGGGGGCGCGTCGCGGTGCCGCCGCTCGTCATGGCCGGCGGTTTTCCCCCCGGCGGCGAGCTGGCGAAGCGCGCAGCCGCGATGGGCCTCGCCGACCGCGTCCGCTGCCTGGGCCAGGTGGAGCGCGGCGAGCTGGCGGCGTTGTTCCGCGGCGCCGCCGTGTTCGTGTACCCGACCCTCTACGAGGGGTTCGGGCTGCCGGTGCTGGAGGCGATGGCGTGCGGCGTGCCGGTGGTCGCGGGCGACATCGCGGCGGTGCGCGAGGTCGCGGGGGACGCGGTGCTGCGAGTGAACCCGCGGGATGTGGTCGAGCTGGCCGCCGCGGTGCGGCGCGTGCTCGAACAGGCCGAGCTGCGGGCCGAGCTGCGCGAGCGCGGCCGCGCCCAGGCGCAGATGTTCGGATGGCGGCGCGCGGCCGAGGCGACGTTGGCGGTGTACCGTTCGGTTCGGGAGGAGTCGTGATGCGGGTGGCGCTGGTCCACGATTGGCTCACCGGGATGCGTGGCGGCGAGGGGGTGCTGGCGGAGATCGCCAGCTTCTTCCCCGGCGCCCCGATCTACACCCTGTTCCATCGCGACGGCGCGGTGACGGGGGAGGTCGCGTCGCACCCGATCCACACCTCCGGCTTGCAGCGGCTCTCCCTGGGCGGCAGGGTGTACCGGCCGCTGCTGCCGTGGATGCCGCAGGCGGTCGCGGCGTTCCAGCTCGGGGGCTACGACCTGATCGTCTCCTCGAGCCACTGCGTGGCCAAGGGCGTCATCCCGCCGCCGGGGGCGGTTCACGTCTGCTACTGCCACACCCCGATGCGCTACCTGTGGGACCAGAGCGACGACTACGTGCGGCGTTTCGCCGCCCCGTTGCGGCCGCTGCTGCGGCGCGAGCTCGAGCACCTGCGCACTTGGGACGTGGTTTCGGCCGCCCGCGTGGACCACTTCGTCGCCAACTCGCGCCTCGTCGCGCGCCGCATCGAGCGCTACTGGCGTCGCGACGCCGAGGTGATCCCGCCGCCGGTGGACGTCGACTTCTTCACCCCCGGCGGCGAGCACGGTCCCCATCTCCTGATGGTGGCGGCGCTGGTTCCGTACAAGAGGGTGGAGGTCGGCATCGCGGTCGCGAAACAGCTCGGTATGCCGTTGCACATCATCGGCGAGGGGCCGATGCGCCGTTCGCTCGCGTGGCAGGCGACGGGGAGCGTGCGCTTCCTGGGGCGCGTCACCCGCGAGCGGCTGCGCGACGAGTACCGGTCGGCGGCGCTTCTGCTGGTGCCCAACGTCGAGGACTTCGGCATGGTGACGGTGGAGGCCCTCGCCTGCGGCACGCCGGTCGTGGGCCTGGAGGGGAGCGGCACCGCCGACGTCGTCGTCAGCGGCGAACACGGGGCGCTCGCCGGGGACGGCTCGGTCGGCGCCCTCGCCGCCGCCTGCCGGGAGGTGCTGGCGCGCCGCTTCGATGACCGCGGTCTTCACGCCAGGGCGGAGAGCTTCTCACGCCAGCGCTTCCGCCGCCGCTTCGCGTACCTGTTGGAGCGCGTCCTGCCGGCGCGCCAGGAGCCATGATCGACGAGAAGCTGCGCATCAACCGCACCGTCCTGGTGGCGGTGGACTTGGCGGCGACCTACCTGGCGCTGTTCCTCGCCTTTCACCTGCGCTTCGACCTCGAAATCTATCCGATCACCAAGGGCGTGCCGCCGTTCGCGCCGTACGTGGCGTTGTTCCCGATCATCACGCTGATCTGGCCGGTGGTGTTCTACTTTCGCGGCTTGCTGCAGGGCCGTCCGCAGCGCTCCCGGGTCGAGGAGGCGTTCGCCGTCGCGATCGCCGTCGCGGTCTCGATGCTCGTGCTCAACGCCGGGCTCGCCTTCTACCGCGACTTCACCTACTCCCGGCTCCTGTTCGGCTTCTTCGCCGTGCTCGACGTGACGTTCGTGGTCGCGGGGCGTGTCGTCTTCTGGGACGTGATGGCGCGGTTGTGGTCGTCCTCGCGCCACCGCCGGCGGGCCCTCGTCGCGGGCGCCGGCGAGCTGGGACGCATGGTGGCCGCCAAGCTCGGCCAGCACCGCGAGCTCGGCCTCGACGTCGTCGGCTTCCTCGACGACGACCCGGGGAAGGCGGGCGCCCGGTTCGAGGGCTTTCCGGTGCTCGGAACGCTGGACGAGATCGAGGCGATCGCACGGTCGCAGCGGGTGGACCAGCTCTACGTCGCGTTGCCGATCGGCGCGCAGCACAAGACGGTGCGGCTGCTCAAGCGCGCCGAGCCGATGCTGCTCGCGGTCCGTGTCGTGCCCGACCTGCTGCAGTACTACGCCCTGCGCGCCGGCGTCGAGGACCTCGACGGGATTCCGGTCATCAACCTGTCGCAGATCCCGCTCGCCGGCTGGAACACCCTGGTCAAACGCGTCATGGACCTCGTCCTCGGATCGCTCGCCTGCGTCCTCCTGTCGCCGGTCCTGGCCGTGATCGCGGTGCTCGTCGCCCTCGAAGGCCGCGGCGCCGTCTTCTACCGCCAGCTGCGTATGGGCCTCGACGGCAAGCCGTTCCGGATCATCAAATTTCGCACCATGATCCCGGATGCCGAGGTGGACTCCGGGCCGCGCTTCGCGGTCCGCAACGACCCCCGTACGACCCGCGTCGGGGCTTGGCTGCGCCGATTCTCGCTCGACGAGCTGCCGCAGCTCGTCAACGTCGTCCGCGGCGACATGTCGCTCGTGGGACCGCGGCCGGAGCGGCCCGAGTTCGTGGCGCGCTTCCGCGAGCGCTACCCGGAGTACATGTCGCGCCATCGCGTCCGCGCCGGCATCACCGGCTGGGCGCAAGTGCACGACCTGCGCGGCCAGAGCTCGATCCGCAAACGGATCGCCTACGACCTGTACTACATCGACAACTGGACGCTGGGGTTGGACTTCAAGATCTTGTGGTTGACGGTGATGCGGTTCTGGCGCCACCGTCACGCCTACTAGCGGGCGCCGCCGATAGCGGACCGCAATCCTATCGGGGGTCCCGCGGCCGCTCCACCGCCCACCCGGCCGCTCTTGCCCCCCGAGCCCCCCGCGAGCCGCGGCCAAGCCGCGTCTCGCCTAGTGTTGCGCTCGCCCCGCTCGCGTCCTCATGTAGCCTCCGGCTATGCTCCGGTCCGGCCGCCTTGCCCTCCTAGCAGCTGGCCCACTCTCGGCGGCGCGGCTACACGCCGCAAGCTGTGAGGCCCTGCCTTCGGCGGAGCGGTCGAATTCACAGGTGTCCATCCCCGCGAAGGCGGGGGTCCAGGCGGCCTCTGGGAGGTGGTGGCTGGGTTCCCGCTTGCGCGGGAACGACGACGAGCGGAGGTCGCGCGGCTTGCAGCCGGTTCGGACCACTGACCACGGACCACGGACCACGTCTTTCTGCGCCCGGCGCCCGGGTATGATCTGGGGTCCGGGGGGTGCAAGGTGGGCGACGCGCCGGCGGTGTGGACGGACCAGTACAGGGTGCGGGCGTACGAGGTCGGCGCCGACGGGCGGGCGACATTGCCGGCGGTGTGCAACTGGCTGCAGGAAACGGCCGGGAACCACGCCACCGCCCTCGGGTGGGCGATGGACGCGCTGCAGGCGCAAGGACGCACGTGGGTGCTGTCCCGGTTGCACCTTCGCCTGGCCGAACAACCGCGGTGGCGGGACGAGGTGCGGATCACGACGTGGCCGGCGGGGGTGCACCGCCTGTTCGCGCTGCGCGAGTTCCGGGTCTCCGGCGGCGACGGCCGGGAGATCGGCGTCGCGACCACCGGCTGGCTGCTGCTCGACCTTGCGACCCGCCGGCCGCTGCGGTCGCTCGCAGAGGTCGAGGAGATCGCGCGCAACGCGCCGGGGCGGGTGCTCGACGACTCCTTCGACCGGTTGCCCGAGGCCGCGAGCCCGGCGCCCGAGAGGGCCGTCGAGGTGCGCTTCGCCGACCTCGACATGAACCGTCACGCCAACAACGTGAGCGTGATCGCCTGGGCGCTCGAGGCGCTCCCGGAAGAGGTCGCGCTGGGCGCCGCCTGCGCCGAGCTCGAGGTCGATTTTCGCGCCGAGGCCCGCCATGGCGAGACGATCCTCGTGCGGGCCGAGCGCGAGCCGGATGCGCCGGGCGCCTTCCGCCACACCCTCGTGCGCGCCGGCGACCGCCGCGAGGTTGCCCGCGCCCGTTCGCTGTGGACGCCCGGCCGCACCTAATCGCCGGCGTCGTCCGGGCGGTGGAGGAGCGCGCGCTCGACGGGGTGGAGCTTCTCCCAGTTACCCGCCATCCAGCTCACGCCCTCGAGAAAGGCGTCCGCGCGGTCCGTGTCCGGGCCGACGCGGTGCAGCAGCGCCTTGAACGCCTCCGAGTGATCGAGGTGGAACGCGTGCGCGAGCTCGTG
>SCRJ01000150.1 GCA_004298115.1 Acidobacteriota bacterium
ACGGACCACGGACCACGGACCACGCCCCACGGGCGGGCGGGTCGGACCACGGACCACGGACCACGGACCACGCCCCACGGGCGGGCGGGTCGGACCACGGACCACGGACCACGGACCACGGTATTGCGAGTTGCACGCGCACACGGCGTTCTCGTTCCTCGAAGGGGCGAGCGAGCCGGAGGCGGTGGCGGAGCGGGCGGCGGCGCTCGGGCTCGGCACGGTGGCGGTGGCCGACCGCGGCGGGGTGTACGGGATCCCGCGCTTCCACAAGGCGGCGGCCGCGGCGGGCGTCGCGGCGATCGCCGGCGCCGAGGCGGTGCTCGCGGACGGCGCCCGCCTGCCGCTGCTCGTCCAGAGCGCCCGCGGCTGGTCGAACCTCTGCCGGCTGCTCACCGATGCCGCCCTTGGACGACCGTGGACCGTGGACCGTGGACCGTGGTCCGAAACGGCGGACGACAAAGACGGAGACACGGACCACGGAGCACGGACCACGGACCACGCATCACGGGTGGGCGGGTCGGACCACGGACCACGGACCACTGACCACGCGTCATGGGTGGGTGGGTCGGACCACGGAGCACGGACCACGGACCACGCATCACGGGTGGGCGGGTCGGACCACGGAGCACGGACCACGGACCACGCATCACGGGTGGGTGGGTCGGACCACGGACCACGGACCACGGACCACGACCCACGATCCACGCCTCATCCGAAGAAGGGTGAGGGAAGGGTGAGCTGGGAGCTGATCGAGGAGCACGCGTCCGGCCTCGTCGCGCTCACCGGCGGGGCGGGCGGGCCGCTGCTGCGGGCGCTGGAGGAGGGCGGCGAGGAGGCGGCCGCCGCGGTGCTGTGCCGCCTCGCCGGGATCTTCGGCCCCGAGCGCGTGGCGGTGGAGGTGCAGCGCCACCAACGCCGCGGCGAGGAGGCGCGCAACGCCGCCCTCGTGCGCCTGGCGCGCGCGGCCGGCGTGCGCGTGGTGGCGACGCAGGACGCGCTCTGCGCGAAGTCGGAGGACGGGCCGCTCGCCGACGTGCTCGCCTGCATCCGCGAGCACCGCACGCTGGATGGGGCAGGCCGCCTGCTCGAGCCCAACCGCGCCCGCCGGCTGCGCTCGCCGGCCGAGATGGCGCGCCTGTTCGCCGACCTGCCCGAGGCGGTTGCCAACACCGCGCTCGTCGCCGCGGTGTGCCCGTTCCGATTGCACCAGCTCCCGTACCGCTTCCCCTCGGCGCGGCTGGAGGCCGGGCGCGACGAGGCCGAGGAGCTCTCGGCACGCGTCGCCGCGGGGGCGCGCGAGCGCTACCGCGAGGTCGCGCCCAAGGTGCGCGCGCAGCTCGACCGCGAGCTGGCGCTGATCGGCAAGCTCGGCCTCTCCGGCTACTTCCTCGTGGTCCACGACATCGTGCGCTTCTGCCGGGTGCGGGGGATCCTCGCCCAGGGGCGCGGTTCGGCGGCCAACTCGGCGGTGTGCTACGCGCTCGCGATCACGGCGGTGGACCCGGTCGCGATGGAGCTGCTGTTCGAGCGCTTCCTCTCCGAGGAGCGCGGCGAGTGGCCGGACATCGACATCGACCTCCCCTCCGGCGACCTGCGCGAGGAGGTGATCCAGCACGTCTACCGCACCTACGGCGCGCGCGGCGCCGCGATGACCGCCAACGTGATCAGCTACAAGCGGCGCAGCGCGATCCGCGAGGTCGGCAAGGTGCTGGGGTTCTCCGCGGAGCACCTCGGGCGCCTGGCGGCGCTGTCGGGGAGCTGGGAGTTCGCCGCGCACGTGCGCGAGGAGCTGCCCGAGCACTTGGCGATCGCCGGCCTCGCCCCCGAGGAGCGCCGCTCGAAGCTGCTCGTCGAGCTGGTGGCGCGCATCATGCACCTGCCGCGCCACCTCGGGCAGCACTCCGGCGGCATGGTGCTCGCGGCCGGCCGCCTCGACGACGTCGTGCCGCTCGAGCCCGCCGCGATGCCGGGGCGCGTCGTCATCCAGTGGGACAAGGACGACTGCGCCGACCTCGGCATCATCAAGGTGGACCTCCTCGGCCTCGGCATGCTGCAGGTGCTGCAGGACGTGGTGCCGCTCGTGCGCGCGCACGAGGGGGCCGAGGTGGACTACGCCCACCTGCCGCCCGACGACCCCGAGGTCTACGACATGCTCGCGAAGGCGGACACCGTCGGCGTCTTCCAGATCGAGAGCCGGGCGCAGATGGCGACGCTGCCGCGCATGCGCCCGACGCGCTTCTACGACCTCGTCGTCGAGGTGGCGATCATCCGCCCCGGCCCGATCGTCGGCAAGATGGTGCACCCGTACCTCAACCGGCGGCAGGGGCGCGAGCCCGTGATCTACCCCCACCCCGACCTCGAGCCGGTGCTCAAACGCACCCTCGGCGTGCCGCTGTTCCAGGAGCAGCTGATGAAGGTCGCGATGGTGGCGGCGGGGTTTTCCGGCGGCCAGGCGGAGGAGCTGCGGCGCGCGATGGGCGCCAAGCGTTCGGTCGAGCGCATGGCGAAGCTGGAGACGCAGCTGCGCGAGGGGATGGCCGAACGCGGGATCACCGGCAAGGCCGCCGACGACATCGTGCTGGGGATCACCTCGTTCGCGCTCTACGGCTTCCCGGAGTCGCACGCCGCCAGCTTCGCCCTCATCGCCTACGCCTCCGCCTACCTGAAGGCGCACCACCCGGAGGCCTTCCTGTGCGCGCTCCTCAACGCCTGGCCGATGGGGTTCTACCACCCCGCGACGCTCGTCCAGGACGCCCGGAGGCACGGCGTGCGCGTCCTCCCGATCGATGTCAACGCATCCGGCGTCGCGTGCAGAATCGAGAGTAGTGGTCCGTGGTCCGTGGTCCGTGGTCCGACCCGCCCGCCCGGGGAGAGAGACCCGTGGTCCGTGGTCCGTGGTCCGACCCGCCCGCCCGGGGAGAGAGACCCGTGGTCCGTGGTCCGTGGTCAGGGGTCCGAGGAGGCGAACCTCGGAGGGGTGGGGAAAACGGTCCACGGATCACGGACCACGGTCCACGGTCTTGCCGTGCGTCTCGGGCTGCGCTTCGTCAAGGGACTGCGCGCGGAGGCGATGGCGCGCATCGAAGCGGAGGCGGCGCGGGCGCCGTTTGCCTCGGTGCGCGAGGCGGCGGCGCGCTGCGCGCTGCGCAACGACGAGCTGGCGGCGCTCGCCGAGGTGGGCGCGTTCGCCGCGCTCGGCGCGACCCGGCGCTCGGCGCTCTGGCAGGTGACGGCGCTCGACGGCCGCCGGCCGCCGCTCGCACAGGCGATGCAGCCCGATCCCGGCGCGAGCCCGCTGCCCGAGATGACTCTCCCGGAGCGCTACGTCGCCGACTACACCGGCGCCGGCATGACCGTCGGCCGCCACCCGCTCGCGATGCGGCGGGGCGAGCTGGCCGCGCGCGGCATCCTCTCGGCGGCCGACCTCGCGCGCGCCCGCGACGGGGCGCTCGTGCGCGTCGGCGGCGCGGTCATCGTCCGCCAGCGCCCGTACACCGCGAAGGGGATGTGCTTCATGACGCTGGAGGACGAGACCGGCTTCGCCAACATCGCCGTCGCCCCCGCGGCGTTCGAACTGCAGCGCGCGGTGATCACGGGCAGCGCGCTGCTCGAGGTCGAGGGCCGCGCCCAGGCGCGCGACGGCGTCGTCACCGTGCTCGCCGGCCGCTGTGCGCCGCTGTTCGCCCAGGCCCCCGTGCCGCCGTCGCGGGACTTCCACTGAGCGCACAGAAGATGCGTGGTCCGTGGTCAGTGGTCCGTGGCCCGAAGAGACGGACGGGGCTCGGGGTCCGGGGTGAGCAGGGGTGACTCTGGTTTTGCCTTTCCTCTCCCTCCTTCCCTCTACCATCGTCCCTTTCGTCTGGACCCTTCGGGGAGCGGTCACGGCCAGGGGGCCGGGGAGGAGCTGCCGGTGGCGGGGGCTTCTCAGCGGGTGTACGATCTCTGTGACAAGGCTGCAGAAGACAGGTCATCAGCTGAAACCGGGTTTGGCCCGGTGAGGTGCGCGGCGGCTGCCGTGGGCCGGAGCATCGCCACGAGTGCGCCGGGGCGTGGCGCACGCAGGGCGGGGAGGGCGACATGACTGAGCTGAGGCACGAGAGCGGAGCGATCCCGATGTTCCACGAGTACATCGAGGCCTGGGGCACGCACCGTACCGACCGCGTGCTCGCGTTCTTCGCGGACGAGTGCGTCTACGAGAACCTCGCGCGCGGCGAGGTGTACCGCGGGAAAGACGAGCTCGGCGCGTGGGTGGCCGGCGCGTTCGCGGGGATCCCCGACACGGCGCTCGAGCTGACGTCGCTGTTCGCCTCGGGACGCTGGGTGGGGTGCGAGTGGGTGATGACCGGGACCCACACCGGCGACCTCCCGGACCTTCCCGCAACCGGGAAGAGCTTCTCGATCAGAGGGGCGACGGTCGCCGAGGTCTCCGGCGGCAAGATCGTACGCGCCGCCGACTACTGGGATCTCGCAAGCTTCTTGCGCCAGCTCGGCGTGATGCCCTGACCGTCCGGGCGTCGCACCGGGGCACGCGACCCGCGCCGGGGCCGCCGGACGCGGGCAGGACGCGACCGCGGGCAACGGCCGCGAGTGGCGCAACCGCAGCGGGAATCGGTACGATGGGGCCGCCGTTGCGACTGGAGGCGCCGGAAGCGGATCGGGCGCCCCGGTGAGGAGGCGAGACCGATGCACGACGAGCACGCCCACGAGCGCCGCTTCAGCGGCAACGCCGACCGGCTGCGGGCGCCCGAGCGGTTGGCCCGCCTCGAGGTCGAGCGCGTCGTCGCGCTCGCCCGCGACGGAAGCGAGATCGCGAGCGCGCTCGACGTCGGAACCGGCACCGGCGTGTTCGCCCAGGCGTTCGCCGGTCTCGGCCTTGCCGTCACCGGAATCGACGTCAACCCCGGCCTGCTCGCGGTCGCCCGCGACATCGTCCCCGCGGTCGCCTTCCGCGAGGGGATCGCCGAGGCGCTGCCGTTCCCGGACCGCTCGTTCGACCTGGTGTTCCTCAGCCTCGTCCTGCACGAGACCGACGACGCGGTCGCCGCCCTGCGCGAGGCGCGCCGGGTCGCACGCCTTCGGGTCGCCGTGCTCGAATGGCCGTACGTCGAGGAAGAACAGGGGCCGCCGCTCTGGCATCGCCTCGACGGCGAGGCCGTCGCCAAGTTCGCGACGGCCGCCGGGTTTGCGGGCGTGGACGCGATGCAGCTCGACCACGTGGACCTCTACCGCCTGACCCCGTAACGCGGACCCCAACACCCCGACCTCGATCGACGGGAATCGCGTTCGTGATTGTGGGCCGCACCCGCCGGGCGCGTTGCCCTTGCCTCCGTAGCGGCGTTTGCTTGCGAACGCCGGCCTTGGTCGCGGGCACCCCGGCGCATCGGCCAATGCACCCATCGGTGCCGGCAAGCGCCCCCCTGGCGCCGGCGTGAGACACTGTCACAAGGGAGGTGCGCCATGTACTGCCCAAACCCCGAGTGCCTCGACTTCATCGAGGACGGCGTCCCCGGCGAGTACGTCGACACCGTCTCGGTGTGCCCGAAGTGCGGTACGCGCCTGGTCGCTGGCCCGCCGCCGGAAGCGTTGGGCGGCAGTCCGCAAGAAGCCCGGGCCCGCGCGGCCGGCCGCGAGGACGATCCGGCCGTCGAGGTGGCGTCGTTCGGCTCCCGCCAGGACGCCGAGCTGGCGGCGGGATCCCTCATCGCTCGCGGGATCGAGGCGGTGGTGCTCGCCGACGACGCCGGCGGCGAGTTCGCGGGGTTCGGCTCGGTGGCCGGCGTGCGCGTGCTCGTGCCCACCTCGCGGGTCGCGGAGGCGTTGGCGTTGCTCGAGGAACCCGAGCCGCAGGGAGGGGAGGCATGACCGATCAGGCCGTCGCGATGGCGCCGAAGAAGCGGATCGCGCTCGTCGCGCACGACAACAAGAAGCAGGCGCTGCTCGAGTGGGCGAAGTTCAACCGCGTCCTGCTCGCCGGCCACGAGCTGTTCGCCACCGGAACCACCGGTACGCTGCTCGAGCGCGAGCTGGAGATGCCGGTCGTCAAGCTGCAGAGCGGTCCGCTCGGCGGCGACCTGCAGATCGGTGCGAGGATCGCGGATGGCGCCGTCGACTTCATGATCTTCTTCTGGGACCCGCTCGAGCCGCAGCCGCACGATCCCGACGTCAAAGCGTTGCTGCGCATCGCCGTCGTCTGGAACATCCCGGTCGCCTGCAACCGCGCCTCGGCCGACTTCATGATCTCCTCGCCGCTGATGGACGAGGAGTACGACCGCCTGCTCCCGGACTACGACGGCTACCGCAACCGCTTCGGCGCGATGCTGGAGACCTGAGCGCGGTATGATTCGTCGCCGTGGTGGGCTGGGAGCGGAGCGCTCCGGCCGCGCTGGAATCGTCCGCCGCATCCCGCCGGTTTGCGGGAGCCGAGGGCAGGGGGGCCGCCGATGAAGAGCCGACGTTCATCCATGCTGTTCGCCGTTTCGTGTCTCGTCGCCGGACCGTTGCTGGCCCAGGCAAGCCCGGCCTCCGAGAAGGCGTGCTCACTGCTGCGGCCGGCCGAGATCGAAGCCGTTCTCGGGGCGAAGCTCGACCGTCCTCTTGCCGGGATGGCGGTCCCCGCCAAGAAGGGCGCGCCGCGCCCCGCGGGCGAGACGGAATGGACCTGCCAGGGGAGAGCCGGAACGCGGGCCGTGAGCTTCTTCTACGGCGCCGAGCCCGCGACTCCGGAAGGCAAGGCCAAGGCCGCGGCGAGGCTCAAAGCCCCGCAGGAGAGGCTGCGCGCCATGGGCTACGCGATCAAGGAAACCAAGCTCGGCGCCACGACCTGCTGGACGATGACCCCGCCCGCGTCCCACGGCGACGAGCCCGTCGCGTTCGGGACGGCGTGCGGCGGCCTCAAGGGCGACTCGTTCTACTCGCTCTCGGTGTCTGCGACCGGCGCCGGCGATCTGCTCGGCGTCGAGAAGGTCAAGGTCCTCGCCGACAAGGCCGCGGCGCGCCTGCCGTAGCCGCACCGCCGCTTGCCGCCGCAACGAGCGGGCAGTTGCGGGCGTAAAATTGCTGAGACGACGCCCAGCGCACCACCCATGTACCAAGAGGTCAAGACTGCTCAATATGTTGGCGATCGGTCCACCGGCGGGAGCGTGCTCGGGCATGCCGGCCGGTGTCGCGGAGACGGCGCCGCGCCCCTTGACGCCGCCCGCGGACGGCCCGAGATTGAAGGCACCGTTCACGCCGGTTGGGGAGGGGAGACGCATATGGACCGCCCGATCAGCGTGAGGATCGCCCGGATGTTTCAGCCGACAACCGAGGCACGTCCCCCGCGGCTTCTCGACGGCGTGCGCGCCGCGCTGCGCGCCCGCCACTACAGCCCTCGCACCGAGGACGCCTACATCGGCTGGATCCGCCGCTTCATCCTTTTCAACGGCAAGCGACACCCGAAGGAAATGGGGGACGTCGAGATCAACGCGTTCCTCTCGCACCTCGCCGTCGAAGGGCACGTCGCGGCCTCCACCCAGAACCAGGCGCTCTCCGCGCTGCTCTTCCTCTACCGGGAGGCGTTGAGTCTCGAGGTCCCGTGGCTGGAGTGCCTCGTCCGCGCGCGGAAGCCCGTCCGGTTGCCCGTCGTCCTCAGCCGGGACGAGGTGAGGCGGCTCCTGGGCGGTGTGCGCGGGACGCCGAACCTCGTCTGCCGGTTGCTCTACGGGACCGGCATGCGCCTGCTGGAGGGGCTCCAGCTCCGCGTCAAGGACCTGGATTTCGAGCGCAACGAGATCATCGTCCGGGAGGGCAAGGGCGGCAAGGACCGGCACACCATGCTCCCCACCTCATTGCGGGTGCCCATCGAGGAGCATCTCGCCAAGGTCCAGGTGCTCCATGTCGCGGACGTCGCAGCGGGAGCGGGAACCGTGCGGCTGCCGGGCGCGCTCGCAGTCAAGTACCCGAACGCGGGGCGGGAATGGCCCTGGCAGTGGGTCTTCCCGGCCACGACCGTGTGGAGGGACGAGGCAACCGGCGCCCTCATGCGCCATCACCTGCACGAGAGCACGGTTCAGAAGGCCGTGCGCGCAGCCGCATTGCAGGCCGGCCTGACCAAGCCGGTGGGCTGCCACACCCTGCGGCACTCGTTCGCGACCCACCTGTTGGAGGACGGCTACGACATCCGGACGAGCCAGGAGTTACTGGGACACAAGGACGTCTCGACGACCATGATCTACACCCACGTGCTGAACAAGGCCGGCGGCCGAGGCGTCCGCAGTCCGGTCGACGGCCTGTGAGCGGCACGGCGGGAGGGGCCGGAGTGCCGCGGCCGACACGACGGCCGATACGGCGGATGACAGGCGTGCGACAGGCAAGGGGAATGCTCACCCTGTGGAAGGTTTAGGCCGCCTCCTCCGCCGCCTATCCCGGGAGGCAGCAAAGTCCTCCGAGAGGCGCATAATGACTTCTACAAGGAGGTTTCGAAGCCAGAATGGCCCCTAATGGAATATGCACACCAAGCCTCCGACCCTCGGTTTCCTCATTTGCAATAGTCCGTCTAATTCGCGTTAGGCGGCCAAAGGGGGATGTGTGGCGATTGATCCCGTGACCCGAAGGGCGATTCGTACCCCGATGTTTATCGGGGGCACCGTAATGGTGGTCGCTGGTCTGGTTCCGTTGATTATCGTCTTGATATCGGGTTGGAACCGGGCATCAGCCGTCTCTTGGCTCTCGGTTTTCACTCCGATCGGCGCAATCCTGATGGCTGTGGCACGGTCAAGGGCATCCCAAGAGTGGAGGAAAGGGAGATGACCTCGCGGCCGCCTAACAAGCGCTTGCAGCAGTCACGCCGACCGGGCTGCCTGCACAGCAGTCGGGCCTCGGTTCATCGTCGTGCCATGCCCAAGTTCAGGGGGTCAGCCGGCGGGCGGCTGAACGGCGGCGTTAGGCGGCAAGTGGAGGCGTGATGCAACTCAACAAGCTCGTGCTGGGGTCGGCCGGCGTAGCCAGGCTGACGGCGGAGGAACGGACGTTCTTTGCTCTGGCGTGCCAGTTCAGCAATGACCTGACCATCCTGCACAAGCTAGTGACTGCCAGTTTCCGCGAGCCGCTGGACGAACTGGAACAGATGGCGAACTCGGTCCTCGTGGGTGTCTTGCTGAAGACACTGGCATCCAAGCTCTATCAGGGGTGGGAGGTTGTAGAGAGAGCGTTCTACGGTGCGCAGGTAGGGAAGGCGCCATGGCTGCGCACCAACCTGGCCTTGCAGCGCGCCCTCGATCAGCTCCACGTGTACTTCTCCAAGCCAAATCCAATTGGGGAGATCCGGAACCGGTTCGGCTCGCACTACGACACTGAACCGCTCGCTCCCCACTTGGATGCCCTGTTGGCAGACAACGGGTTCGAGATGCTCTACGGTGACAAAGTGGCCAACTACTTCTACACGACATCGGAGTTGGCTACTTGGTCAGCGGTCCTGGGTACGACCGACGACACCGTTTTCCCGGCGCGAATGAAGGAGTTGGTTCTTGAGGTTGCGGACAAGGC
>SCRJ01000151.1 GCA_004298115.1 Acidobacteriota bacterium
GCCGCGGCCTCGGGCCGGGGCGGCGCGAGTGGGCGCGCGGGCGCCCGGCCGAGGATCCACCAGGCGGCGGCGCCGCCGGCGGCCGCAGCCGCGACGACGGCCGCCGCCATTCGCCAGCCGTGCCCCGAGCGCCTGCCCTCGCCGAGCACGACGGTGGTGCGGTAGACGACCCCGTGCCGGTGCGCCCCCGGGTCGGGGGAGCCGGCCCGCGCCTTGCGCAGCGCCTCGCTGACCAGGCTCATCGCTCGTCCCCGTCGAGGTCGCGCACGGCGCGCCGCACCTGCCACCAGCCGAGGCGGTCGCGCTCATCGACGTACCCCGCGAGCAGCGTCTTGTCGCAGATCGCGTTGATCAGGCGCGGCACGCCGCGCGAGCGGCGGTGGATGGCGCGCACGGCCGCAGGCGTGAACGTCGGCCGCCCGTTGGCGCCGGCGACCGCGAGGCGGTGGAGGATGTACGCCTCGGTTTCCTCGGGGTCGATCGGCCCGAGGTGGTAGCGCACCGTGATGCGCTGGCGCAGCTGGCGCAACTCGGGCCGGTCGAGCCGCTCGCGCAGCTCGGGCTGGCCGAGGAGCACGATCTGCAGCAGCTTGCGGTCGTCGGTTTCGAGGTTGGAGAGCAGGCGCACCTCCTCGAGCATCGCGTCGGAGAGGTCCTGCGCCTCGTCGACGAAGAGCACCACGTCCGTGCCCGCCTGCAGGCGGACGAGCAGGAACTCGTTGAGCCTGCGGGTGAGGCGGAGGCGGTCGTTGCCGTTGTCGGGCAGGCCGAGCTCGTGCAGGATCGCGCGCAGGAGCTGAATGCCGCTCATCACCGGGTTGAAGATCAGCGCGGTCGCATAACCGGGGCCAAGCTCCTCGAGGATCGCCCGGCACAGCGTGCTCTTCCCGGCGCCCACCTCGCCCGTGATCTGGATGAAGCCCTTGCGCTGCGTGATCCCGTAGAGCATGTGCTCGAACGCCTCGCGGTGCCGGCGCGAGAAGAACAGATAGCGCGGGTCCGGCGTGATCGAGAACGGCGGGGCCGCGAGGCCGTAGAACTGTTCGTACATCGTGTCGTCGCCACCCGCGGGAGTCTACGTCTCCGGGCGGCGATTCATTGTACGCGCCGGGCGGACGAGACATCGGCGCGGGCGTGGCCTATCCTGCGCCGGAATGGGCGTGCGAAACCGATGTCCCGACGCGGCCGCCGGGGGGCCGACAGGCACCGTCTTCAACGTGCAGCGGGCGTCGTTCCACGACGGGCCGGGGATCCGGACCACCGTGTTCCTCAAGGGGTGCCCGCTGCGCTGCCCCTGGTGTCACAACCCCGAGGGGATCGCGTTCGCCCCCGAGGTGCTGATCAACCAGGCGCGCTGCCTCGGCTGCGGCGGCTGCGCCGCGGCGTGCGGGCGGCCGGGGGGGCCGCTGCCGGCCGGGGCCGCGATCGGGTCGGACGGCTGCACCGGGTGCCTGAACTGCGCCGCGGCGTGTCCGGCGCGGGCGCGCGAGATCGCCGGGCGGCGCTGGAGCGTCGCCGAGGTCGTGGCCGAGGTGGCGCGCGACCGCATGGCGTACGAGGAGTCGGGCGGCGGCGTGACCCTCTCGGGCGGCGAGCCGCTGGCGCAGCCGGCGTTCCTGATCGCCTGCCTCGAGGCGTGCCGCCGCGCCGGGCTGCACACGGCGGTGGACACCTGCGGCGTCGCGCCGCGCGAGGTCGTGTTGGCGGCCGCCGAGCGCGCCGACCTGCTGCTGTGGGACGTCAAGACGCTCGATCCCGAGCGCCACGTCGCGCTCACCGGCGCCCCGCTCGAGCCGATCCTCGCCAACCTCGCCGCGGCGGCGCGCCGCGGCGCGGCGATCTGGCTGCGCGTCCCGGTCGTCCCCGGACTCACCGACGACGAGGCCGGCCTTGCCGCGATCGCCCGCCTCGCGGCGGCGACGCCGAACGTGCGCCGGGTGAGCCTGCTGCCGTACCATCGCACCGCCGCCGGAAAGCGGGCACGGCTGGGGCGCCGGGACGCCCTCGCCCGCACCCCAGAGCCGTCGCGGGAACGGATGGAGGCGCTGGCGGCGCTGGTCGCGGCGCCGGGGATCGCGACCTCGATCGGAGGATGAGGCGATGAACGAACGCACCCGCCGGCTGCGTCAGGAAACGCTCGACGCCATTCCAACCCTGTCAGGGGAGCGCGCCGCCCTGATGACCGAGTTCTACCGCGACAACCTCGGCCGCTCCTCGGCGCCGGTGCTGCGCGCGCGGGCGTTCGGCCACCTGTGCGAGCGCAAGACGATCTGGATCGGCGAGGGCGAGCTGATCGTCGGTGAGCGCGGGCCGCGCCCGAAGGCGGTGCCGACCTACCCGGAGCTCACCTGCCACAGCCTCGAGGACCTCGCAATCCTCGACTCGCGGGCGAAGACGCCGTACCGCGCGCCGGCCGAGTGCGTCGAGCTGTACGAGCGCACCGTGATCCCCTTCTGGCGGGGGCGCTCGCTGCGCGACCGCATGTTCGCGATGTTGCCGGACGAGTGGCGCGCCGCCTACGACGCCGGCGTGTTCACCGAGTTCATGGAGCAGCGCGCCCCCGGGCACACCGTCCTCGACGACAAGATCTACCGCAAGGGGATGCTCGACTTCAAGGCGGACATCGAGCGCGCGCTGGCGGCGCTCGACTTCGCCGGGGACGCGCAGGCGTACGACCGCCGCGAGCAGCTCGACGCGATGGGGATCGCGTGCGACGCGGTCATCGCGTTCGCCGAGCGGCACGCGGCCCTGGCCGATGAGATGGCCGCGACGGCCGCGCCGCAGCGGCGGGCGGAGCTCGAGCGCATCGCCGCGGTGTGCCGCCGCGTCCCGGCGCACGCGCCGCGGGACTTCCACGAGGCGCTGCAGGCGTACTGGTTCTGCCACCTCGGCGTGATCACCGAGTTGAACGGCTGGGACGCGTTCAACCCCGGTCATCTCGACCAGCACCTGCTGCCGTTCTACCGCCGCGGCCTTTCCGACGGCACGCTGACCGAGGCGGCGGCGCGCGAGCTGCTCGAGTGCTTCTTCGTCAAGTTCAACAACCATCCGGCGCCGCCCAAGGTCGGGGTCACGGCCGAGGAGAGCGGCACCTACACCGACTTCGCCAACGTCAACCTCGGCGGCCTGCTCGCCGACGGCTCCGACGGTTCGAACGAGGTCACCGATCTGCTGCTCGACATCATCGACGAGATGCACCTGCTGCAGCCGTCGTCGAACCTGCAGCTCTCGCGCAAGACGCCCGCCCCCGTGCTCGAGCACGCCCTGCGCGTGATCCGCAAGGGGTACGGCTTCCCGTCGCTGTTCAACGCCGACGCGGTGGTCGAGGAGCAGCTGCGGCAGGGGAAGACGCTGGAGGACGCCCGCGCCGGCGGCTGCTCCGGCTGCGTCGAGGTCGGCGCCTTCGGCAAGGAAGCATACATCCTGACCGGCTACTTCAACCTCGCCAAGGTCCTCGAGCTGGCGCTGCACGACGGCGTGGACCCGCGGACGGGCGTCCGGCTCGGGCCGGCGACCGGGAGCGCCGCTGCGATGGCCAGGTTCGACGACGTGTTCGCCGCCTTCGACGCGCAGCTGCGCCACCTCGTGGACGTCAAGGTGCGCGGCAACCAGGCGATCGAACGCCTGTACGCGACCGAGATGCCGGCGCCGTTCCTCTCGGTCCTCACCGACGACTGCATCGTCAAGGGGAAGGACTACAACGCCGGCGGCGCGCGCTACAACAACACGTTCATCCAGGCGGTCGGGATCGGTACCGTCACCGACGCGCTGGCGGCGGTGCGGCGGCTCGTGTTCGAGGACCGTGCGCTGTCGCTGCCGGATCTGGTCGCGGCGCTCGACGCCGACTTCGCGGGGGAGGAGCCGCTGCGCTCGCGCCTGGTCAACACGATGCCGAAGTACGGCAACGACGACGACGCGGCCGACGACCTCATGGTGCGGACGTTCGCCGCGGCGTTTGCGTGCATCGACGGGCGCCCGACGGCGCGCGGCGGCCACTACCGCCTGGAGATGCTGCCGACCACCTGCCACGTCTACTTCGGCTCGGTGTGCGGCGCCACCCCGGACGGGCGGCGGGCGGGGAAGCCGCTGTCGGAGGGGATCTCGCCGGTGCAGGGAGCCGATCGGCGCGGCCCGACCGCGGTGTTCCGCTCGGCCGCGAAGATGGACCACGTCAAGACCGGGGGCACGCTGCTCAACATGAAGTTCAGCCCCGAGGTGCTCGCCGGCGAGGAAGGCGTCGCCCGCCTGGCGCAGCTGGTGCGCAGCTACTTCAAGGCCGACGGGCACCACGTGCAGTTCAACGTCGTCGCCGCCGACACGCTGCGCCGCGCGCAGGCCGACCCCGAGACGCACCGCGGTCTGATCGTGCGCGTCGCCGGTTACAGCGATTACTTCTGCGACCTCGGCGGGGCGCTGCAGGAGGAGATCATCGCCCGCACCGAGCACGGCGAGGCCTGAACCGAAGCCCGGGATGAGCCCGGCCGCACGCCAGGCTCCCCCGCCGGGGTGAGGCCGCGCCGAGTCGTGGCGACCGTGCCGCTGCGCCGGGCGAGCGGAGGCTTCGGCTCGCCGTGGGTTCAGCGAGAGGGGGCGCTGATGATCCGAACGCGTCCCGATCCGGTCGTGAGGTCGAGCCGCACCCGATGGCTCCTCACGACCCCGGCCGCGGTCGCGTCGGTCACCGTGATGTTGCCGCGGGCGACCGTGACGACGAGCTTCTCCAGCGCGGCCGCCGGGACGCGAACGAACGCCGACCCGCTGAGGTCGGTGAACCAGCCGCGCTGCTCGATGCGGTAGGTCAGCGTCGGCACCGGTTCGGGGTCGAACTGCACCCGCGTCGTCAGACGGCTGGTCGGGAGCCCGAAGCCGTGCAGCTCGCCGGACACCGAGACCTGCGCCGTCGGGTGGTCGACCAGCGCGACCTCGACGTCGGCCGTGCGCGCCGCGACGCGGACCACCCGCGGCGGGCGCGGCAGGGTGGAGAACGGGATCTCCGCCTCAAGCGGGGTGCCGTGCGGGGTGACGAAAAGCGCCAGCAGCACCGCGACGCCCCCGAGCGCGGCGGCGATCGTGACCGCGAGCTGCAGCCGCGCGCCGGCGGCGGTCGGCGGCGCCAAGCCGCTGGCCGCGTCGTGCTGGGGGATGCGCAGGACGTGGAAGTAGAGGGCGTGCGCCACGGCGAACGCGAGCAGCGCCGACCAGATCACGTCCGAGAGGAAGTGCCCTCCGGCCGCCATCCGCCCGAGCCCGAGCGCGCTCCCGGCGGTCAGCCCCGCCACCAGCGACAGCCGCGCCGGCGCCGGGCGCCGGCGCCGCCAGATCCACCAGCCGAGGCCGTAGAGAAAGCCGACCGAGCAGTGGCCGCACGGGAACGACGCGCCGCTCTCGCCGCGCAGCGGCGCCGGCGCGTAGCGCAGCGCCCCGCCGAACTCGACGATCTCGCGCGGCCGCGGGCGGTTCCAGTGGTCCTTGAAGACGGCGTTGATCAGGATCCCCGGCCCGATGACGACGGTCAGGAGGACGAACGCGCCGGACCGGCGCCACGCCCCGTGCCGGCGCAGCGCCCCGGCGGCGATCCCGGCGAGTCCGCCGAGCACCAGCGACGCGGTGATCCACGGCGCCGCCCGGTACAGGACGGACCAGGGGAGGCGGTTCGCGAGCGGCCAGTGGTTGAGCGCATCCGGGCGGTAGAACAGCCGGCCGGCCGCGAAGTCGAGCGGCGTGGCGGCGAACAGCAGCGTGGTCGCGGCGGCGAGCGCGAGCAACACCGCCAGCTCGCGCCGCGACCAGCGGCGGTCGGCCTCGGCTCGCGGCGTGCCCGTCGTCAACGCTCGCCTCCGACCTGCAACAACTCATCTTACCCAATCGGTCCCCCGCGTCGGCATGCCCTCCACTTGGCCGGGCGACGTCGCACCCTCGGCGCAGGCGCTCGCTCTTGACTCCGCCGCCGGCGAGGCTCACGATCGAATGCAATGAGACTGGGAACGAGTTCAATTCCCGTCTGCAGTAACCCGACACGGCCGGCCGGCGTGCGCGGAGCCGACGCCGGCCGGCCCGACGCGGCGCTCGCGCGGCGTCTGCGGCGGCTGACGGCGGCGGTCGTGCTGGTGGCGCTCGCGTTCGCGGTCGCGACGGCGGCGCCGGCGGCCGCCGCGCCCGTCCCGGCCACGGCGCCGGCGAGCGGTTCCGGCGGCGCGCCGCAGGGGTTCGGCAAGCGCCTGCTCGCGGACCTCCTCGCCCTCGTCACCAAGCCGGCGCACATGGACGCGCACGACTGGACGAGCCTCGGGCTGGGCACGCTGGCGGTCGCGGGGAGCGCGACGCTCGACCCGCGGGTGCGCACCTGGGCGCAGGACCACCGCAGCGCCTCCTCCGACAAGCTCGCCACGTCGATCCGGCCGCTCGGACAGTGGGGGGCGTTCGCCGTCCTCGGCGCGACGTGGCTGGCGGGGAAGGCGTGGAGCAAGCCGAGCCTGACCTCGACGGCCGAGGACGGCCTCGAGGCCGCGATCCTCGCGGCCGGGGTCGTGACGCCGGTGCTCAAGGAGGTCGTCGGCCGCCAGCGCCCGTCGTACGGAGCCGGGCACGCGACGTTCAAGCCGTTCGCCGGGGGTTCGTCGTTCCCCTCCGGCGACGCCACGCTGGCGTTCAGCGTCGCCTCGGCGTTCGCCGCGCACGCCTCGTCGTTCTGGGTCAAGGGGACCGCGTGGGGGTTGGCCGGGCTGGTCGGCTGGGAGCGGGTCCACCTCGACCGCCACTGGGCGTCCGACGTCGTCGCCGGCGCCCTGATCGGCGGCGCTGTCGGCGACTGGGTGGTCCGCCGCCACGAGTCGGGCGGCACGACGTCGGCGTGGGCCGTCGTTCCCAGCCTCGGGCCGGGAGCGGTCGGGGTGGAGGTGGCGCGCTCCTGGTGAGGCGCGCCCGGCGTCACTCCGGCTCGTTGTAGACCTTCTCGTCGGGGAGGGCGGCGCCGGCGGCGTCGGCCTCGACGTCGCGCCCCGTGCTCTTCTGGGCCAGGAAATGACGGTAGAACTCGTGCTGGATGACGAGGTCCATGATCTCGTTGGTGCCGGTCCAGATCGTGATCAGGCGCGTGTCGCGCAGCAGGCGCTCGACGGGGTAAATGTCGGTGTAGCCGATCCCGCCGAGGATCTGCATCGCGTGGTTGACGACCGTCCACGCCGACTCGGTGGCGAACTTCTTCGCTTCCGAAACGAGTCGGCGCACCGTGCCCGCCTCCTCGCCGACGTCGACCGCGCGGGCGGCGCCGTGGTTGAGCGCACGGGACGCGTCGAGCAGCGTCAGGCTCTCCGCGACCTTGAAGCTCACCCCCTCGAAGCGGCGGATCTTGTCGCCGAAGGCGTGCCGGCGGTCGGCGTAGCGGGCCGCGATCTCGAACGCGGCGCGGCCCATGCCGACCGCGCCGCCGGCCGAGGTGAGCCGCTCCGGGATCATCATGCGGTGGAACACCTCGGTGCCGCGCCCGATCCCGGCCTCGCCGCCGAGCACGTCGGCGAGCGGGACGGGCGCGTTCTTGAACACGAGCCGCCCGGTGCCGCCGCCGCGCGTGCCCATCAGGCCGTAGACGTGGTGCACCTCGACGCCCTCGCCGCGCCCGACGAGGAACGCGGTCATCGCGCGCTTCGGGTCGGCGATCCCCTCGACGCGGCCGTAGACGAGGATGACGTCGGCGCCCTCCGCCCCGACGACGAACCGCTTCTGGCCGGTGAGGAAGAAGGTGTCGCCCTCGCGCCGCGCGGTGGTCGTCGCGGCGAAGAAATCGGAGCCGCCGCGGGGCTCGGTGAGCGCCTCGGCGGCGGCCAGCTCGCCGCGCAGCATCGGCGCGAGGACGCGCCGCTTCTGGTCGTCGCTGCCGAACGCGGCGATCGCCTCGCCGACGATCGAGACCAGCGACCACAGACAGGGGAGGGCGGTGCCGAGCACCCCCAGCTCCTCGAGCGCGACCATCTCGGTCGTCCACGGCAGGCCGCGGCCGCCCCAGGCGGGGTCGAAGCGCAGGCCGAGCAGGTTGCGGCGCCCGGCCTCCAGCAGGAACTCGCGCGGGAAGCGCACCCGGTCGGCGTCCATGTCCAGCAACAGCTGTTTCGGCACGCTCGCGGCGAACGCCCGCACCTCGTCGCGCAACGCCCGCACCGCCTCCGGGAGCATCGTGTCGGTGAGCATGGCCGCCTCCGATTCCGCGGGCAGGCTAGCGCGCCGCCACGGCCGCGGCAAGGGAGCGCGCCGCCGCGGAGCGGTTCACCTTGCGTCCGCGCGCGGCTCCACCAGGCCGAGGAGGTCGTCGAGGATGCGCAGGGTCAACCCCCAGATCGTATGGCCGTCCCAGCGGACGCAAGGCATCTCGAGCGCGGCGCCGAGCCGCGTCCAGACGAAGCGGTCGCGGTTGTCCGGGTCCGCGAGAAACGCGAGCGGCACCCAGAGCGCCTCCCGCACCTCCTCGTTCGGAACGAGCGCCGGCGCCGCCAGCAGTTCGAAGACGAACGGCGCGACCCAGAGGGGGCCGGTCGGCCGCTGCAGGTGGGTGCGGGCCGGGGGGAGGGGGCCGAGGAACGCGGCGTCGCGCTCGAGGTCGAGCGCGAGCTCCTCGCGCGCCTCGCGGACCGCCGCCGCGAGCGCGGTGGCGTCGCCGGCGTCGACGCGGCCGCCCGGGAACGCGACGTCGCCCGACCAGGGGTCGCCCGGGCGCTCGGCCCGGCGGATGAAGAGCATCTCGGCGCCCGCGCCGCCGGCGCGGACGACGGCGGCCACCGCGGCGGTCTCGGCCGGCCGCGCGCGCGCCTGGTCGTCCGGCCGCGGCCGCCCGAGCGCCCGCCGCAGGTCGTCGAGTTCCGAGAACGCCGCCACGGCACGATTTTCGCACCTTCGCGGGTTCCGGCAAGTGCCGGGGGTCTCGTGGCGCCGGGATCCTGCGGGGCGGCGTTGAGAGCGGGACGTGCCGTGTTGGCTGGTCTTGCCTCGCTCGTGGGCGGACTCGCGCGGGCGCCGTGCGGGCGGCGGCGCCCCAGGCCCGGCGCACCAGCCGCCCGGCCGGCGTGGCGATCGCGTTCGCGGGGCGGCCGCAGGAGCGCCCGGCCGCTCGCGGCCCGGATTTCGCCGCCGTCCCCGCGTCGGTCGCGGCGCGCCGATCGGCGGTCGTTCCGCCGTCTACGAGGTCGCCGCCGCGCCGTGAGCGGCGGGTCGCCTGCCGCCGAGCCTGAAGGTGAACGTCCGGTTCAGCCTCCGCTGCAACCCCTCCATGTAGGTGTAGAACACCGGCGTGACGAAGAGGGTGAGCGACTGCGAGACGAGCAGGCCGCCGACGACGGCGAGACCGAGAGGGCGGCGCGCCTCGGCGCCGGCGCCGAACCCGAGCGCGATCGGCAGCGTCCCGAACAGCGCCGCCATCGTCGTCATCATGATCGGCCGGAAGCGCACGACGCACGCCTCGTAGATCGCCTCGGCCGGGGTCTTACCCTCCTTGCGCTGCGCCTCGAGGGCGAAGTCGATCATCATGATCCCGTTCTTCTTGACGAGGCCCACCAGCATGATGATGCCGACGTACGCGTAGATGTTGAGGTCGCTGCCGAAGACCATCAGCGTCGCGATCGCTCCGGCGCCGGCGAGCGGCAACGCCGAGAGGATCGTGAGCGGGTGGATGAAGCTCTCGTACAGGATGCCGAGCACCATGTAGATGACCAGGACGGCGAGCGCGAGCAGGAGGCCGAGCCCCTGCATCGAGTCCTGAAACGCCTGCGCGGTGCCCTGGAAGCTGGTCGAGATCGATGCCGGGAGCGTCTCCCTCGCCGCCCGCTCGACCTGCGCGACCGCCCGGCCCAGCGCGACGCCGGGAGCCAGGTTGAACGAGAGGGTGACCGACGGCGCCTGGCCGGAGTGGTTGACCGTGAGGGGCCCGACGCCGGTGACGGCCTTCGCCAGCGACTCGATCGGCACCAACTGGCCCGAGCGGGAGCGGACGTAGAGCAGCCCCAGGTCCCCGGGCTCGTTCTGGTACTCCGGCTGCAGCTCCATGACGACCTGGTACTCGTTGTTCGGGGCGTAGATCGACGAGACCTGCCGCTGGCCGTACGCGGTGTACAGCGCGTCCTCGATCCGGGCCGGGGTGACGCCGACCGCCGCCGCCTTGTCGCGGTCGATCGAGAGGTTCACCTCCGGGTTCTTGAGGTAGAGGTCGGTGGCGACGTCGGTGAGGCCGGGCAGGGCGCGGAGCCTGGCCTCGAGCAGGGGGGCGGCGCGGTAGAGCTCGTCGGTGTCGGGCCCCTGCAGCGTGAGCTGGTACTGGCTGTTCGACCGGCGGCCGCCGACCTGGATCGCGGGCGGGCTCTGGATGTACGCCTTGACGCCCGGGATCGCGGCGATCCTGGGGCGGAGGCGGTTCACGATCTCGTCCGCGGTCGCCTCGCGCTCGGCGCGTGGCTTGAGGCGCAACCACACCCTGCCGGTGTTGAGCGAGCCGCCGAACCCGCCGGCCGACGAGGTGAACGCCTCGACGTCGGGATCGGCCTTGACCACGGCGGCGATCGCGCGCTGGTGCCTGACCATCGCATCGAACGACATGCCTTGCGCGGCCTCGGTGGTGCCGAAGAGCATGCCGGTGTCTTGCGACGGGATGAACCCCTTGGGGATGAGGACGAACAGAACCGCGGTGAGGCCGGTCACGGCGGCGGTGACCCCCATCATCGTCCGCCGGTGATCGAGCGACCAGCGCAGGCCTCCCTCGTAGGCGCGCAGGAGGGCTGCGAACGCCCGCTCCGAGAGGTTGTACAGGCGGTGGTGACTCACCTCGGCCGGGGGGCGCAGGAACCGGCTCGCGAGCATCGGGGTCAGGGTCAGCGAAACGAACCCCGAGATCAGAACGGCGAGCCCGATGACGACCGCGAACTCGCGGAACAGGCGCCCGACGATGCCGCCCATGAAGAGGACCGGGATGAAGACGGCCGCCAGCGACAGCGTCATCGAGACGATCGTGAAGCCGATCTCGGCGGCGCCGTCGCGCGCCGCCTCCAGCGGCGGCTTGCCCATCTCCATGTGGCGGACGATGTTCTCGAGCATGACGATGGCGTCGTCGACGACGAACCCTACCGAGAGCGTCAGCGCCATCAGCGACAGGTTGTCGAGCGAGTAGTCGAGCAGGTACATGACGGCGAAGGTGCCGAAGATCGACATCGGCATCGCCAGCGACGGGATCACCGTCGCCGAGAGGTTGCGCAGGAACAGGAAGATCACCATCACGACGAGGGCGAGCGTGACGACGAGGGTGAACTTGACGTCGTGCACGGACTCGCGGATCGACTGCGAGCGGTCGAAGAGCACGTGCAGCGACACCGCGCCGGGGAGGCTCCTCTGCAGGCCCGCGACCGCCGCCTTGACCCGGTCGGTGACCTCGACCGTGTTGGCCCCGGGCTGGCGTTGGACCGCGAGCATGATGCTGCGCTCGTCGCCGTTGAACCACGCCGCGACGCGCGGATTCTCGACGCTGTCGACGACCCGGCCGAGCGCCTCGAGGCGGACCGGCTTGCCGTCGACGAATGCGACGATGATCGGCCGGTAGGCCGCCGCCGCGGTCAGCTGCCCGTCCGCCTGCACGGTGTACGCCTTTTCCGGCCCGAACATGACGCCGGTGGGGAGGTTCACGTTGTTCTGTTGAATCGCATCCGCGACGTCGTCGATGCCGATGCCCCGGTGCGCCAGGGAGCGGGGGTCGAGTTGGATCCTGACCGCGTACTTCTGGCCGCCGTAGACCTGCACGGCCGCGACGCCGGACACGGTCGAGAGGCGCTGCGCGATCGTCGTCTCCGCGTACTCGTCGAGAGCGTACAGGGGGAGCGTCGTCGTGGTGAGGACCAGGTAGAGCACCGGCTGGTCCGCGGGGTTGACCTTCTGGTACGACGGCGGGTAGGGCATGCTCGCCGGGAGGTGGCGGGTGACGCGGGCGATGGCCGCCTGGACGTCCTGGGCGGCGGCGTCGATGTCGCGGTCGAGGGCGAACTGCAGCGTGATCTGGGTGCTCCCCAGCGAGCTCGCCGAGCTCATCGAATCGACGCCCGCGATCGTGGCGAACTCCTTCTCGAGCGGGTTCGCGACCGACGACGCCATCGTCTGCGGGCTCGCGCCCGGCAGGCCCGCCGACACCGAGATGGTGGGGAAGTCGACGTTCGGCAGGTCGTTGACGCGCAGCAGCCGGTACGCCATGACCCCGAAGATGAGGATGCCCGCCATGACGATCGTCGTCATCACGGGGCGCTTGATGAACAGCTCCGAAAAGCTCATTCCGCCCTCTCCCGCGCCCGAGCGCCACGCCGCGCCGCCGCGGTTGGACCCTCGCCGCTCCCGGTGGCCGGTCGGTCCGGATCGGGAGCTGTGCGTGGCGTGGGCCCGGCCGGATTCGGCCGGCTCCCGGACGCCGTACACGACCATACTCGCGGCCGGACTGTCAAGTGCCGGTGTTGAGACGTAATCCTTCTCACAATACTTGACGTTGAGTATGCCGGTCGTCCCGGTTCTCGGCGCGAGACGTTCTCGGAGCGGGTCGGAGCGGGAGCCGGGCGGAAGCGAAGAACCTCCGCGCCCGGCTCGACGTACCACGGCCATCACCGGCAGGTCCGCACGGGCCGACTCCCGACCGGCGGGCCGGCAAAGGGAGGAAGGCATGCGACACCTCGTGGCGGCGACCCTGGTTGTCTCGGTGTGCGCGCTGGCGGCCGGCGCGGAACCGATCACCATCGGCGAGACCGTGAAGATTCAGTCCAAGGTCCTCGGCGAGGAGCGGACGATCCTCGTCTCCACCCCGCCGAACTACGCTCAGAGTCAGGAACGCTACCCCGTCCTCTACATGACCGACGGGGACGCGCACCTGACCCACACCCGCGGCACGGTCGACTTCCTCGCGCGCAACGGCCTGATGCCCAACCTGATCATCGTCGGCGTCGCGAACACCGACCGGACACGCGACCTGTCGCCGACCCGTTGGGCTCGCCCGGCGCCCGACGGAGGCCAGGCTCAGGCCCCGATCGGTGGCGGCGCCGGGGCGTTCTTGGAGTTCTTCGCGAAGGAGTTGTTCCCGTACGTCGAGGGTCATTACCGCACGGCGCCCTACCGCATCTTCGCCGGCCACTCCCTCGGCGGGTTGCTGGCGCTCGACGCGGTCGTGGCGCGGCCCGAGATGTTCAACGCCGTGATCGCGGCGTCCCCGGCGCTGAACTGGGACAACGATTTCATCCTCCGCGCAACGGCGGATTTCTTCAGAGACCGCAAAGATCTCCCGGTCACGCTGTTCGTCACGATGGCCGACGAGGAGAGGGACGAGCCGGCGCCGACGCGGTTCGACCGGTTGCGCGGCACGCTCGCCGCCGCCAAGGCGGCCGGGTTCGTCCGGGACTCCATGTCGATGCCGGAGGAGACGCACGGCACCGTGGTCCTGCGCAGCCACTACTGGGGCCTGCGCAAGGTCTTCGCGGGGTGGCAATTCCCGGCCGACCCGCGCACGCACGCGTTCGCCGGCACCCTCGACGACCTCAAGGCGCACTACGCGACGCTGTCGACGAGGTTCGGCTACGCGCTCGTCCCCGCCGAGGTCACCACGAACCTGCTGGGCTACCAGGCGCTGGGCCGCAACGATGTCGAGGGCGCGCTCGCCTTCTTCCGCTACAACGTCGAGCTCTACCCGGGGTCCGCCAACACGTACGACAGCCTGGCGGAAGCGCTCGGGCGCGCGGGAAGGACCGACGAGTCGCTGGCCAACTACGAGAGAGCGGTGGCGAGGGCGAGGGAGACCGGTGACCGCCTCCTCGACAGGCTCGTTGCCAACCGGGATCGCGCCGTCGCCGCCGCCAAGGCCAAGGCGCCCAAGTCGTAGGGCCGAGGGGTCGGGCGGGGCGCGCAGGGAAGGGCGCGCCCCGCCGGCGTCACCACGGGTCCTTGACGTGGCAGGCGGCGCCGTTCTTGGCGATGTATTCCTGGTGGTACTCCTCGGCGGGCCAAAAGGTCTTGGCGGGCTCCACCCGGGTCACGATCTTCCGGCTGCCGTAGCGGCCCGAGGCCGCCAGCTCCGCGATGTATGCCTCGGCCTCGCGCTTCTGCTCGTCGTTGACGTACCAGATCCCGGAGCGGTACTGGTTGCCGGAGTCCGGCCCCTGGCGGTCGAGCTGCGTGGGGTCGTGCATCGTGAAGAACGCCTCGAGCAGGCGCCGGTAGGTGATCTTGCCGGGGTCGAAGATCACCTTGACCGTCTCGGCGTGGCCGGTCGTGCCGGTGCACACCTGGCGGTACGTCGGATGGTCCACGTGGCCCTGCATGTAGCCGCTGATCGCGTCGATCACGCCGGGGCCGCGGTGGAAGTAGTGCTCCACGCCCCAGAAGCACCCCCCGGCGAAGTACGCGACCTCGGGGTCGCCCTTCCGCCCAGCGGCCGTCGCGGGTGCCCCGGCGGAGCGGGCGGGCAGGCTTCCGGAGGGGAGTTGGGCGCCTTTCTCGTAGAACTTCAGAGCCGCGGAGTTGAGGCAGTAGCGCTCCCCGGTGGGCTTCGGTCCGTCGTCGAAGACGTGGCCGAGGTGCGCGCCGCAGCGCGCGCAGAGGACCTCGGTGCGCACCATGCCGTAGCTCGTGTCCACCTTGCGGACGATGTGCTCGGGGTCGACCGGCCGGTAGAACGAGGGCCAGCCGGTGCCGGAGTCGAACTTGTGCTCGGAGGAGAACAGGGGCAGGCCGCACACGACGCAGACGTAGACGCCCTGCTTGTGGTTGTCGAGGAGGTTGCCGCAGAACGCCGGCTCCGTGCCCGCGTTCTGCGTGACCTTGTACGCCTCGGGGCTCAGCTTCGCCGCGAGCTTGGCGACCTCGGCGGCGGGCAGGGGCGTGATGTCGAAGCCTGACTGCGAGTACCTCGGTGTCATCGTTGCGTCCCCTCCCGGCGCCGCGGCGCCCCGCGTCGCAGCGTCCGCGGCCTCCACCCCGATTCCGGCCGGGGCCGCGGCCCGGCCGCACCCGGCGGCCGCCAGGAGAACGACCGCGACGACGCTGGTGGCGATTCGCCCGCTCACAACCGCAAAACTCACGGCGGCGCCGCTTCCATTCCCGGCCGGCGATCGGCCCGGCGCGCCGGGCCGGCGTTAGAATGGCGGCCCATGAGACGCAGGCTCACCGAGGAATCGGTCATGTTCGCGAGCGTCTTCAAGTGGTTCGTGCTCGCGACGCTCACGGGCGCCATCGTCGGCCTCTCGACGACCGTGTTCCTCAAGGCCCTCGCCTGGAGCATCGCCATCGCCGAGGGGCGTCAGGCCTACTTCCTGCTGCTCCCCGTCGCCTTCGTCGTCAGCATCGTGCTCATCAAGCGGCTCGCGCCGGACGCCGAAGGCCACGGCACCGAGAAGGTCATCGAGGCGATCCACACAAAGTCGGGGAGGATCAAGGCTGCGGTGATCCCGGTGAAGCTGGTGGCGACGATCGTGACGCTCGCCTGCGGCGGGTCGGCCGGCAAGGAAGGGCCGTGCGCGCAGATCGGCGCCGGGCTCGCGTCGCTGTTCGCCGACCTGCTGCGCCTCTCCGACCACGACCGCAAGAAGATCGTCATCTGCGGGATCAGCGCCGGGTTCGCCTCCGTGTTCGGAACGCCGATCGCGGGCGCGATCTTCGGCGTCGAGGTGCTGTTCGTGGGCAGCATGCTCTACGAGGTGCTGCTGCCGTCGTTCATCGCCGGGGTCACGGCGTACGAGATCTCGTCCGGCTTCGGCGTGCAGTACTTCAAGCACTCCGTCAGCGTGGTGCCGGTGTTCACGGAGACGTTCTTCGTCGAGGTGGCGCTCGCCGGCGTGTTCATGGGCCTGTGCGCCTTCGTCATGGTCGAGACGATGCG
Organism: Acidobacteriota bacterium; assembly: GCA_004298115.1. Classification (GTDB taxonomy): domain Bacteria; phylum Acidobacteriota; class Thermoanaerobaculia; order Thermoanaerobaculales; family Thermoanaerobaculaceae; genus RBG-13-68-16. The sequence continues at coordinate 15,869 of SCRJ01000151.1, forward strand.
GGCCGGTGAGAAGCTGGCGAACCGACTGCGGGTCGCGCCGGCGGTCAAGGGGCTCATCGGCGGCGCCGCTCTGGTGGCGCTGACTTTCGTGTTCTCCCGCCGCTTCCTGGGCCTCGGCCTCGACACGATCGAGGCGGCGCTCAAGGGGGTGCCGGTGCCGTGGTACGCGTTCGCCGTGAAGTCGGTGTTCACCTCGATCACGCTCAACTTCGGCGGCAGCGGCGGGATCGTGACCCCGATCTTCTTCGTCGGCGCGGCGGCCGGGACCCTGTACGCGCACCTGACGGGCCTCGACCCGGCGACGTTCGCGGCGATCGGCCTCGTGGCCGTGCTCGCGGGCGCCGCCAACACGCCGATCGCGGCGGCGATCATGGCGCTCGAAATGTTCGGCCCGGCGCTCGGCCCCTACGCCGCGGTCGCCTGCGTCATCAGCTTCCTGATGACGGGGCACCGCTCGGTGTACCCCTCGCAGATCCTCGCGGCGGCGAAGTCTCCTTCGTTGCAGGTGCACCTCGGGGACCAGGTCGAGAGGATCCAAACCGAGATGGAGCCCGCCGCGATGCGGCGCCTGGCCGAGTGGAGGCGGATCGTTCGCAGGACGAGGCGGCAGCCGCCGTCGTCGTGATCGTCGGGACCGGGCTGCCGGGCCGGAGGGGACGCGGCGAGGACCCGACGATCGCCGTCCGCAGGGCCGGCGTGCCAGGGGTGAGGGCCTCGCCGGCGGCGGAGCCGACCTAGCGGAACGAGAGCACGGCCAGGACGACCGCCACGGCGGCGATCACGATCCAGATGACGCGCATCGAGCGGCCGCTGCCGGTTTTCTTCTCGCTGTCGCTTTCGCCCAACGGTTCGAACATTGCGGTCCTCCGGGGATCTTTCCGCGGAGGCCGGTCCGGGTGGGCCGGCTGCGGCGGAGTCATGGGCTGCGGCGCCTGCCGCCTCGCCCGCCTCTTCCCGGATGGCGGCCCGACCACCCGAAGCCTTCCTCCGCCGGCCCGGTGCCTGCGGACCCTTGCGCGATCGGTGCGCCGCACCTGGCGGCACCACCTCGATACTCACTGTAGGGTTCGGCGCCGCCGCCGTCAAGGCGCACCGCTGTGTGCTGGAAAGCGTTCCTGAAGCTTCACATACCTGCGGATGGTATGCTCGGTGCGATGCGAGAAGCGCGGCCATCCGAGCGCGATGTCGGGCCCGACGCGACCGCCTCGTTGCCGGCGTTCGATCCGGCATGGGCCGTGTTCCTCGACGTCGACGGCACGCTGCTGGAATTCGGCGAGCGGCCGGCGGCGGTCACGATCCGTCCGGGCCTCCTCACGACGCTCGACGTGCTGCGCCGCCGGATCCCGCTGGCCTTGATCAGCGGCCGCGCCATCTCCGACCTCGACCGGCTGTTCGCGCCGCTGCGGTTGCCGGCCGCCGGCCAACACGGCGCCGAGCGCCGCAGTCGGGGTGGGCGGATCCACACCGCCAACGTGCCGGGCGCGGGCCTGGCGGGCGCGCGGCGGCGCCTCGCGGCCTGGGCGCGCGCCTATCCGCGTATCGCTCTGGAGGACAAGGGTCTCAGCCTGGCCATGCACTACCGCGGCGCGCCGGAGCTGGCGGCGGAGGCCAGGCGCGCGGCCCATGACGAGTTGGCGCGTCTCGGCGGCGACTATGTGCTCGGAGTGGGCCAGATGGTGGTCGAGATCAGGCCCAAGGGATGGGACAAGGGGCGGGCCGTCATGGAGTTCATGGGCGAACCCCCGTTCGCCGGACGGGTCCCGGTCGTCGTCGGGGACGATGTCACCGACGAGGACGGTTTTGCCGCCGCCAACCGGCTGGGAGGACAATCGATCAAGGTCGGCGCCGGGGCCACGGTGGCGCGCTGGCGCCTCGCCGGCGTCACCCAAGTCCTGGCCTGGCTCGACCGCTATGCGCGGTGGCTCGAACCGCCGCCCGCTGGAGGGTAGCTGGTGGACAACCTCGAGTACGGATTGATCGGCAACTGCAACATCAGCGCTCTCATCGACCCGCAGGGGACGATCGTGTGGTCGTGCATGCCGAGGTTCGACGGGGATCCGATGTTCTGCGCGCTGCTCCAGGGCGAGGCGGGCGGTCGTGGCAAGTTCGCCATCGAGGTCGCCAACCTTGCGCGCTGCGAGCAGCGCTACATGCGAAACACCGCCATCCTGGTGACGACGCTGTACGACGGATCGGGGGGTGTCGTCGAGGTCACCGATTTCGCCCCGCGGTTCAGGCAGTTCGGACGGGCGTTCTACCCGATGATGTTGGTGCGGCGGATCCGGCCGCTCGCCGGCAGCCCCCTCGTCCGGATCCGGCTCGAGCCGGCGTCGGAGTACGGGGCCGGGACGCCGGCGCTCACGTTCGGCTCCAACCACATCCGTTACGTGTCGCCCCAGCTCGTGCTGCGCCTCACCACCGACGCTTCGATCGCCGCCGTGCTCGAAGAGTCCGCCTTCGTCCTCGACCGCGATCTGACGCTGCTGCTCGGTCCCGACGAGACGGTTCCGGAAGCGCCTGGCGAGCTCGGCCAGCGGTTCTTCGGTTTGACGCGCAACTATTGGCACGACTGGGTGCGCTTCCTCGGCATCCCGTTCGAGTGGCAGGAGGCGGTGATTCGCGCGGCGATCACGATCAAGCTCGCGGCGTTCGAGGACACCGGCGCGATCGTCGCCGCGATGACGACGTCGCTCCCGGAATCGGCGGCGAGCGGCCGCAACTGGGACTACCGCCACTGCTGGCTCCGCGACGGCTACTTCGTGGTCTCGGCGCTCAACCGCCTCAGCGCGACGCGCACCATGGAGCGCTACCTCCACTACATCGTGAACATCGCGGCGAACCTGCAGCCCGGCGAGCGGCTGCAGGCGG
>SCRJ01000019.1 GCA_004298115.1 Acidobacteriota bacterium
GGCAAGGCGGTGGCGCACCCGAAGCGGCTGGAGATCCTGGACCTGCTCTGCCAGGGGCCGCGGAGCGTGGAGGTGCTGGCCGGGGAAGCGGGCCTCGGCATCGCCAGCGCCTCGCAGCACCTCAAGGTGCTGAAGGAGGCGCGGCTGCTCGAAGCCGAGAAGAACGGGCTCTTCGTCACGTATCGTCTGGCCGACGAGGCCGTGTGCGCGTTCTATCGGAGCATGAGGTCGCTCGCCGAATCGCGCCTGGCGGAGGTGGAACAGATCACGCGCCGGTTCCTCGACGGCCGGGAGGGCATGGAGCCCGTGGAGGCCGACGAGCTTCTCCAGCGCCTCCGGGAAGGCAGGGTCACGGTCCTGGACGTGCGCCCTACCGAGGAGTACCGGGCGGGCCACATCGCCGGGGCGCTGTCGATTCCGATGAAGGAGCTGAAGGCGAGGATCAAGGACGTGCCCCGCGGGCACCGGATCGTCGCCTACTGCCGGGGCCCGTACTGCGTTCTGGCGGTCCAGGCGGTCGAGACGCTGCGCCAGGCGGGCCTGAAGGCCGTCCGCCTGCGCGAGGGCTACCCGGAGTGGCGGGCCGCGGGCATGCCCGTCGACGCCACCGGAGGCCCCGAAATGTCGCGCGGGAAGAGACGGGTCCTGCGCTAGTACGGAGGTTGACGTCATGGCGGCCCAGACGATCGTGATCCTCGGCGGCGGCATCGGCGGGCAGGTCGCCGCCAACGCGTTGAGGCGGCTCCTACCGGCGGAGCACCGCGTCGTGGTGGTGGAGCGGGACGCAACCCACGCCTTCGCTCCCTCGTTCCTCTGGCTCATGACCGGTGACCGGCGTCCCGGCCAGATCGTGCGTCCCGTCAGGAGCCTGCTGCGGCGCGGCGTGGAGCTGGTCACCGCGCCGGTGGACCGGATCGACGTGAGCGGCGGTCGCGTGGAGACCGGCGCGGGCGGACTGGCGTACGACCGTCTGGTCGTGGCGCTGGGGGCCGAACTCGCCCCGGACGCCATCCCCGGCCTGGACGGCGCGGCGCAGACCTTCTTCAGTCTCGATGGAGCCGCCCGCCTCCGCGATGAGCTGCGATCGTTTCCGGGCGGGCGGGTCGCCGTCGTGGTCTCCAGCCTCCCCTACAAGTGCCCGGGCGCTCCCCACGAGGGTGCCATGCTGATCGCCGATACCTTGCGGCGGCGTGGACTGACGGGGAAGTTCGACGTGCACCTGTTCACGCCGGAGTCTCAGCCCCTGCCCGTGGCGGGGCCGGCTCTCGGGGGTATGGTCTCGGACCTGCTCGCCCAGAAAGGCATCCACTTTCATCCAGGACTGGCGCTGGCCTCCGTGGACGGCGGGAATCGCCGTCTGGAATTCAAGGACGGGACGCGAGAGGACTATGACCTTCTCGTCGTGATCCCGCCCCACCGCCCTCCCGCGGCCGTCCGCGGGTCGGGGCTGGGCAACGAGGCGGGGTGGATTCCCGTGGACCGGGCCACCCTGAGGACGCTGCACGAGAGGGTCTACGCGATCGGTGACGTGACGGCGATCGGGTTGCCCGGCCGCTGGCGGCCCGAGGTAGCACTGCCCCTTCCCAAGGCGGGCGTGTTCGCGCACGCCCAGGCGCTCGCGGTCGCCAAGCGCATCGCCCACGACATCACCGGCACGGGCGAAGCGGAGGAGTTCTGTGCGGGCGGCTACTGCATGCTGGAGGCGGGGGAGGAGATGGCGGGGTTCGCCTACGGGAACTTCTACGGCGAGCCGTCGCCGCAGGTCGAGTTCCGGAAGGTGGGGAAGAGCTGGCATCTGGGCAAGGTGCTCTTCGAGAAGTGGTGGCTCACGCCGGTGGGGCTGAGGCGGGACCTTCTGCGCCTCGCCCTGCTCGCCGGGGGCCGGGCGTCCGGCGTCACGATGGAGCTGTGAACGCGAAAGGGGGGACCGTGAAGTCGTTCCTGATCGTCCTCAACGAGGGGCCGTACGGCAGCGAGCGGCCCTACAACGGGCTGAGGCTCGCCATGAGCCTGCAGAAGAAAGGCGCCCCGGTGAAGCTGTTCCTGATGGGCGACGCGGTGGGCTGCGCCCGCAAGAACCAGCAGACGCCCAACGGCTTCTACAACATCGGGCGCATGGTCGCCGCGGTGGCGCGCCAGGGCGCCGCAGCCACCTGAGGGTCGTGCTCGGAGGCCCGCGGGTTCGGGCCTGACGACATGATCGAAGGGGTGGAGCGGGGGAGCTTGGACCTGTTGGGGAACTGGACGCTCGAGGCCGACCAGGTGCTCGTGTTCTAACGGCAATAGGCGGCCGCCTGCAGCGGTTGTGAACCGTGTGGGAAACAAGGTTGCTTTGGACTTCTTGGGTGGCCGGAGAGCCGCTGACGGACGCGGTGAGGTTCCCGTTCCTGATTGTTGCGACGACGCCGTGTGCGAGGTCGAGAAGCTGCGGACCCGCCAGATCTCGACGCTGCGGATCGTGTTCGGCATCAACGCCGTCATGTTCGTCGCGGAGCTGGCCACGGGTGTCCTTGCCGGCTCGGTCTCGCTCGTTTCGGATTCGCTGGACATGCTCGGAGACGCGCTGGCCTACGGTCTCAGCCTGTACGTCGTGCGGCGCTCGGCGCAGTGGAAGGCCAGGTCCGCGGCGGTCAAGGGCGGGATCATGGCGGCGTTCGGGCTGGCGGCGCTCGGGCAGGCGGCGTACAAGGCGTGGGTTCCCCATCCCCCGGGTTTCGCGGCCATGGGCCTCATGGGGACGGCCGCTCTCGCCGCGAACGCGACCTGTCTCGGCCTCCTCTGGCGCCACCGGTCCGACGACATCAACATGCAATCGGTCTGGATCTGCTCGCGGAACGACATCGTCGCCAACCTCTCGGTTATCGTCGCGGCCGGTCTCGTGTGGTTCTGGCGAACGGGTTGGCCTGATACCATCATCGGAGTGGCGTTGGCGGTGTTCGTGCTGCGGTCGGCCCTGCGCGTCCTCCGGCGCGCCCGGACCGAGCTGCGCGCCCCCGCCGTGGCCCCGCAGGCTTCACGGCCGTAGACGAGCACCGGCGCGGCCGTCGTTCCTGTCGACTCAGGCGTTCAGGCGGGGTGATCACGACGGTTGGACACTGGCATGTGGATGGCGGATCCGTCGCGGCGCGCAGCGCCCATGGATCGGCCGAGGCGACCGAGGGAGGCCTCGACGACGCCTTACCTGAGGAACATGCCCGAAAAGACCACCGCGGCAAGAATGATCCATACCGGGTCCACCTTGAGGCGCAGTGCCGCAAAGGCCGCCAGCGCGATCGTCAACGTCGCAAAGTCGTGGAGGGAGGCGGTGGCCACCTGCCGGAGGACGAAAAGCAGCATCGCGATGAAGGCGGCCAGCAGGCCGCGCACCGCGCGCTGGACGGCGGTGAGACTGCGAACCCTCGCGAATTGGGGAGCCAGCAGAACGAGAAGCAGAGCGGAGGGGATGTATACGCAGAGCGTGGCGAACACGGCCCCCACCAACCCCCCAAGACGGTAGCCGATGAACGTGGCGGTGATCGTGACCGGGCCGGGCGTGATCTGGCCCAGCGCCACGCCGTCGATGAACTCCTTCGCGGTCAGCCAGGGATGAGCCGTGACGACCTGGTTGTACATGAGGGCGATGGCGGTGTACCCGCCGCCGAAGGAGAGAAGGTTGATCTTGGCCATGACCGCGCCCAAAGCGGGGTAGATCGGTGACGCAAAGCGAGACAGAGCGACGAAGGCGACGAATGCCAAGGCGAGAGAAACCAGGGTCGCCGTGGTCTTCCAACCGGGCGGGGACCCCCGGCGCCCGCTGTCCCGCGGAGCGTCGGGAGTGGCGGGCGCTGGCGCCCTGGGCGCGAGCAGGAAGCCCGCGACCGCCGCGCCGGCGAGGACGATCAGCACGTTCACGTGCCCGAAGAAGCCGGCCGCGGCGGCGGCCGCGATGAGCACCCCGCGCCAGTCCTTGAGAGCCGACGGTGTCATGGAAAGGATGGAATCGGCCACGATCCCCACGACCACCGCTCCCAGCCCCTTGAAGACGGCGCCCACGAGGGACAGGTGTTCGAATCGGAAGTACGCCGCGGAAAGCCCCAACATGAGAACGAACGTCGGCAGGATGTAGAACACCTCGACGAGGGCCGCTCCCAGGCCGCCGTACATGCGCCACCCGATGTGAGCCGCAGTCTGAACGGCGATCGGCCCGGGCAGGGTCTGGCAGAACGCCAACGACTCCTGGAACTCTTCCTCGCTCAGCCATCGTTTCTTGAGCACGGCCATCCGGCGAATTTGGGCCACGATGGCCGGACCGCCGTACGCCGTGAGGCCGATGCGGAAGAACGCCCATACCATCTTCCCTCGGGTGACCGATTCGTGCCGCATCTTTCCGCCAGCCTCAACCGTCATTCGATTCACCGCATTCGATGGCTCGACCACGCTACCAGCCCCCACCCAGCGACTTGACCAGCGCCACGCAGGCTGCGAACTGCTGCCCGCGCAGGCGCGTCACGGTCCGCTCGTGGTCGAGTGCCGCGCTTTGGGCCGAGGTCACCTGCAGGTAGCTGACCAGGCCGCCCCAGTAGCGGTTCTGGGCGATCTCCAGCTGTCGGCGGGCGGAGGTCCAGGCAGCCGTTTCGCGGTCGAGCTGGTCCTGGAGCAGGCGCTGGGCCGCGAGTTGGTCCTCGACCTCGGCGAACGCCTTGAGCACCGTCTGGCGGTAGAGCGCGACGGTTTCCTCATAGCGGGCCTGCGCGGCGCGGAGTCCGGCGCGCCGTTGTCCCCCCTGAAACAGGGGCAGGGCCAGCGAGGGTCCCACCGCCCAGAAGCGGCTCGGCCAATCGAAGAGGGTCCCGGAGTTCACGCTCTGGAAGCCCGCCAGGCCGGTGAGGCGCACCGTCGGGAAGAACGCCGCCTTGGCGACGCCGACCGCCGCGTTGGCAGCCGCCATGCGCCGCTCGGCCGCGGCCACGTCGGGCCGGCGTTCGAGCAGGCTCGACGGCAGATCCGGCCGGACGCGTGGCGGCTCCTCGACGAGGGGGCGCCCGTCCAGGTGGAAGAGCGAGGCCGGTTGCCCGACCAGCACCGCCAGCGCGTGCTCGAAGCGCAGACTCGTCTGCGTCAGGGCGGGCAGCTGGGCCTCCGCGGCGTGCAGGACGGTTTCCGCCTGGGCCACATCGAGGTCGCTCGCGAGGCCGCCGCGGCGGCGGTCGTGCGTCAGCTCGAGCGCCCGGCGGTAGGCCACGAGGCTCGCCGTCAACGCCGCCTTTTCCGCCTCGAGCGAGCGCAGGGTGAAGTAATCCACCGCCACCTCGGCGGCGATCGAGAGCCTCGCCCCCTCGAGGTCCGCGGCGGCCGCCTGCTCGCCGGCGCGCGCCCCCTCGATCTGCCGCCGCACCCGGCCCCAGAGGTCCACTTCGTAGCCCGCATCGAACGGCACCGAGATGTTGTCGTAGGTGAAACCTGCGCCCGCGGCTTCTCCCGTCGTGGGGAGCGGCCGGTTCGCGGAATCACGCTGGCGCATGGCGGAGAGGGCGGCGCCGATGCGCGGGAAAAGCCCCGAGCGCGCCGCGTCGGCCGCCGCCCGCGCCTAGGCGAACCTGGCACTGGCGGCCTTGAGGTCCTGATTGGCCGCAGCGGCCTCGGTCTCGAGCCGGTTCAGTTCGGCGTCGCCGAAGATCGCCCACCACGGCCCCCTGGGGAGGTCGGCCTGGGGCGTGGCCACCTTCCACTCGCCGCCGGCCCCGGCGTAGCGTTCGGGCATGACCGTCACGGCGTCCGGGCGGTGGTAGTTCGGTCCGACCGCGCAGCCGATGGGAAGAGCGAGCACCAGCACGGCGGCGAGGGCGCGGCCGCCGAGGGATCGGATTGCGGCGGGGGGCGCGGCGCCGGTCATGGCGCCCCGCCGCCGGCCGCGGCGACGCGCACCCTGGTCCCGCTATTGAGCCCGTCGGAGGGGTTGAGCACGACGCGATCGTTGGGTCCGACCCCGGAGAGGATCTCGACCGTCGTGCCGAAATCGCGGCCCAGCTTCACCGACCGCAGCTCGACCATGTCGTCCGGTCCGACGATGCCGACCTGTGGGCCCTCGGCGCGGAAGAGCAGGGCGTTGCCCGGCAGCGTGAGCGGCGGCACGCCCTTGGCCTTCATCAGGCGCACCTGGGCGAAGCTGCCGGCGAGGATCTCGCCGCGGCCGTTGTCCACCTCCAACTCGACGAGCAGGGTGCGGGAATCCGGGGAGATGGCGCCGGCGGTGCGCGCGACGGTCGCCGGGAAGACCCGGTTGGGCCGTTCCGGCAGCAACAGCTCGGCTTGCTGTCCGGCCGCGACGGCGACGGCGCCGGTCTGGGGGACGCGGGCGTAGACCCGAAGCCTGTCCGTCTGGGCGAGCCGGAACAGTTGCTTGGCGCTCCCGGCGGTGATGAGGTCCCCGACATCGACATCGCGCGCCGTGACGATGCCGTCGAACGGGGCGGTGACCCGGGCGAAGCCGCGCAGCTCCTCGAGGCGGCGCAGGTTCGCACGGGCCGCCTCGGCGACCGCCGCCTTGAGCGCGTAGTCGGCCTGCTTCTCGGCCGTCTCCTGCTCGTTGACGCTCGCGGTCTTCAGCAGGTCGGTGTAGCGGGCGGCCGTGATCTTGGCGATTCCCAACGACGCCTCGGCCTCCGCCAGCTCGTGGCGGGTGCGTTCCAGCTCCTGGTCGAGTTCGGGGGTCTCGATCTCCGCCAGGAGCTGGCCGGCCTTGACGTGCGCGCCGAGATCCACCAGCCAGCGCCTCACGTAACCGGTGGCGCGGGCGTAGACGGGCGTGTCGATCCAGGGTTGGACCTCCGCCGGGAGCAGCAATCCGGGCGGCGCCTTCGCCGGCGCGGGTGAGACGACCGCGACGGTGGGGAGCGCCAACTCGCTGGCTTCGCGCGTCAGCGCGGCGCGCTCGCGCCAGCGCGGCACGAACCCGATCACAAGCAGGACGAGGATGACGACCGCCGTCACGACGGCCGCGCGCCCCAGCTTCGGCGCCGAGGCGCCGTTCCCGCCCGGAGGAGGCGATGCTGTCGGTCCGTTGGATTCGATCTCGCTCATGTCAGCCCTTTCTCAGCCGTTCGCCGGCGCCGCAACGTCCGCGGCTGGATCCGGCGGCGCGTCGGCGTGGCCGCGCCGGTGCACCAGGCAGAACACCACCGGCACGAAGAACAGCGTGGCGAAGGTGGCGACGGTGAGGCCGCCGATCACCGCACGGCCGAGCGGCGCGTTCTGCTCGCCGCCCTCGCCGAGCGCGAGCGCGAGGGGAACCATGCCGATGATCATCGCGAGCGCCGTCATCAGCACCGGGCGCAACCGTCCGACCCCCGCCTCCCAGGCGGCGGTCAGCGGGTCCATGCCGTTGCGCAAGTTGATGCGGGCGAACGTCACCACGAGCACGGAGTTGGCCGTGGCGACGCCGAGGCTCATGATCGCCCCCATCAGCGCGGGGACGCTCAAGGTGGTGAAGCTGAGGAAGAGCCCCCAGACGACGCCGGCCAGGGCGCCCGGCAGGGCGGAAATGATGATGAACGGGTCGCCCCAGCTCTGGAAGTTCACCACCAGCAGCAGGTAGACGAGGACCACGGCCATGGCCAGCCCGACCTCGATCCCTTTGAAGCTCGCCGCCATCGTCTCGGCCTGGCCTCGCATCGAGATGAAGCTGCCCCGCGGCAGCTCCTTCTGCGCCTTGGCGAGGATCGGCCTGATCTCGCGCAACACCCCGCCGAGGTCGCGGCCGCTCACTCCGGCGAGCAGGTCGATCACCGGCATCACGTTGTAGTGGCTGGCGATCGGCGGGACGCTGCTGCGGCGGAAGCTGGCGAGGTTGGCGAGGAGTTGCGGGTTGGCCCGGCCCGACTGGCCGCCGTTCGCGGGGATGCCCTGGAGCGCCGCCAGGGAATCGGTCGTGTACTGGGGGACCCGCACGTTGATGAGGTACTGGACGGAGTTCTTCGGGTTGAGCCAGTACATCGCCTGCACCTGGCTGCTGCCGCTCAAAGTCAGCAGCATGGAGTTGGCGACGTCGCGCTCCGTGAGCCCCAGCTCCGACGCCTTGATCCGGTCGACCGCAAACTGGAGCCGTGGCAGGTCGTCCGGTTGCTGCACCCGGAGATCGACCACGCCGTCGATCCGGCGCAGGCGCTCGGCGAGCCGGTTGGCCGTCGCTCGGTTGCTCGTCAGGTCGCGGCCCGAGATCTGGACGTCGAACGGCGCGGGGAGGCCGAAGTTCAACGTCTGGCTGACGATGTCGGCGGGCAGAGCGTAGAACGTCACGCCCGGGAACTCGCGGTTGAGCACGAGGCGCAAGCGCCGCACGTACGCTTCCGTCGGGTGGTGTCCGGGCCGGAGCGAGACCAGGATGTCCGCGTCGCCCGAGCCGACCAGACCGTTGTCGATGTACGTGAGCGGGATCCCGCCTCCGGGGATGCCGATGTTGTCGAGCACGCCGCCGATCTCGCCTTCGGCGATCTCCCGCCGGATCACGGCCTCGACCTGGTCGGCCAGCTTGGCGGTCTCCTCGATCCGGGTTCCGCTGCGCGCGCGCAGGTGAAAGCGGAACTGGCCCGCGTCCACGGCCGGGAAGAAGTCCTGCCCGAGGAAGGCGAGGAGCAGCGCCGTGCCGGCGCAGAACGCAAGGAACACCGTGGTGAAGGCGAGGCGGTGCCGTAGCACGGCGCCCAGCCAGCGGCGATACCCCTCCCGGAGGCGGGCGAAGGCGCGTTCGAAGCGCACCTGCAACGCTACGAACGGGCGTTGCCAGACGGCGACCGAGACGGGCTCGGCGAGATGGCCGCGGTATGCGGCGTGGCGGTAGAACCACATCACCAGCGTGGGAACAAGAGTGCGCGAGAGGATGTAGCTCGCCAGCATGGCGAAGACGACGGCCTCGGCCAGCGGCACGAACAGGTAGCGCGCGGTGCCCGTGAGGAAGAACATCGGCACGAACACGATGCAGATCGAGAGCGTACCCACGAACGCCGGAAGTGCGATCTCCTGCGCGCCGTCGAGGATCGCCTGCACGGTCGGTTTGCCGAGCGCCATCTGTCGGTGGACGTTCTCGATCTCGACCGTCGCGTCGTCCACAAGGATGCCGACCGCCAGGGCGAGGCCGCCGAGCGTCATCAGGTTGATCGTCTCGCCCAGCGCGCTCAGGGTGACGATCGAGGCGAGGACCGACAGCGGGATCGAGATGGCGATGATGAGGGTGCCCCGCCACGCCCCGAGGAAGAGCAGCACCATCAGGGCCGTGAGCGCGGCGGCGATGACGCCCTCGCGGACGACGCCGCTGATCGCCGCCCGCACGAACAGCGACTGGTCGGCGAACTCCTTGGCGTGCAGCTCAGGCGGTAGCGTGCTCAGGACGCGCGGCATGGTCGCCTTGATCCCGCGGACCACGTCCAGCGTCGAGGCCGTGCCGCTCTTGAGGATGGTGAGCAGCACGCCGCGCACGCCGTCCAGACGGACCACGTTCTGCTGCGGCAGGTAGCCGTCGTGGACGAGCGCGACGTCGCGCACCCGGATGACCGTCCCGTCCGCGACCTTGACGGGGAGGTCGTTGAGTTCGTCCAGGACCGCCGGACTGCTGTTCAGCGTGACGTCGTACTCGGTGGGGCCGATCTTCGCCGTCCCGCTGGGCAGGATGAGGTTCTGAACGCCAAGCGCGTTGACGACATCCACCGGGGCGATGCCCTTGGCCTCGAGTGCCGGCAGATCGAGGTCGACCGCAACCACGCGCGCCTTGCCGCCGTAGGGGTAGGGGATTGAAGCGCCGGGCACGTTCATCAGGCCCACGCGCACCTGGTTGAAGGTCATGTCCTGAAGTTCCTGCTCGGAGAACCTCGTGCTGGCGAAGCTGTACTGCAGGACAGGCACCGTCGACGCGTTGTAGCGGAGAATGATCGGCGGGGTGATGCCGACAGGCAGCTGGCGCAGAATCGCTTGACCCGTCGCGGTGATCTGCGCCACCCCGGTATCGACCGAGGCGCCGTGTCTGAGGAAGACCTTGATGACGCCGGCGCCGCTGTAGGCGGTGGATTCGACGTGCTCGATGTTGTCCACCATCGCCGAGATCATGCGCTCGTGGTTGTACAGGATGCGCTGCTCGATCTCCTGGGCGCTGAGACCGTTGTAGGTCCAGACCGCGCTCACGACCGGGATGTCGATCGCCGGGAAGATGTCCTTAGGCGTGCGCGAGATCGTGAGCGGCGCCAGCAGCAGGAGCACCAGCGCCGCCACGACGAAGGTGTACGGACGGCGAAGTGCGAGTCGAACGATCCACATGGCCTATCCTTTGCAGGCACGACCGACCAAGGCGTTGACGCTCGCGGGACCGGCCTCGCGCACGGAATCAGCCGCGTCGGCAGGGACACCAGCGGCGAGGCCTGTCCCTGCCGGTGTCCTCCCTCGCCTCATTCCGCCACGCCCTTCAAGCGGCGGAACGCGGACCAGACCGGCGAGACCGGCAGGCCGACGCCGGCTCCCGCCGCGGTCGCCCCAACTCCTCGATGGACACGGTATGGCAAGCCCGCCGGGTGGCAGCCGAGGTGCGCCCCGCTGGCGCCGGCTACCAACGGCTGAACCAGGAGATGTCTTCGTCATCTCGCGAAATGTAAAAGGATTGGCGGTGAGTGTCAAGGGAGAGGATCGGTCGCTCGGCTCGGTTCCGACCTGCCGGGTGGGGAAGGACCCCGCCGCTACACTCTCTGCGGTTTCGCGTCGGTCCTCGACGGACCGCGGCCCACGCATTCACTCCGCCTTGCGTCCTCCCTCTGCCGTCGCGAGGCGGGCGATCGTCTCGATCGCGATGGCGGCGAGGGCGGCGCCGTAGTCGAGGTCGATGTTCTCCATCGTGTCGTGGGTGTCGTGGTACCCCTGGCGGTCGATGTCGTAGTCTTCCATGAACAGCGCCGCCGGCACGCCGACGTCGGAGAAGACCTGGCCGTCGGTGTTGTACAGCGAGCTGCGCGGCTCGAAGTGGAGGCGCACCTCGCCGCGCATGCGGGGGACGGCGGCCACTGGAGGGACGAACGCAGGGTCGGCGCTGCGGGTCGAAGGGCCGCGGCCGCGCCGCTCGGGGGTCGCGTTGAGCGTCGCGGCGAGCGCGTTCCACGCCTCGTTGGCGAGATGGGCCGCGAGCGCGACGCGCAGCGCCCCGGGGCCGTCGCCGGGCGCGATCTGGAAGACGTACGGGTGGTCGGCGCGGTTGTGGGCGATCATGTCCATCACGACGAGGCCGACGACCCGCGTCGCCGAGAGGTCGACGTCGCCGTCCGCCCCGGGCAGCACGACCGCGCGCTCCATCAGTGCGCGGCAGAGGGCGCGGGCGCCCATGCAGTCGGCCGGGAACTCCTCGCCGGTGAGGTGGACGAGCCAGACGTCGCGCTCCAGGCGCCCCTGCTTGGCGAGGTCGAGGTAGATCGGCGCGGCCTGCAGCAGCGTCGCGGTCGCGGAGTGGTTGTCGTCGGCGCCGTGCGCCGCCAGGCGCGCGCCGGAGCCGCCTTTGCTCGTGTCGTAGACGTCCTCCATGTACGCGGTGTCGTAGTGGTCGGCGAGCACGACGGCGTGGCGGCGGTCGCGGCCGGGGATCGCGACGACGATGTCGCGCTCGTGCGCCTTGCCCTCCCGGTTCGCGAGCCAGCCGCCGAACTCGTCGAACGGGAAGTCGGTGCGCCAGGCGAACGGCAGCTCGCCGCAGAACGCCTTGCCGGTCATGCCGGCGGCGGCGATCGAGCGGCGGTGGCGCTCGATCAGGTAGTCGCCGAGCGGCTCGAGGTCGCGGCGGTGGTGCGGGAGGTGCGCCTGCGTCACCGCGTCGCGGACGCAGTCGGCGTTGTCCTTGGTGAGGTACTCGCCGTGGGCGAGGGTGGCGATGTCGCGCCAGTACGCCTCTTCGAACCGGCGCGTCGCGGTCGCGCCGTACGTCAAGACCGCGTGGCCGTCACCCGGCGCGCCGGCGGGCTGGAGCAGCGCCTCGGCACCCTCGCGCAGACGCCGGCCGGCCTCCGGATCGGCGGTGCGACCCGGGAGCGCGTCGAGCCACGCCTCGACGGTCTCGTCCTTGGCGAGCTTGAGCAGCCGCCGCGCGAACGAGCGCGGCAGCGGGCGCTCCCCGAGGCCGCGCCAGGCGGCCGCCAGGGCCAACACGTTTTCCGCCTCGTGCGCGCCGCCGCCGCGGCGGCGGAGCTCGGTGACGGCGGCGAGCTGGAGCGGGCGCTGCAGCACCCTCGGGAAGAGCTCGATCGTGTCGCCCCCGGCCGCATCCGGAGATGCCGCCAGGTAGCCGAGGGGACCCTCGTCGAGGAGCGTGGGCGTGTCGGCGCCGGGTGGCACGAACGCGACCAGCGGCCGGTGCCAGGTCACCTCGTGCGCGCCCACCCGCATCGCGGGGTAGACGAAGCGGTAGCCGAACGTGCCGCCGGCGATGACGCGGTCGCGCGCCGCGGCGATCTCCTCGGCGTTCGCCTGCGGCCCGTCGAGGACGCGACGAAAATCGCTCGTCCACAGCTGCGCGTTGCGCGCCATCGGCTTGTCGTACAACCCCATCGCGTCGAGGTCGGTGGCGAAAAGCACGCGCGCGACCTTGTCGGCATGGGTCAGGACGTCGAGCTCGTTTTCGTGCCGCAGCACGCGGTCCCAACGGTGCGTGCGGGTGAACGTCTCGCGCATGTAGGCGTCGTGCAGCTCACGCTCCAGCTTTTCCGGCCCCGGCTCGTGCAGCCAGCCGGACTGCGGGATGCGGATCCCCGGCCCCTGGTGGCGGCGGGTGAGGCGAAGGAGAGGAAGCTGCATCGCCACCGGCAGCTCCTCGGCGAGGCGGAGGAACGTCGGCATCCCCCAGAACACGAGGCTGCCGGGGAACGGCAGCAGGTGGAGGTCGCCCGCGAGGTAGCGGCGACGCGCGTCCTCGGGGAGCGAGGCGAACGGCCGGAAGGTGAGCAGATAGCGCACGTCGTCGAACGGCCCGCCGTCGCCGAGGCTGAGCGGAGCCGTCCACGCCGGCAGCTCCTCGGCCCACGCCGGCTGCGGATGGTGAGGGCCCGAGGGGAGGATGCGGAAGCCGAGCGCCGCGAGCCTTTCCGAGGTCCGCGCGTCCTCGCCGTACGCGGCGCGCAGCAGGCGGGCGAGGAAGGCGACCGCATCGGCCGGACCGGTCTCGGACCCGGCGGCGAAGCTGCGCCAGAACGCCCGCCCCGGGCCGTGCTCGCTTGAGCCGAACAGCGTCCAGCGCACCCGCCCCTTGTCGTCCTGCGTGCGCGAGAGCGCGAGCGGCAGCAGCGAGACGAAGCGCTCGTGGGGGAGGCGCCCGGCGGCGGCGGCCAGCTCCGGCGGCCAGTACGGGTTGCCGGCGAGGTTGCGGCCGCCGTGGCCGCGGATCAGGTGCTCCTCGCGGCCCTGGCCGAGGGGAAGCAAGGACGCATACACCTCGCGGGCGATGTGCTCCAGGCCCGGCGCCAGCTCCCACGCCTGCTCGGCCTCGGAGACCCGCCACCCCAGCGGGTCGTCCTCGGCGAAGAGGTCCACGTCCGGCTCGCCGTACGGCTTGCGGCCGAGTCGCGGGGCCGGCATGAACTCCGAGTAGGCCGGCAAGGGGAAGGGCCTCGCGTCCGGTTCCCCGTACCCCGCGAGCAGCGCCTTCCAACCCATGGGCTCGCTCATCGCCACCTCCGCTGTTGCCACCAAGAGTACAACCGCGCGCGACGGGCCGGCTTCCGCCCCCGGCGGGCTACAATCCCGTCGTGTCGGGGAAAATCCGCATCGCGGGCGGCGGGCTCTCGGGGCTCGCCACCGCCGTCCAGCTCGCCAGGCGGGGGTTCGCGGTCGAGGTGTTCGACCGGCACCGCGGCGGCGGCGGGCGCTTCGCCGGCGGCTGGCAGGTGCTCGAGAACGGCAGCCGCGACCTCGACGCGCTCGACGAGCTGCGCGGGATGGGCCTCGAGCCCGACTTCGCCACCGTCCCCGCCACCCGCGCGCTCTTCCTCGACGGCCTCGGGGGCGAGCATCAGGTCGCGAGCGCGGCGCCGTACGCCTACTTCGTCCGCCGCGGCGGACCCGACGGGAGCATGGACGCCTGGCTGCGCTCGCTGGCGCTGGCCTCCGGCGTGACGCTGCGCGAGGGCGTGCCGGCGCCGGCGGACGCCGAGGTCGTCGCGACCGGCCCGCGCCAGGCCGACGGCGTCGCCCGCGAGCTGGTGTTCGCCTCCGACCTCTCCGACACCGTCGCGGTCCTCTTCGACCCGACGATCACGCCGACCGGGTATGCGTACCTGTTCTGCCTGGGCGGGCACGGCACCTTTGGCGTGGCGCAGGTGCGGCGCCTGGCCGGGCTGCCGCGGGCCCGCGAGCTGGCGTGGCGCCGCTTCCGCGACGTGCTCGGCGAGTTCGCCGTGCGCGACGGGCGCGAGCACGGCCAGTTCATGAACTTCTCCCTGCCCAACCACCTGCGCGCGCCCGACGGACGGTGGTACGTCGGCGAGGCGGCCGGCGTGCAGGACTTCCTCTTCGGGCTCGGCAACCGCCTGGCGTTGCGCACCGCCGGCCTGGCGGCGGCCGGGATCGCCGGGCGGTGGGGCGCGCGGGCGTTCGCGGCGTCCGTGCAAAGGCCGATGCGGACGACGGTCGCGGCTCGCTTCCTCTACGAGCGGCTCGGCCGCCGCGCGTTCGCGGCGTTCTGCCGGCGCGCGTCCCGCGCCGACTTCCGCACCCTGCTGCTGCGGCTGCAGCGGCCGGGCCTCGCCAAGGCCGCGGTGGCGCGCGTCGTCATGGCGGCGTGGCGGGAGCGCCGCGGCTGCCGCCACGCCGGCGTGTGTGGCTGGTGCCGGGAGCGGGAGCGGTGAGCGGCAGCCGCGCGCACGTGCGGCGTCTGGCGCACCGCCGCGGCGCCAACTTCTCGCTCGGGTTCCGCCTCCTGCCGGCGGCCAAGCGCCGGGCGGTGTACGCGGCGTACGCGGCGTGCCGCATCCCCGACGACATCGTGGACGAGGCCGGGCCCGGCGTGGCCACCGCCGAGCTGACGCGCCGCCTCGACGCCTGGCGCGACGAACTCGAGCGCACCTACGCCGGGCGGCCGGGCACCGCGGCGACCGTCGCCCTCGCGGAGGTCCTGCCGGCGTTCCCGATCCCGAAGCCGGCGCTGCTCGGCCTGGTCGAGGGCTGCCGCATGGACCTCGAGCGCCGGCGCTACGGCACGTTCGCCGAACTCGAGCGCTACTGCGAGCTGGTCGCCGTGACGATCTCCGACATCTCGCTGGCGATCTTCGGCGTCCTGCGTGCCGAGGCCCCCGCCGCCGGCCGCCACCTCGCGATGGCGCTGCAGCTCACCAACATCGCCCGCGACGTCGGCGAGGACGTCGGCCGCGGCCGGATCTACCTGCCGCTCGACGAGCTGGAGCGCTTCGGCGTCGCCGAGCGCGACCTCGAGGCGGGACGGGTGGAGGGACGTGCGTACGCGGACCTCATGGGGTTCGAGTGCGCCAGGGCGCGCGACCACTTCCGCGCCGCCAACCCGCTGCCGGCGATGCTGGAGGCGGGCTCGCGCGCGGCGGTGCGGGTCATGGGGGGCGTGTACCGCCGCGTCCTCGACCGCGTCGCCGCCGAGCCGGCCGCGGCGTTCGCCCGTCGCGCCGAGCTGCCGCGCTGGCAACGGCTGACCGCCGTCGCCGCCGGCCTCCTCGCCCGCCCGTTCGTCTGACCAGCGACCGAACCTCGGGCCCCGCAGAGGCAACAACGACGTGGGTGGTGGATCGTGGGTCGTGGTTCCAAGAGGCCGAACCGGGCGCCGGTGGCCATCGTCGTCACAGACCCCGAACCCCGAACCCCGAACCCCGGTCTCTACGGGTTGGCGCCCTGGATGATCCAGTCCCTGATCGTGTCGAGCTCGGCCTGCGGCAGCTTCTTGGCGCCGAACAGGGTGCGGGGCATGCCGCGGCCCTCGGTCGCGGTGTGGGAGACCTTGAGCCAGAGGTAGGAGCCGGCCGGGTCGCCGGGCTTCACGAGCGCCATGAGCGGCGACTCCTGGCTCTTGTGCTGCGTCAGGTCGGCGAACCCCTTGCCGGCGGAGAGGTCGAGTCCCTTCTTCGGGTTGTCGCCCCCGTGGCAGTTGGCGCACGCTTTGACCACGATCGGCTCGACGTCCCTGGCGTATGAAACCGGCGCCTGCGCCCGGACCGTCAGAGCCGCCGCTCCCGCGAACGCGAACATCGCTGCAACCGTGAGCAGGTTCCTGCGAGCCATCGTCCCTCCCCGGCGTTTACACCATGATATCAAGCCGGCCCGCAGGCGCGATATTCCGGCGCCGTGCGCCGCCGCCCCGGGCGCCCCGGGCAGTACACTGACCGGGTGAAGGTCATCACCACGCATCTCGGCGCCGACTTCGACGCCCTCGGGGCGGTGGCCGGCGTGCTCCTGCTCGAGCCCGGGGCGCGGGTCGTCTTCCCCGGTTCACAGGAGGCAGCGGTGCGCCGATTCCTGGCGGCCGAGGCGATCGAGCTGCCCGAGGTGCGGGTGCGCGAGCTGCGCCGGGCGCGCATCGGCGAGGCCACGGTGGTGGACTGCTCGTCGTGGCGCCGCCTCGGCGAGGTGGGCGAGTTGATCGCCGCGGCCGGATGCCCGGTGCGGGTCGTCGACCATCACCCTGAGGGGGCGGACGCGATCGTGGCGGCGGAGGTGCTGACCGCTCCCGTGGCGGCGACCTGCACGGTCGTGGTCGGAGAGCTGCAGCGGCGCAGCATCGCGCCCGACCCCGTGACCGCGTCGCTGCTCCTCCTCGGGATCTACGAGGACACCGGCGGCCTCACCTACCTCGACACGACCGCCGCCGACGCCGCCGCGGCGGCGTGGCTGCTCGGATTTGGCGCGCGCCTGGAGTGGGTGCGGCGCTACGTCTTGCGGCCGCTCGAGCCGGCGCAGCTGCAGCTCCTGAACCAGTTCGTCGAGGGTGCGGCCGAGCACCAGGTCGGAGGGGTGCGGGTCGTGATCACGGTCGTGCGGCCGAGCGAGCAGGTCGAGGAGGCCGCGTACGTGATCCATCGCTACGCCGAGATCTTCGACCTGCCGGTCGTGATCGCCCTGCTCGAGGCGCCGCCGCAGCTCATCGTCATCGCGCGCTCGAGCATCCCCGGGGTGGACGCGGGCAGGCTCCTCGCGCCGCTCGGCGGCGGCGGCCACGCGACCGCCGCGGCCGCCCGCCTGCGCGGGCGGAGCGCCGTGGAGGTCGCCGAGCAGCTCCTCGGCGAGATCGCCGCCTCGGTGGGATCGGGGGCGACGGCCGCGGCGCTGGCGACGCCGTACCTGCACACGTGTCCGGCCGCGCTGACCGCGGCGGAGGCCAAGGAGCGCCTCGTCCGCCTCCGCATCAACGCGATGCCGGTCGAGGACGGGGGCCGGTTGGTCGGGACGGTGACCCGCCAGGTCCTCGACAGCGCGGCCGCGGGCGGCCTGGGCGACAGACCGGTCACGACGGTGATGCGGCCCGGCGTGCCGCAGGTGACCGCCGACGCCCCGCTCGAGGAGGTGCAGCGGGCGTTCATGGAAGGGCAGGCCCGTTTCGTGGTGGTGGCGCTCGCCTCGGGGTGGGGGATCATCACCCGCATGGACCTCTTCCGCCGCCTCTACGAACGCCAGCTCGCGGAAGGCGCGCGCGTGGACCGGCGCCTGGCCGGGACGCGGCCGGTCGTGCACGACGTCGGCCGGCGGCTGCGCCGCGCCCTGCCGCCGCCGCTGTTGGAGGTCCTGGAGGCGGCCGGCGAGCTCGCGCACGCCGCCGGCGGCCGCGCGTTCCTGGTCGGCGGGGCGGTGCGGGACGTGCTGCTCGGGCGCGCCCTCGAGGACATCGACGTGGTCGTCGAGGGGAACGGCGTCGAGCTGGCGGAGCGGCTGGTCGAGCGCTTCGGCGGGCGGTCGCACCCGCACGAGCCGTTCCTCACGGCCGCCGTCCACTTTTCCTCCGGCGTCCGCCTCGACGTCGCGACGGCCCGCACCGAATTCTACCGCTCGCCCGCGGCGCTCCCCGAGGTCGAGACCTCGGCGATGCGTCAGGACCTCTACCGTCGCGACTTCACCATCAACGCGATGGCGATCGACCTGACGCCGGCACGGTTCGGGGACCTGCTCGATTTCTTCGGCGGGCGGCGCGACCTCGAGCGGAGGCAGCTCCGGGTCCTCCACTCGCTCTCGTTCCTGGACGACCCGACGCGAGCGATCCGGGCGGTCCGCTTCGCGACGCGGCTCGGCTTCGAGATCGCCGCGGAGACGCGGCACCTCGTGCGCGTCGCGGTGCTCGAAGGGGTGTTCGCCCGGCTGTCGGGCGAACGGCTGCGCGACGAGATCGCGGAGCTCCTCGACGAGGGCCACCCGGTCGAAGCGCTGGCGGAACTCGCCGGCCTCGGCGTCTTCCCGGTGGTGTTCCCCGGCGTGGTGTGGGGCGTCGCGCTGCGCGGCTTCCTCCACGAGGTGGAGTCGGTGCTCGCCTGGTCGCAGCTCGAGGAGGTCTACCGCGGGCCGCGCTGGCCGGTGTACGTCGCGGCCCTGGCGACGCGCGCGGGCGAAGGCGGCGGCCGCGAGTTGGCGCGCCGGCTCGCTCTCACTGGCAAGGTCGCGGCCGCGGTGGCGCTCGCGCGCAGCCGGACCGAGCAGCTCCTCGCGGTCGCGTGCGGCAAGGGATCGGCGCCGAGCGACGTCGTTGCCGCCGTCGAGCGCGCCGACCCCGCCCTCGTCGTGGTCACGATGGCGGCGGCGGGCGCGCCGGAACGACGGCTGCTGCGCCGCGCGCTCACCGTCTGGACGAGGATGCCCGCGCCGGTGACCGGCGCCCAGCTGCGCGCCGCCGGAGTGAAACCCGGCCCGGCGCTCGGCGCCGCGGTGCGCCAGACGCGCGCCGCGGTGCTCGACGGCAAGGTGACCCCGGCGGCGGCGCTCGCCCACGCCGTGAAGCTCGCCGCGGAGCCGGGAGGTGCGGCGTGATCGGCGCCCTCCTGCTCGCGCTGGCGGCGACGGCCGCGCCCGAGCCGACCTACCTCGTCGAGAGGATCGTCACCGTGGGCGGCGCCGAAACCAGGGTCTCGGTGTTCCGCAACGGCGTGGCGGTGCTCGCGCGGCGCCGGCCCGGCGAGGCGGAGAACGTCGTCCGGCAGCCGCTCTCCGAGGTCGAGATGAAGGTGGTGACCCAGGTGGTCGAGGAGTGCTACCCGGAGATCGCCCGCTTCTCCGGGGTCGGAGACACGCCGGGGTCGGGGCGGGTCGAGCTGCGGCTGGCGCCGCCGGGGAAGAACCCGCTGCTCGTCCGCTACGCGGTGACGGCCGCGCCGAGCCTCGCCGTGGCGCGCCTCGCGCAGGCGCTCGACGGCCTCGAAGGGCGTTTGGTGGCGACCCGGGTGACGCGCGAGGACCTCAGCGGCTGGGAGCCGGCCCCCGGCGACAGGGTCGAGCTCGAGGACGGCCGGGTCGTCCAGGTGCTCAGCGTGACGCCCAGCCTCGACAGCGTCGTCGTCCACCTCCAGGTGGGCGACGGCCCCGCGACCTTCTTCATCACCGAGCAGGAGCTGCGCCGCCTCGCGGTGCGGAGGGTGGCGAAGTGAGGATCACCGGCGGCGCCTGGGCGTCGCGGCGGATCGCCGGGCCGGCGAAAGGGGCGCCGCTGCGGCCCACGCCGGACGCGCTGCGCGAGCAGGCGTTCGCGGTGCTCGGGCCGCGCTTGGAGGGGGCGACGTTCCTCGACCTGTTCGCCGGCACCGGGGTCAACTCGCTGGAGGCGCTCTCGCGCGGCGCCGCACGCGCCGTGCTGGTGGAGCGCGCGCCCGCCGCGGCGCAGCTCATCCGCCGCAACTTCGCGGCGCTCGCCGCGCCGGAGGGCGCGTGGGAGCTGGTCGCCCGCGACGCGCTCCAGGCGCTCGCCGTCCTCGCGCAGCGGGGCGTGCGCTGCGACCTCGCCTGGTGCGACCCGCCGTTCGCCGTCTGGAAGGAGGGGACCGCGGCGCTCGCCCGCGCCCGCGAGACCGGCGTGCTCGCCGACGGCGCCGCGGTCGTGCTCGAGGTGCCGCCGAAGACCACGCCGGATCTCCCCGGCTTCGCCGTCGTGCGCGAGCTGCGCGGGGCGTACCTGCTGCACCTTTCCGGTTAGTGCCGGGGCAGGCGCCGCGACGTTATACTTGAACCGTGCTCAACTTCGACCTCGCCGGGTTTCTCGGGACGCTGGTGGCGGCGTCGGCGAGGGGGGGCGACGTGCTGCTGGCGGTCGGCCTGCCGCCGCAGCTGCAGATCGACGGCGAGCTGGTCCGTCTCAAGGTCGGCGGCGTCGAGCGGCTGAGCCCGTACCAGACCGAGGCGGTCGTGCTGCACCTGCTGGCGCAGGCGCCGCCGTCGGCGGCGGCGCGGGTCCGGCAGGAGGGCGCCGCCCACTTCGCCTACTCGGTGGCGGGGGTCAACCGGTTCCGGGTCGCGGTGTTCACCCAGCGCGGCACGTTTGCCGTCTCGCTGCGGACGATCCCGGAGCGGGTGCCGGAGCTCGCCGCGATCGGCCTGCCGGCGGCGATGGGCGAGGCGTGCCGCGAGCGCAACGGCATCGTGCTCGTCAACGGCCCAGCCGGCTCCGGCCGCACCACGTCGCTCGCGGCGATGCTCGGGGAGATCAACGCGACGCGCTCGTGCCACGTCGTCACGGTGGAGGACCCGATCGAGTTCCTGCACCGCCACGGGAGCGCCACCGTTAACCAGCGCGAGGTCGGCGCCGACACCCCGTCGCTCGCGACCGGCTTGGCGGACGCGCTCCGGCAAGGGGCTCAGGTCGTGCTGGCGAGCGAGCCGCGCGGCGCCGTGGACGCGCGGTTGCTGCTCGAAGCGGCGGAGACCGGCCATCTCCTCCTGTCCACCCTGCGCGGCTTCGACACCGCGTCGGCGGTGAGGCGCCTGCTTTCGCTGTTCCCGGCGGAGGAGCGGGCCGACGTTCGCGGGCGCCTGGCGCGCGTGCTGCGCTGGTCGTTCACCCAGCAGCTCATCGCGCACCGCGACGGCCGGCGCCCGGTCGTCGAGGT
Organism: Acidobacteriota bacterium; assembly: GCA_004298115.1. GTDB lineage: Bacteria > Acidobacteriota > Thermoanaerobaculia > Thermoanaerobaculales > Thermoanaerobaculaceae > RBG-13-68-16. The sequence goes on from SCRJ01000019.1 coordinate 21,024, forward strand.
GTGGCGCGCGACGCGGGCGACCTTGGCGCACCTGGCCGAGGGACCGCTCGACTCCGCGGCGCTGGCGGACCTGCTGCGCGACGGCGAGCGCGACGGCCAGGTCGGGTTCGACCGCGAGCTGGAGCGGCGCGTGCGGACAGGTGACGTGGATATCGAGACGGCGGTTGCGAGCGCGGTGCTGCCGCAGCAGCTCGAGCTGCGCCTCCTCGACGTCCGGGAGCGGCGGGCGTGAAGCGCGCCGTCGTCCTTGCCGGGCCGTCGCTGCAGACGGAAGCCGCCCTCGGAGCGCTGGCGGCCGCCGGGTTCGACGCCGTGGCCGCCGCCAGTGCGGCCGAGGTCCGCGGCCACGTGGAGGTGGGCGCCGCGGTGGTCGTCCTGGGCTCGCGCGGCGAGGGTCTGGATGCGGCGCAGGCGGCGGCGCTGGCCGCGATGCCGCCGGTGCTGCGGCGCGGGTGCGTCGTGGTGCTGGTCGGGCCGGATCTCGCGACCGGCGACGGCTTCCGCGCGTTCGCGCTCGGGGTGGATCTGGTCGTCGCGAGCGCGGACGCGGCCCGGCTCGGCGAGCTGGCGGGAGCGGCCGTGGGCGCAAAGCGGGTGTTGGTGGCGCCGCTCGATCCGGCGGCGGCCGGCCGATTCGGCGTGTAGCGGCGAACGACGCGGCGCGGCAACGGAGTTCGCCCGCGCCCGTAGACATTGCTGGGGTGAGGTGCGGCGTGCCACTGGTCGACGTCATCGCGCAGCTCGACGGTCTCAAGCGCTCGGTCGCTCGCGTGATCCGGGGCAAGGACGAGGCGATCGACTGGATCATCGCGGCGCTGCTCGCACGCGGCCACGTCCTCATCGAGGACATCCCCGGGGTGGGGAAGACGACGCTGGCGCAGGCGCTCTCGCGCTCGCTCAACCTGGTCTTCTCGCGCATCCAGTTCACCTCGGACACGCTTCCGTCCGACGTGATCGGTGTGTCGTTGTGGCGGGCGGAGCGCGGCGAGTTCGAGTTCCTGCCCGGGCCGGTGTTCACGAACGTGCTGCTCGCCGACGAGATCAACCGCGCCACGCCGAAGACGCAAGCGGCGCTGCTCGAGGCCATGAACGAGCGCACCGTGACGGTGGAGAAGACCCGCTACCGGTTGCGCGAGCCGTTCATGGTGCTCGCCACCCAGAACCCGGTCGAGTACCTCGGCACCTACCCGCTGCCGGAGTCGCAGCTCGACCGCTTCCTGCTGCGCATCTCGCTGGGCTACCCGGCGCCGGACGAGGAGCTGGCGCTGCTGCGCGCCGGCGGCGTCGAAGGCGAGCTGGAAGCGGTGCAGCCGGTGCTGGACGGGAGCGCGTTGCTCCAGCTGCAGGCGAAGGTGCGCGAGGTGACGGTGGCCCCGGCCCTGCTCGCCTACCTCCTCGAGCTCGTGCACCGGACGCGGCGGCACCCGGCACTGGGGCTCGGCGTCTCGACGCGCGGGGCGCTCGCGCTGCACCGCGCGTCCCAGGCGCTCGCGCTGGTCGAAGGGCGCGAGTACGTGATCCCCGACGACGTCCAGCGCCTCGCCGTGCCGGTGATGGCCCACCGCGTGGTGCTCGCAGGCGGCGAGGCGGACGAGGGGTGGGGCCGCAGCGAGACGGAGCGCGCGGTCATCCGCGAGGTCGTGGACGGCACGCCCGTTCCGATATGACCAGGGCGCAGGGCGGAGGGCGCAGCAGAGGCGTGGTCCGTGGTCCGTGGTCCGTGGTCAGAAGACAGGGCGCCGGGCACGGGGAACACGAGACGCCACCGCGTCAGGGTGTAGGGGCGGGGATTGCCGCCGCCCGACGCAGGCGGCCGCAAGGGCCGCCCCTCCCCTCGAGCTCCGGGCGGCAGGGGACGAAGGGGGGCCCCGGGAGGGCGTTCCCGGGGTTCGGACTCAAGCCGACGGCCGCGTTCTGGGTGTTCATCGCCGCGGTGCCGGTTCTCGGCGTGGCGGCGCTCAACACCGGCAACAACGCGCTGTACTTGCTGCTGTCGCTCACGCTGGGGTCGTTCGTGGCGTCGGGGACGTTCTCGCGCCACACGCTGCGCCGGATCCGGGTGGCGTTGTCGCCGCCGCGGGAAGCGTTCGCGGGCGCCGCGGTCGACCTGGAGCTCGAGGTCACCAACACCTCCGCCTGGCTGCCGGCGGCGCTCGTCGTGTGTCGCCTGGTCGGCGCGCCCGGCCAGGCGCTCGTGCCCGTCGTTCCGCCGCGCGGTTCGGTCACCGTGAGGTTCCCAACCGTCTTCGGGCGCCGCGGTCTCCGCCCGCTGCCGGCGGTCCGGGTTGAGGTGCGGCTGCCGCTGGGGTTCTTCGTCAAGTCGGTGCGGCGGCCGCAGGCCGGCGAGGTGCTCGTGTACCCGCGCCGGGTGCGCGCCGGGGCGGCGCGGTTCTCGGGCCTGGTGCGCCGCGGCGACGCCGCCGCACCGGGGCGCGGTCGCCGCGGCGGCGACGTCGAACAGCTGCGGGAGTTCAGATCCGGCGACGACCGGCGCGACATCCACTGGAAGCAGACCGCGCGGCAGCAGCGCTTCATCGTCATGGAGCGCCGCGAGCGCTCCCTGCCGTCTCGCTTCCTCGCGCTCGACCGCCAGCTGCCGCGCCGCGGGGACGCTCTCCTGCTCGGCCGCTTCGAGGACGTGGTGAGCGAGGTGGCGGCGACCGCCCTGCAGCGGCTGCACCGCGGCGAGCCGCTCGGCCTGATCATCGGCTCCCGGGTGACCCCGGCGGGAACC
>SCRJ01000020.1 GCA_004298115.1 Acidobacteriota bacterium
TCCGTAAACGAGGCTTCAACCAGCTCTTTGACCCCCAGCTCGCGAGCGATTTCGGGGATGCGCTTGTCTCCGGTGGCGACCGCCCGCACATCCCGCGAAGACACCACGATGACGTTGTTGAGCCGGGTCAGATACGACGCGATCGCGTCGGCGACCGCGGCCGACGCCAGGCGCATGTCCTCGGCCTGGGTCTGGGTGACCATCGGCAAAACCGCCACGGCCAGCGGTTTGCGGGGCGCGAGCAGCCCGAACCAGAGCGCGGCGACCGTCACCGCGGTGAGCGCTGCGCTCCCACCCGCGAACCAGCGCCAGCGAACCTTCGGCCGCGCCGTGCGCCCGCCCGGGCGCGCGGCGGGGCCGGCCGCGGTCGCGCCCGTGACGCTGGAGGCGACGCGGCGCAAGTCCGCGACCAGCGCGGCGGCGGTCGCGTAGCGGCCGGCGCGCTCCTTCACCAGACAGCGCTCGATGACCGCTGCGAGCTCCGGCGCCAGGTCGGGCGAGGCTTCCGCAAGCGGCAAGAAGGCGGCCGCGGCCACCTTGTGCATCGTTTCGATCGGGCTGGCGCCGCGGAAGGCGGGCCTTCCCGTCGCCAGCTCGTACAGCATCGAACCGAGCGAGAAGATGTCGCTGCGTGCGTCCACGTCCAGCCCGAGCGCCTGCTCCGGCGACATCGCCCTCGAGGTCCCGACGACGAGCCCGTCGGTGGTGATCCGGTCGTCCCCCGCGGCCCGGGCCCCGGTCCACTTGGCCAGGCCGAAGTCGAGCACCTTGACGTGCCCGGCCGGCGTCAGCAGGACGTTCTCGGTCTTGACGTCGCGGTGGACGATCCCGCACCGGTGCGCCTCGGCGAGCGCCTCGGCGACCTCGATCCCGATCCGGGCGACCTCCCCGCCGGGCAGGGGCCCGGCGGTGACGACGTCGGCGAGCGAGCGCCCCTCGACGAACTCCATGACGACCCAGTCGGTGTCGCCCTCGGTGACGATCTCGTAGACGTGGGTGATCGCGGGGTGCGAGAGCGCCGCCGCGGACAGCGCCTCGCGCCGCAGCCGCTCCCGGCGGTCCGGGCCCACCTGGCCGCCGAGCAGCCCCTTGATCGCGACCGGGCGCTGGAGCTGGTCGTCGAACGCCTCGAAGACCTCGCCCATTCCGCCGCTGCCGAGCAGCCGGATCACCCGGTAGCGGCCGATCGGCCCCCGCGCGCTCACGGGCGGATTCTACAGCGGCCGCGCGGCCCGGTCGTGAGAACCGCCCGTGCGCAGCGCCTCGCGGCAGCGGCGCAACGCCTCGTCGCCTCCGGGAAGGGCGAGCGGCGCCAACGCCTCGACCTCGTGCCCGTATTTGCCCGCAACGGCCGCCAGCACTTCGCGGTACTCGAGGACGGCGCGCTGTTCGTGACCGAGTCGGCGCAGCGCATCCGCGAGCAGGAGGCGGATCTGGAACAACCCCGAATCGAGGAAGAGCGCCGCGCGGTACGAGGCCACCGCCATCTGCGAACGGCCGGAGACGTCGTGCATGAACCCTTCGAGGGCGTGCACGCTGGCGTCGGCAGGGTCCGCCAGCAGGGCCTGGTCGATGAGCTCCGCCGCCTCGTCGAGGCGGTCGGCGACGAGATGCCGCGCCGCCAGGGCGAGCCGCTCGCGCGTCCCGAGCGCCTCGGGACCGGCCGAGCGTGGGGTGTGGACCGTGGTCCGCAGGCCGGCGGCCGCGGGCCGGGGCCGGGCTTGGACCGGTGGCGCGCCCGCCGCCGGAGGTCGCGTACCGGCGCCGGTCGCCGCACCCGCGCGCCCGACACCCACCGCCGGGATCGCCGCCGCCACGCCGCGCCGCGGCTGCGCGGGCGGTCGCGATTCGCGGGCGGGCCGGCCGGCGGCGTGGCGGTAGCAGAAACAGTCTCCGAGATCGATCGCGTCGAGTGCCCGCGCCGTCTGCCAGAGCGTTTCCGCGGGCCCGAGGAAGAGATAGCCGTCCGCCGCCAGCGCGCTCGCGACCGCGGCCGCGACCCGACGCTGCACCTCCGGCCTGAAATAGATCAGGACGTTGCGGAAGAAGATGAGATCGAAGACCGCGGGGGAGGGCGCGAGAGGTTCGCGCACCAGGTTGAGCGCGCGATACTCGATGCGGCCGGCGAGCGCGGGCGAGAGCTCGTACGACTCGCCCCGTCGCAGCAGGTGACGCGCGCGCAGCTCGGCGGGGACGCCGGCCACCGCCCTTTCGCCGAACACGCCGGCGGCCGCGGCCGCCAGCGCCTCCTCGTCCACATCGGTGGCGAGGATCCGCCAATCCCACCCGGCCAGCTCGCGACACTCGGCCAGCGTGATCGCCAGGGTCGCCGGCTCCTCGCCGTTGGCGCAGCCGGCCGACCAGACCGACAGAGCGCGGCGCTCGATGCGCGCCGCCGCGAGCCGGGGGAGGATCGTCGTCGCCAGCGCCGCGAACTGTTGCGGGTGGCGGAACAGGAAGGACTCCTTGACGGTGACGTGCGGCAGCAGGCGGCTCCACTCGCCGGGCAGCTCGCCGCGCGCCAGCGCCCGAACGTAGGCGGAAACCCCCGCGAGACGGAGACCGGCGGCGCGCCGCTTCGCGGTCTCGGCGAGGAACGGGAAGTGGCCCGGCGGGATCACATTGCCGCTCGTCTCCTCGATCAGCGCGGCCAGCTCCGCGATGGCGGCGGCCGGCTCGCTCATGGCCGGACGCAGTTGCGGCCCGCGGCTTTGGCCTGGTACAGGCGGGAGTCGGCGAGCGCCACCAACGCGTCGGCGGTGGCCCCGCTTCCGAACTCGGCCTGCGAGGCCACGCCGAACGATGCGGTGACCCCGACGCTCTCGCCCGATGCGAGGGGCGCGGCATGCTCCGCGACCGCGCGCCGGAGGCGCTCGGCGGCCCGGCGGCCCGCTTCCAGGTTGGTCTCCGGCAGCACCGCGAGGAACTCCTCCCCGCCGTAGCGGCCGAGCACGTCCGAGGTGCGCAGCGCGCGGACCATCGCCGCCGCGACCGTGCGCAGCACGGCATCGCCGGCCAGGTGACCGTGGGTGTCGTTGACGCGCTTGAAGTTGTCGAGGTCGCCGATGACCACCGTCACAGTGTGGTTGTAACGGCCGGCGCGCTCGATCTCCTGGCTCACCCGCTCGAGGACCGCTCTGTGGTTGAGCGTTCGCGTGAGGCCGTCGTGGGTCGAGAGTTCCTGCAGCCGCTGTCCGAGCCTGGCGTTGTCGAGCACGAGGCCGGCGTGGGGGGCGAGGTCCGCGACGAGCGCGCCCGAGGCCAGCGCGAACTGCTGCGGTTCGCTCGGAAGCAGCGCCAGCAGACCGCGGGCGCCCCGCATCGGCAGCGGGTAGGAGACGAGGTTGGCAGGGTCGGCGTCGCCGTCCCCCTCCCCCCCTCCCGCCACGACGACGTCCGGCGCGACGCCGACCGGCATCGCCATTTCCTGGGTCATGGCGGCGACGAAGCGGTCGGTCGCGCGCAGCGAGACCGGGCGGTTCACGAGGACGTCGAGCGTCGCCGCTTCCTGCTCGGTGACCCCGACCGCCAGGAGGTGGGCGTCCGCGACGCTCCCCACGACCTCGAGGATCGCGCGGCTGGCGGTGTGCAGGTCGGTGGTGCTGAGGCCGCGCTCGAGCAACCCGTTCAGGAGAGTGGCGCGCAGCAAGCTGGCGTCGAGCCGGGTCACCACCCTGGTCAGCACGTCGAGCGACCCGAGCGGCGCGGTGGGTTCGGGCCGCGGCCCCGCGGCAACGGACGCGGCGAGCCGGCGGACGGTGGCCACCAACTCGCCGGCGTCGCTGTCCTTGGTGAGGTAGGCGTCGGCGCCGCCGCGCAGGCCCCAGAACCGCGCGGGAGCCTCGCCGTGGCTGGTGAGGACTACGACCGGGACCGCCGCCGTGACCGGTTCGCTCTTGAGCAGGCGGAGGAGCTGGTGGCCGTCCATCACGGGCATGTCGAGGTCGGTCACCACGACGTCCGGCGGTTCCCGCAACGCGGCGGCGGCGCCCTCGACGCCGTCCCGAGCCGACGACACCTCGAATCCGGCGCGCTCGAGCGTGCGGACGAGGAGCGCGCGGGTGGTGTCGCTGTCGTCGACGACGAGAACGCGGGTCATCAGGCGCCTCCGCTCCAGATGCGGGCAAGGAGCTTGCCGAGCTCGTGGGGCGGCAGGGCGATCGTCGCGGCTTTCGCCGCGAGGGCGGCCCGGGGCATCCCGAACACGACCGACGACACCTCGTCCTGCACCATGGTGAACCCGCCAGCCCGGCGCAACGCCGCGAGCCCTTGCGCGCCGTCGGTACCCATGCCGGTGAGCAGCACGCCCGCGGTCTGTGTCGGGCAACAGGCGGCGCACGACTCGAACAACTCGTCCGCCGAGGGACGGTGGACGCCGCGCGGCGGCCGTGCGGCATCGACCCGCAGCACGCCGCCGGCGACGAGCCGCAAGTGGGCGCCGCCCGGGGCGATGCGCACCTTGCCCGGCGCGGCCGCCTCGCCGTCGGCGGCGATCTGCACGTCCCGGCCGAGATCCGCCGCGAGCCACTCGGTGAGGCCTTCCTCGAACCCCGCGGCGATGTGCTGCACGATCAGGATCGCGGCGGGCGGCGCGGGAGGCAGCGCGGCCAGAAGGTCGCGCAGCGCCGACGGTCCGCCGGTGGACGCGCCGACGGCCACGTAGCGCACCTGCGGCGGCAGGGCGACCGCCGCCGCCTGCGGTTGGGCGCCGGTCGCAGCGCCGCGCCCCCGCGCGCCGCCCGACGCGACGCGCGCCTGCGCCGCGGCGCGGATCGCGATCGGCAGCGTCCGGGCCATGAGTCCCCATCCTTCGGCGTCCTCGGGTTTCGGCAGCACCTCGACGGCGCCGCGCCGGATCGCCTCGAAGGCCGTTTGAACCTGGTTCCGGTTGGCGCGGGAGGTGATGACGAGGATCGGAGTCGGGCACAGGGCCATGATCCTTTCGGTTGCGGCAAAACCGTCCAGGACCGGCATTTCGACGTCCATCAGGATCACGGCCGGGGTCAGGCGCACCGCCGCTTCGACCCCCTGCGCCCCGTCGGCCGCCTCGCCCACCACCCGCATGCCGGGCGCCGCGGCGACGAGCCGCCGCAGGACCGCGCGGACCGTCGCCGAGTCGTCGACGATCAGCACGCCGATCGGTGCGTCCGCCATCATGCCCCCGCCAGCCGGCGCACCAGCCCGACCAACTCGGCCGCATCCAGGCTCTGCTTGGCGAGGTACGCGTCGGCGCCGGCCTCCAGCCCCTTGAGGCGCTCCTCGGGGTGGTCGTGGGTCGAGACGACGACCACCGGCAGTTGCGCCAGGCCCGGTACGGCGCGCACGTGCCGGGTGAGCGCGTAGCCGTCCAGCCCGGGCATCTCGACGTCGGTCACGAGGCAGTCGAAGCGCTGCTCGGCGAGCGCGGTGAGCCCCTCCCGGCCGTCGGCGGCGGTCGTCACGTCGAACCCTGCGTCCTCGAGCAGGCGCCGCTCCATTTCCCGGGTGACCAGCGAGTCGTCCACCAACAGGACGTGCAGGCGCCGGGCACGCGCGTGCGGGGCGGCGCCGGTGGGGCGGCCGCTGACACCGTGCGCCAGCGCCTGAGGGGCCAGGATTCCCACGGGCTGGCCGGACGCGAGGAGAGCCACGCCGTCGAGCAGGGAGTTGCCCGCCAGCGCGCGCCCCCCCGGCCGCAGCAGGACCTCCTCGGACCGCTCGACCGCATCGACGGCCACGGCGAGCGGCGAGCCGGCGTGGACCCCCTGCAGCAAGAGTTGGACCGGGGCCGGCTCGTCCCCCAGCAGGCGCGCCAGCGGCACGAACGGCACCAGGCGGCCGCCGAGCTGAGCCAGGGTGCGTCCGTCCCGCTCGACGACGTCCTCCTGGCGCAGTCGGTCCACGCGCCCCACCGCGGCGGCGGGGATCGCCAGCCGCGTCGCTCCGGCGCGCACCACGACCACTTCCTCGCCCCGGCGGGCGACGGGCACCTCGACCGCGACCTCGGTGCCCCGGCCGGTGTGCGATTCGATCGTGGCGAACCCCCCGGCACGGGTGGCCGCGGCCGCGACCGCGTCGAGGCCGATGCCACGCCCCGAAGTCTCCGTGACCTCCCCGCGCGTCGAAAAGCCGGGGAGGAAGAGGAGGCGGAGCGCCTCGTCGCGCCCGAGCGCGCCGGCGCGGGACGGCTCGAGGTGCCCCGACCTGACGGCGGCCTCGACGACGTCCGCCGGCTCGATCCCGGCGCCGTCGTCCGTGATCGTCAGGCGCACCCGGGCGCCGGTCGCCACCGCGCCGATGCGCAGCAGGCCCTCGCGCGGCTTGCCCAGGGCGGCGCGGGCCTCCGGCGTCTCGATGCCGTGGTCGATCGCGTTGCGCACGAGGTGAACCAGCGCCTCCTCGAGGTCCCTGGTGATGCGCCGGTCGAGGCGCGTCTCGCCGCCGGAGAGTTCGACCTTGACCGCACGGCCGAGGGTGCGGGCCAACTCGCGGGCGTGGCGGGCGAGGGCCATCAGCATCGATTGCAGCGGCTGGACCTGGAGCGCGAGGAACGCCTCCTGTTGCTGCTCGGCGGCCCGTTGCAGCCGCGCCTGCGTGGCGTCGGCCTCGACCTCGGCACGGCGGAGAGCGAGCGCCATCGCCGCCAGCGCTTGCTGCGGTTGGCCCTCGCGCACGGAGGCGTCCGCGAGGCGGGCAAGGTCGCGCAGGCGCTCGACGTGGCGGCCGGCGCCGCGGGCGAGGATGCGTAGCCGGGTGGCGCCCTCGGTCATGGCCTCGAGTCTGGCCGCGTCGATGCGGATCTCCCCGCTGGCGGACGCGACGGCGGGCGCCGCCTCCGGCTGGGCCGGCGCGCCCGCCGGGGCGGGCGGCGCCGCGAGCGGCGGCGGGCCGCCCGCGAGTTCCGCCATCAGGGCGGCGTCCGCTTCAGGGTCGCGCCCCAGCGCGACCGCATCCACCATCGCGGCCAGGCCGTCGGTGGCGCGGGTCAGCAAGGCGCCGGCATTCGGGCGCGCGCCCTGGAGGACACCCTCGGCCGCGTGGCAGAGCTCGGCGAACACGCCCAGCCGCAGCATCCGGCCCGCGCCTTTGAGCGTGTGGAGCTCGCGGCGCACCTCTGCGGCGGCCGCGTCGTCGACCTCGACCCGGCCCGACAGCTCGCCGAGGCGCTCCAGACGGCCGCGCACCTCCCCGACGAACAGGGGGATCAGGTCAGCAAACTCCGGATCCACCCGCCCTCCGCGCGTTCAGGGCACAGTGCACAGGACACGGTGAAACCGGGCTCAGGGCGCAGGACGCCGGTGGCCGCGCTGGCGGCCCCGCCGTGCCCGCCGCCGTGGTCCGCCTCGTCCGGTCTCCCTCTGACCACGGACCACGGACCCCGGACCACATCTCTGCCCTGCCCTGTCTCATCAGATCTTCGTCCAGCTGCGGGCGTTGACGTCGAGGCCCATGACGCCGAGCAATGCGCCGCGCGCGTCCCGCACCGGGGCGGCGACGGTGAAGCAGCGCTCGCCGGTGAGCAGCGACTGGTACAGCGGCGTGATCACGCAGCGCCCGTCGCGCGCCACCGCCTGGAACCACGGCCGTTCCTTCGCGTTGAGGCCGGCGGTCACGGACGTGGTCTCGGTGCCCTCGGCCACCCACTCCGGGTTGGCGGACGAGGCCACCACGTTGCCGTTCATGTCGGCGACGAACGCGAGCTCGACGAACGGGCTCTGCCGCACCACGTCCTCCATTTGCGGTCCGAGCGCTTCCCAGTGCCCGGCGCGCAGCGCGACCTCACCGGCCCACCGTTCACCGAGGTTCTTGAGCGAGCGCGGCGAGTCGAGGCGGAACGACTGCGTGAGGAGCTGGATCGAGAGCGCGAGCTGGTGGAGGCGCTCGGACGTCGCGGAGAAGTGCTTGAGGCCCTGCGCCATGCGTTGAATGACCTGACTGACCTCCTTGAGGGTGAGGACAACCTGGTCGGAGGCCGTGCGCTGCTGCTGGGTGGCGAGCGAGATCTCGCGCGCGGCGCGCGCGGTGTCGGCCAGGGCGCCGCGCAGATCGGCGATGGCGGCGGCGGCCGAGCGGGCGCGCTCGAGGACGCGGGCGGCTTCCTTGCTCCCCTCCTCGGTTGCCACCACGGTGGTGCGAATCGAGCCGGCGAACTCGTCCAGCAACGAGCGCACCGAGGCCACCGACTCCTGCGAGCGTTGCGCGAGGCGGCGCACCTCGTCGGCGACGACCGAGAAGCGCCGCCCGTGCTCCCCGGCGGCGGCCGCCTCGATGGTGGCGTTGAGAGAGAGCAGGTGGGTCTCCTGGGCGATCTCGGTGATGAGCTCGAGTACCCGGTAGATCTCCTTGGAGCGGGCGCCGAGCGTGTCGGCCCGGTCGGCGATTCCGCTGATCCGCTTCTGGACCTCCTCGACGCCGTGAAGGGCGTCCTCCACCGCGAGGGCGCCGGCATCGCCGCTCTGCTCCGACTGCGCGGCCAGCTCCGCCTGGGAGGCCGCGTTGGCGGCGATCTGCGCGGCCGTGCGGGCAAGCTCCTCCATCGTGGCGGTGATCTCGACGACCCCCGCGGCCTGTTGCGAGGACCCCGCGGCGAGCTCCGAGGCGGTGGCGTTGACGGTACTCCCTGACGCGGCGACCTCGATCGAGCTGTTCTGGATCTGTTGCACGAGGGCGCCGAGCGCCCGAGAGGCGTTGGCCACCAATGCGGCGAGGCGCGGCGGCAGCTCTTCCGCGTGCGCAAGCGTGGCCACCAGGTCGCCGGCCTGGAGGTCGGCGATGGCGAGGCCGAGTTGCTGTTCGAGGGCCCTTGCGGCCGCCTCCGCCTCCGCCAGTTCGCGCGCCTGGGCGAGGTGGGGGAGGAAGGCGAACAACACGTAGAGCCCGAACAGCGCCGCGCCGATCGGCAACACCAGGTACGCGACCCAGTTCGGGGTGCCGTGGGCCATCCCGATCGCCAGGCTGATCATCGCGATCGCCGCCAGGGCGATCATCAGGAAGAGCCCGATGAGCGGGCTCCTGGGCAGTGCGTCGCCAGGTCGTGCCATGAAGACTCTCCTCCCTAATCCACCCGCAGTTCGGGCGGCAGCGCGGCGGGACTCACGACTACGACCGGGGCGCCGTCGTAGATCGTCAGGCCGAGACAGCGGCCGGGCCAGAAACGTTCGACGACCGCGCCAGGCGCCCGGACCTCGAGGCGTGCCGCCACGTCGAGCACGGCGTCGGCGCGGACCGGACCGCTCTCGGTCGCGACGGCGAGGCCGTGGGCCTGCTTCACCACCGCCCGCACGGCGTCGCGGGCAAGCCCCCACCGCTCGTCGCCGCGGGCCAGCACCACGAGCATCTGCATGCTCACGCCGTCCCCAGTGCTTCCAGGTTCAACAGGCAGGTCGGGCGGCCTCCCAGGGCCACCTCGCCGCCGACGAGGCCGGGCCCGGCCGCCGCAACATCGGCCGGGGCGATCTCCACGATCTCGAGCGCGGCGTCGGCGGCCAGCCCGACCAGTTCGCGAGCGTGGGGCGGGCCGGCCCACACGACGACCGTCACCGGGTTCGCGGGCCGCGCCGCGGGCGGCGCGCCGACGAGACGGCCGAGGTCGAGGACCGGGATCGGCTCGCCCGTGAATTCGGCGAGGCCGAGAAGCTCCGGCGACGCCCCCGGGAGGGGGTGGATCGGCAACGCCCTCACCACCTGCCGGACCTGGTTGACCGGCAGCGCGCACAGGTACTCGCCGGTTTCGACCAGCAAGGCGCGAAGCGACGCAGCGCCGGTGCCTGGAATGGGGTCCACACGGTCAGGATACCACTGTGCTCCGATGCGGTTGCGGGCGCCGCGGCCCGGTTCCTACCCGACGGTTTGCGATTGCCCGGGACCTTCGAGCAGCCGCATCACGACATCCTTGCGGACCTTGCCGCGTTCCGAGGTGGGCAACTCGTCCACGATCACGACGCGCCGCGGCACCTTGTGCGGGGCGAGGCGGGTGCGGCATCCGGCGAGCACCGCGTGGACGGTGAGAACGGTGCCGCGCGTGGCGACCACCACCGCGGCGACGAGCTGGCCGCGGTGCGGGTCGGGGAGGCCCGCGACCACGGCGCTCTCGACCCCCGGGATCTCCTCGAGCGCCCGGCGGACCTCCTCCGGGTGCACCTTCTTGCCGGCCACGTTGAGGTACTCCCCGACCCTGCCGGTGAGCGCGAGGCGGCCGTCGCCGTCGAGCACGCCGAGATCCCCGGAGAGGAACCGGCCGGGACCGAGGATGCCGGGCCGCTCGGCGGGCGGCAGCTCGGCGAGGGCCACGGCGCGCGACAGCACCAGGACGCGGCCTTCGGTCCCGGCGAGGAGGGGACGCAGCGCGTCATCCACGATCTGCACCCGCACGCGGTCCATGGCGGGGCCCACGGCCCCAGCTTCGTGCACCGGCGCGTCGCCGCGCTCGTACGTGATGCCGCCGCACTCCGAGCAGCCGTAGAACACGTGCACCGTGCGGCCGGTCGCCGCGTGGAAGGCGGCGGCGTCGTGCGGCGCGAGCGGGGCGCCGGCGGTGAGGCACACGCGGAGGTCGGGCAGATCGGGGAGGCCGGGGAGGGTGGCCAGCGTCCGCACCATCGCGGGGACCGCCGGGAAGTGCACGACCCGGGCGGCCGCCAGGGTGTGGGCGAGCGCCGCCGGCAGCGCGCACGTCGGAAACGCGAGCGGCGTGCCGCCGAGCAGGAGCGGGATCAGGCAGTTCCCGATTCCGTACGAGTGGGTGAGCGGAATCGCGGCGGCGGTCACGTCGCCGGGACCGAACCCCATCGTGCGCATGATCTGGGCGGTGTCGGCGGCGAGCTGGCGGGCGCCGACGGCCACGGCTCGCGGCAAGCCGGTCGAGCCCGAGGTCAGCTTCAGCAAGGCGGTGAACTCGGGCATCACCACCGGCGCCGCGTCCTTCCGCGCCGCGACGGCGCTGCCGTATTCGGCCAGGACGACGGCACCCCCCGGCAGCCTCTCGGGGGCGGCCACGATCCAGCCGGCGCCCACGGCGGCCGCCGACCGCTCGATCTCGTCGGCGGGCGAGGCCGCGTCCACCAGCGCGACGCGGGCCGAGAGCAGCCGCAGCGCGGCGAACGCGCGCACGAAGGTGGCCCCGTTCGGCAACGAGAGCACGACCGTGGCCCCGGGTGGGATGTGCCTGACGTACGCGGCGCGCTGCGCCTCGATCCCGGCGGCGAGCGCGCCGCGGGTGGCGGTCACCTCGCCGTCGGGGCCGATCAGGGCGGGCGCCTCAGCGGCGCGGCGGGCGAGCGCGAGGAAGCGGCCGACGATCGGGCAGGAGGCCTCAGACATCGTTGCCTCGCATGCGGGCGAGAACCGCCTCCACCGTCGCCTGCGCCCGCTTCTCGTAGAACCGCTGCAGCACCGACCGGACCTCGGGGTGGGCGGCGGCGATCTGGTCGAGGTCCTGGCGCGAGATCTCGATGACCGTCACCCCGTTGCGGGCCACGATCGTCGCGGTCCGGGGTTTTCCCGTGAGCACCGCCACCTCGCCGAAGAACTCGCCGGGGCCGAGTCGGGCGAGCACCAGGTGGCGGCCCGAGTGATCGGTGGTCTGGACCTCGACCTCGCCCTCCTCGATCAGGAACCACGAAGTCCCCCGGTCGCCTTCGCGCACGATCGTCTCGCCCTGGGCAAACGAGCGCACGGCGGTCGTGGAGATGAGCTGCTCGAGCGCCGCCGGCGGAAACTCCGCGAAGAAGCGCGACGCCGCGCGTTCCTTCTCGGCCTGCTCGGCCTGCTCGGCCGGGGCCGGCGGGGCCGGCGATTTCGCCCGCGCGCGCCTGGCGTGTCGCGCCTGCTCGGCCTCCTGCTGTGCCGCGATGACGGCCGCGAGCTCCCTGGTGACCTCCTGGCGGCCGGGATCGAGCCGGACCACCTTGTTGATGACCGCGATGGCGCGGGCGTAGAAGCCCTGTTCGGCGTAGTGCCTCGCCAGCGTGCGGTACACCTCGATCGCCTTGTCGCGGTCGCCGGCGAGGCCGAGGATCTCGGCCTGCCGCAGCAGGAGGTTGAAGTTTTCGGGGCGGCGCTTGATCTCATGCGCGATCGCCTCGAGCGCCAGGCCATAGTCCCGGTTGACGAGGTAGTGGTCGAGGTCCTCGAAACGCGGTTTGCCCTTGAACATCACGACCACCCCAAACGGCGGGCCAAAGCCGTCGCGGCCGCGCGCGCCTCGTGCCGGATGGCGGCGCCGTCGGCGGTCGCCAGGACCCCGTCCGCCACCGCGGTCTTCCCGTCCACGACGACGTGTCGCACGGCCTCGACGCCTCCTCCGTAGACGACCATCGCCGCCGGGTCGCCGGCCGGCTCCATCGCCCACGCCGTACAACCCAGAACCACGAGGTCCGCCTTCCACCCCGGCGCCAGGCGGCCGACCCGATCCAGGCCCAGCACCTCGGCGCCGCGCCAGGTCGCCATTTCGAGCACGGTCCAGGGATCCACCGCCCCCGCGCCGCGGGCGAGGTTGTGGACCGTCCCGGCGAGGGCCATCTCGTGGAACGCCGAGAGCCGGTTGTTGCACGGCGGGCCGTCGGCGCCGAGGCCGACCCGGACGCCGGTGGCGAGCAGCCGCGGGAGGTCGGCGATCCCGGACGCCAGCTTGAGGTTGGCGCCGGGGCAGTGGGCCACGCCGGTGCGTTGGCGGGCGAGGAGCCCGAACTCGTCCTCGTCGAGGTGCACGCAGTGGGCGAGCACCGTGTCGGGACCGGCGATGCCGAACCGGGCGAGGGCGGCGACGTTGCCGAGGCCGGTCTTCTCGCGCACGGCGCGCGTCTCATCGGGGTTCTCGCTGGCGTGGGTGTGCAGCATGTAGGAGTGCCGGCGGGCCAGCGCCGCGGCGCCCTCCAGGAGGCGGTCCGAGCACGAGAGCACGAAGCGCGGCGCCACCGCGTACCGCAGCCGGCCGCCGTCGGCGCCGTGCCAACGCGCGCCCAGGGTGTCGGCCTCGGCGAGGGACGCGTCCGGGTCCTCCAGCAGCCGCTTGGGGACCAGCTCGCCGGTGTCCATGTGGCACTTGCCCGAGGTCAGGCGGATACCGAGCTCGCGAGCGGCGAGGAACACCGCGTCCTGGCCGTGCGTCGTGCCCATGTCGAGCGCGGCCGTCGTCCCGCCGGCCAGAAGCTCGGCCACCCCGAGACGGGCCGCGGCGGCCACCTCGTGCGGTTCGAGGGCGGCTTCGTACGGCCAGATGCGCTCGGCGAGCCAGGCGAGCAGCGGCATCCCCTCGGCCCGGTGCCGCGCCAGGCTCTGCACGACGTGGACGTGGGCCTGGACGAAGCCGGGCAACACGAGGGCGTCCGTCGCGTCGAGCACCTCCGCCCCGTCCGCAGGCAGCCCCTGGCCCACGGCGGCGATGAGGCCGTCGCGGATCAGCACATCGGCGGCGAACGCGACGCCGGGGGCCGTCATCGGGACCACGGTCCCGCCTCGGACCAGCAGCGCGCGAGGAGCAGCCATAGGAACACGATTCTCGTAGGCGGCCCCGGTGCTGTCAAATGCCCCGATGCGGCGGCGGCGCGGCCGCCCGGCGCCCGCCGCCCCCGCCGGCGTCGTTTCGCCCGCCCGGCCGTGCCCGCGGCCTCCCGTCTATACTGCGATCGTGCGCGGTGGACTCCGTCTCGGGCTGGGCCACATGGTGGCCTTCGTCATCGTCGCGCTGGTCCTCAACGCCCAGTTCACCTGGTGGGTCGTCTACTCCCTGCGCGACAACCGCGAGCGCCTCGACCTCGAGCGGGAGCTGGTCACGTCGCAAACCAGCCTCGCGGCCGAACGTCTGGCGGTTCGCCTGCTCCAGGCCGAACGGGCGATCACCGGCCTGCCGCCCGGGGTGATCCCGTCGCCGACGCCGCCGTTCGCCGAAGTCCGGGTCGTGGAGGAAGCGGAGCTTCCCCGCGGCGCGGGTGCGGTGCCGCTCGATCCGGGGGCGACCCTCGGCTGGGTGGAACTGGGAGGGCGGCCCGCCGTGGCCCGCTCGCTCGGGCGGGGGCGGGTGGCGCTCGCGTTCCTCGACCCGCAGGCACCGTACCGGTGGCTCGCGTCCTCCGACCCCGACCTGCAGCTCGTCGAGCGCGGCGGCGTGCAGGAGGGGCGTCCGAGCGCCGCGCTCGCCGCGCCGCTCGAGCGCCTCGTCGTGACGCCGGACTATCACCACTGGCAGGAGTTGGTGCACCGCTACCGCCAGCGGGTCGTGAGCGTCCTGGGCGAGGGCGCGGCGTTCCTCGCGGCGATCGTCATCGCGGTCGTGCTTCTCTGGCGCGCCATGCGCCGGGAAGGCGCCTATGAGCGCCAACACCAGAACTTCGTGTCGGCGGTCACCCACGAGCTCAAGACCCCGATCGCGGGCATCCGTCTCGCCCTCGAGACGGTGCTCTCCGGGCGGGTGGACGACGAGGGGCGGACGCGTTTCCTCGGCAACGCGCTGGCCGACTCGGAACGCCTCGGCGATCTCGTGGAGAAGGTGTTGGAAGTGACCCGGTACACCGGCGGGGCCCACCGGCTGCGCATGAGTCTGGGCGACTACTCGCAGCTCGTGGAGGAGGAGGTCATCGTCGCGGAGCGGCGCGTCGCCGCTCGCGGCGTCGCCCTCGACGTCGACATCGTCCCCGATGTCCAGGCGACCTTCGACGCCGAGGCGATGGCGATCGTGATCTCCAACCTGATCGAGAACGCCCTCAAGTACGCCCGGCGGGAGGAGCCCCGCGTCCGCGTCCGGCTCCGCCTCGAGCGCGGCGAGGCCGTTCTGGAGGTCGAGGACAACGGCGTGGGGATCGCCGCCTACGAGCTGGAATCGATCTTCAAGCCGTTCTACCGGGCCAGCGACGAGGTGACCCGGCGGACCCCCGGCACCGGCATCGGTCTGTACGTGGCGAGGGAGATCGTCGAGGCGCACGGCGGCAAGCTCACGGCCTCGAGCCCCGGCCCGGGGAGGGGCGCGACGCTCCGGCTCGCGCTGCCCGGTGCCGAAGCCCTTCCAGAAGACGAGCTTTCCGAGTACAGTGATGGGAACGAGGCGAGGTGAGTCATGGCGAGTCGCGTTTTGATCGTCGAGGATGAGCGGCATCTTGCCGAGGCGTTGGCGCACAATCTCAAGTTCGAGGGGTACGAGACCACGGTCGTGGGCGACGGGGAAGCCGCGCTCGAGCGTCTCGCCACCGAGGATTTCGACCTGGTGGTGCTCGACGTCATGCTCCCCGGCATCTCGGGGCTCGACGTCTGCCAGCGGCTGCGCGAGGCGGGCAACCGGGTGCCGGTCCTCTTCCTCACCGCGCGCAGCGCCGACGCCGACCGGCTCGCCGGCCTGCGGCACGGCGGCGACGACTACATGACCAAGCCGTTCCTTCTCGAGGAGGTCGTGCTGCGCATTCGCGGCATCCTGCGGCGGCAGGAGTGGTACCAGACGCCGGTCGCCGAGCGCGGCATCTTCAAGTTCGGCGGCAACGAGGTCAACTTTCGGACCTTCAAGGCCAAGGGGCCGGGCGGCGAGGTCGAGCTGACCGAGAAGGAGTGCATGCTGATGAAGCTCCTGGTCGAGCGCCAGGGGCAGGTGGTCTCGCGCGAGCTCATCCTCGAGCGCGTCTGGGGCTACAAGTACGGCTCCTCCTCGCGCACCATCGACAACTTCATCGTGCGCCTGCGGCGGTACTTCGAGGCCGACGCCCGGCGGCCGAAGTACATCCATTCGGTGCGCGGCGTAGGGTACCGGTTCACCCCCGAAGGCGAACCTTCGACCTGAGAGGGGTGTCGGCAGGCGTCGCTGGGGGCGCCGCCGATAGCGGACCATCTGCGTTGTCGGGCTGTGGCGGTTCGGATCCTCACGCAGCCTCCGGCTATGCTCCGGTCCGACCGCCTTGCCCTCCTAGCATCTGGCCCACTCTCGGCGGCGCGGCTGCACGCCCCAAGCTCCGAGGCCCTGCCTGTCGTTGACCTTTTCGTCTTCGAGGGAGGGCGAGAGGCTGCGCGGCCTGCGGCCGGCACAGCCGGCTCGGACCACGACCCACGACTCACGAACCACGCCATTTGCTCGCCGGGGACTCTTGCGCGCGGGTGTAACCGGAGTTATACTCGGGTTGTGAAGACCGCGATCTCGATCCCGGACGAGGTGTTCGCCGCGGCGGAGACCGAGGCGCGCCGGCTCGGCGTGTCGCGCAGCGGTCTGTACGCCAAGGCGGTGGCCGAGTTCGTGGCGAGGAACCGCGGCGTCGGCGTCCGTGAGGCGCTCGACTCGGTCTACGCGAGCGAGGACTCCGGGGTGGACGACGCGCTGGCGCGCATGCAGGCGGCGAGCTTGCCGGACGCGGGCTGGTGATGCGCCGCGGCGAGCTGTGGTGGGCCTCGATCCCCGACCCGAGCGGCTCGGGACCCGGTTTTCGCCGGCCGGTGCTGATCGTCCAGGCGGACGAGTTCAACGAAAGCCGGATCCGGACCGTCGTGGTCGCTGCCGTGACCTCGAACGTCCGTCTCGCGGCCGCCCCCGGCAACGTCCTCTGCCGCCGCCGCGACACCGGCCTGCGCAAAGACTCGGTCGTCAACGTCTCCCAGCTCCTCACCCTCGACAAGTCGTTCCTATCCCAGCGCGTCAAAGTCCTGCCCGCGCCCCTCATGGGCTCTGTCGAGGCCGGCCTCCGCCTCGTCCTCGGCCTCTAACGATCGCTTTCAGTCTCCTGCCCCGGTTTGTTGGAAGGAGCGCGAGCAAGGGAGGGAATTCGTGGCTGGCCCCCGACCAGAGGCGATGAGGGTTTCGCGCCTTCTTGCGTTAGCCTGTCTCGGTCGAGCAGGGGGCCCCGTATGGACTACCGGCTACAGTTGCGTCATCTACTGCATGGCCGGTCGATCTCGAAGACATCGGCCGAGCTGGACATCAATAGGCGACTGCTTGAGGATGTAGTGGCTTGTCGGGCGCACCTCGAGATGGGGGATCTTCTCCGACTTGTAAGCAGCTTAGGCGGGGAACTTGGTACCCGCCCACATGTGGTTCCCGATGCCGCCAATGGGGAACAAGTGCCGGGTATCCTGGGGCCGGGAAACAAGCGGCTCTTGCCCTCGAAGGGGCTCCGGCCAGAAGGGTTGTTCGACGGGGCAGACCCCATACCAGCTGACATGAAGGCAAGAGATCTCGCGGCATGGCTTGTCGAGAACTCCGTACCCTGGATCGAATGTTGGCGGAAATGTCTGGCAGCATGTATCTGCCCGTTCGCCGAGCCGAGGTTTCTGGGCGGGGGGGCTCCCGAGAGAAGGTGCGGAGTTCAGGCAAACGCGATCCACAATCTTTTTGCCACCGCCGGCCGAGAGCTCGACCTCTCGCGCCGCGATCAGCTCGAGCAGTTTCTCTCCGGGGCCATCTCCTATGCAGGCTTAGCGCAACTCTCCTTGATTCTGGCAGTGACAGCGACCTGTCCCGGAGCAGCTGGGGCCTGGGGAAAGGGCGTCTCAAGAGTGAGGCTGTTCGAGGCGTTCGGCCTGGCGGACCAAGTACAGCAGTTCCTAGGCCGGTTGCGTCCCGCCATTCGGGAGACGGCGAAGCCGGTCCGTTGGTTTGTCGAAGGCGAATCGGAACGAGTGTTCTTCCTCGCATTGTTGAAACACGAACACGGTGATAAGTTCCTTCCCTCTCGACTTCAGTCCATCAGAGGAAGCGGCAACGTGAAGAACCTCCGGATGGTGTTGGAGCAAGCAAAGGCAGATGGCGTCCAGGGAATAGTGATTGTGGACCGCCTGACCACGAGCCTTGTCAATGAGGCGCAGAAGCTAATCAGCGAGGGGCTGCTCGACCGGCAGGCGCTCATTGTTTTCAACAGGGATTTCGAGAGCAGCTTCCCACCGGAGTTCCTCACACGCGCATTTTGGAGGGTTGCTGGGGCCGAGCACAAGGAGACGATCCGAGAAGCTGCCAGAAGATCAGACGGCGCTGGTTCGCCTGGTTTCGTCACGGAGTTGCAACGCCTTCTCCGATCCCAGGGCTGGCCAGCCCAGGCAGCCAAGGAGCTAGTGGAGGGATGGAAGGTCCCGGCGGCTAGGATCCTGGCACGAATTGCTGTTCGGACGCTCGACGTTTGGATCTCCGGGAGGCAGGTCGACACGGTGGAGATCGCGGGTGTGGTACGAGACGTGGTCTGGTCGACGCTGTGGTTCGGCTCTAGGCCCTCATCGTCGTTGGCCGGGGCTAGCGGTTAGGGTAAGTGATTCTCGGCCACGCTGGCTGGCGTGTCACCGGTATCCGCCGCTGGCCCCATCCTAGCTGTGTCCGAACCTCGAGCCCCGAACCCCTGCCTCGGCCCACGGACCACGGGCCGCGTCTCTCCTGTGCCCGGTGTCTCCGACCTCCTGGGCGCGATCACGGGCGATGGGCCTTGAGCTCCTCGTCGGAGACGTCGCGGACGTGCTGGGCGAAGAACCACTGGTGGCCTTCGAGGTCCTCGGCGCCGTAACGGCGGTCGCCGTAGAACTGGTCCTCCGGCAGGGCGAGGATCCGCGCGCCGGCGGCCTTGGCGCGCGCGAAGTGGGCGTCGACGTCGTCGACGTAGACGTGCAGGCTCTGGGTGACGTGGCCGACGTGCCTGGGGTTCCGGTACTGCCGCCCCGGGCAGCCCATCATGACCACCCCGTCCGCAAGGCGCATCTCGGCGTGGGCGACCTTGCCGTCCGGGCCGTCGATGCGCAGGCTCTCGCGCAACCCGAAGGCGTCCGCGAGCCACCGGAGCGCGGCCGCGACGTCCTCGTAGAAGAGGTACGGTGTGACACGGGGCGTGTTCTCGGGTGGGTTCTTCGGCATCACTTCACCTCCGCCTGTAGGAACCAGCCTCTGGGCCGCTCTACTCCGCCCCATTTCCCGCTTGCCGCCGTCGGCTCGGACCACGGACCACGGACCACTGACCACGTCTTCCGGCGCCCGGACCCCTGTCTTGACTTGGTCCGAGGCCCGGCCTAGCATTTCGTGTGGCCTCGCGGCCAACCCGTCCACGCGACAACCAAGGGAGAAGGTGTCACCATGGCTGAGTACAACCAGGACAAGCTCAAGGCTTTGGAGACCGCGGTCGCGCAGATCGAGCGGCAGTTCGGCAAGGGCGCGATCATGCGGTTGGGCGCCCAGGAGGCGGTCAACGTCAACGTGATCCCGACCGGGTCGATCGGCCTCGACGCAGCGCTCGGGGTGGGCGGGATTCCGCGCGGGCGGGTGATCGAGATCTTCGGACCGGAGTCGTCGGGGAAGACGACGCTGGCGCTGCACGTGATCGCGCAGGCGCAGAAGCTGGGCGGCCTCGCGGCGTTCATCGACGCCGAGCACGCCCTCGACCCCGAGTACAGCGGCAAGCTCGGCGTCGACATCGACAACCTGCTGGTGGCGCAGCCGGACAACGGCGAGCAGGCGCTCGAGATCGCCGAGACGCTGATCCGCTCCGGCTCGGTGGACGTGATCGTGGTCGACTCCGTGGCGGCGCTCGTCCCGCGCGCCGAGCTCGAGGGCGAGATGGGCGACTCCTCGATGGGGCTGCAGGCGCGCCTGATGTCGCAGGCGATGCGCAAGCTCACCGGGATCGTCTCCAAGTCCAAGACGTGCGTCATCTTCATCAACCAGATCCGGGAGAAGATCGGGGTGATGTTCGGCAACCCCGAGACCACGACCGGCGGGCGGGCGCTCAAATTCTACGCCTCGGTGCGGCTCGACATCCGCCGCATCGGCGCGATCAAGTCCGGCGAGGACGCGGTCGGCAACCGCACCAAGGTCAAGGTGGTGAAAAACAAGGTCGCGGCGCCGTTCCGCGTCGCCGAGTTCGACATCCTGTACGGCGAGGGGATCTCCAAGCACGGGGAGCTGCTCGATCTCGGCGTGGAGCACAGGGTGGTCAGCAAGTCCGGGACGTGGCTCTCCTATGGCGAGACGCGCCTCGGCCAGGGGCGCGAGAACGCGCGGGCGTTTCTCAAGGAGCACCCGGAGGTCGCCACCGAGCTCGAGGAGAAGCTGCGCGAGATCCTGCCCACGCTGGCCCGCCCCGCCGCCGCCGCGGACGAGTCTTGACGACCGTGGTCCGTGGACCGTCGACCGTGGTCCGATCACCGCTCGGTCCTGACGGGTTTCACGGACCACTGACCACCGGCCACGGACCGCGCCTCGCGGCGCGAGCGGAGCGAGCGACGCGATGAGGGCGTGGGTCGCGCCGCGGTACGGGCCGCCCGAGGTCCTGCGCCTGCGGGAACTGCCCGACCCGGCGCCGGGGCCCGGTCAAGCGCTCGTCCGCGTGCGCGCGATCGGCCTCAACTTCGCGGACTGCGCCGCCCGCCTCGGGGTCTACCCGCGCGTGCCGCAGGCGCCGTTCGTGCCCGGCATGGAGGTGAGCGGCGAGGTCGCCGCGCTCGGCGAAGGCGTCGCCGGACCGCAGGTCGGAACGCCGGTCGCCGCGGTGCCGATCTTCGGCGGCCATGCCGAGCTGGTGGCTGTCGACGCGCGCTTCCTGCGGCCGCTGCCGCCGGGGATCGATTTCGTCGCCGGCGCCGCCGTCGCGGTCACCGGCCTCACCGCCGACCACGCGCTTTTCACCGTCGGCCGCCTGCGGGCCGGGGAGCGCATCGCCATCACGGCGGCCGCGGGCGGGGTCGGGACGATCGCGGTGCAGATGGCGGCGGCGGCCGGCGCGCGCGTGCTCGCGGTGGCGTCGTCACCCGCCAAGCGCGAGCTCGCGGCCTCTCTCGGCGCCCACGAGACGACCGGCTATGAGGGGTACCGCAGCGCGCTCGCGGACGGTGTGGACGTCGTCGCGGACGCGGTTGGCGGCGCGCTGTTCCGCCCGGGGTGGAAGGCGCTCCGGCCGGACGGGCGCTACGTGCTCTACGGCTTCGCGGCGGCGCTCGGACCCGGCCGCGTGCGCTACCTGCACGCCGCGCTCGAGCTGTTGCGGATGGGCGCGCTTCTCCCCTCGGCGCTCGTGCAGGCGACCCGATCGCTCTCCGGCTTCAACCTGTCGCTGGTGCCGCACCTCGCCGGGGAGCTGCAGGCGCGCTTCGCGCGCGTCGAGGGGATGCTGGCCGCCGGCGCCCTCCGCCCGGTCGTCGGCGCGGTGTTCCCGTTCGCGCGCCTCCCCGAGGCGCACGCCTTCCTGCAGAGCCGCGCCTCCACCGGCAAGATCGTCGTCACTCTCTGAGCGCCGCCGAGAGCGGACCGCTGACCACGTTGTTCCCTTTCCGGTCCCCTGCCTACCGGCGGAGCGTGCGATCTTCCGGGTGTCATCCCCGCGAACGCGGGGATCCAGGGCGTGGCGTTTGTGAGGCGGGGGCTGGGTTCCCGCTTGCGCGGGAACGACGACAAGTGGAGGCCGCACGGCCCGCGGTCGGTGCCGCCGGCTCGGACCGCGGACCACGGGCCACGTCGCTCCTGCTCCCGAAACCCGGCTCCCGTCTTCTCTGCGGCCTGCGGCCGGCACGACCGAGGGACCGGCCACCCGCGAGGGCGGCGGGGCCGGGGAATGAAGGGGAGCGCAGCGGCCCGCTGGAGTAAACTCTGGGGCCATGGGGATCGCCGGACGCATCCTGGTCGTCGATGACGACGCCGCCAACCGCCTGGTGGTGAGGACGATCCTGACCGGCGCCGGGTTCGCGGTGAGCGAGGCCGGTGACGCCTTCGCGGCGATCGACGCGATCGACCACGACAACCCGCACGCCGTGCTGCTCGACATCAAGATGCCGGGAATGGACGGCCTCGGTTTGCTGGAGAACCTGCGCAAGCGCGGGATCGACGTGCCGGTCGTGGTCCTGACCGGTCACGGCGACGAGTTCACCGCGGCCTCGTGTCTCGAGGCCGGGGCCGACGCGTTCCTCGACAAGCCGCCGGAGCGGGCCAAGCTGATCCTCGCGGTCCAGGGCGCGGTCGTGCGCGGCAAGTTGGCCGAGGAGAACCGCCGCCTGAAGGCGGCCGGCGAGGAGCCGCCGCCGCTGTTGGGCGACTCGCCCGACATGAAGGCGCTGCGGGAGGAGATCGCCCGCGTCGCGCCCTCGCGCGCGACGGTCCTCGTGGTGGGCGAGTCGGGTACGGGGAAGGAGTTGGTGGCGAGGCGGGTACACCACCTGTCGCCGCGGGCGCGCGCGCCGTTCGTGCGGGTCAACTGCGCGGCGATTCCCGAGGAGCTGATCGAGTCCGAGCTGTTCGGCCACGAGAAGGGCTCGTTCACCGGCGCGGTGCGCAAGCAGATCGGCAAGTTCGTGCAGGCCGACGGCGGGACGATCTTCCTCGACGAGGTCGGCGACATGTCGTTGCGCACGCAGGCCAAGGTCCTCCGGGTGTTGCAGGACGGCGAGGTGGAGCCGGTCGGCGCCGGCGCCGTGGGGCACGTGGACGTGCGGGTGATCGCGGCCACCAACAAGGACCTCCCCGAGGAGGTCAGGGCCGGCCGGTTCCGCGAGGACCTCTACTTCCGCCTTTCGGTGGTCGTGTTGCGCACGCCGCCGCTGCGGTCGCACCCCGGCGACATCACGGCTCTCGTGCAGCACTTCACCGCGGTCGCATGCCACGAGTACAACCGCCGCCCCAAGTCCTGGGCGCCGCCCGCGCTCGCCCAGCTCGCCGCCTACCCGTTTCCCGGCAACGTGCGCGAGCTCAAGAACGTCGTCGAGCGGGCGGTGATCATGCAGCTCGAGGACGAGATCCGTGCCATCGACCTCCTGCCGTCGGCGCCGACCGCCGCCCCCGCCGACGAGGGGCTGTTCGCCGCGCCGACCCTGGCGGAGTTCCAGGAACGGGCGGAGCGCGCCTACCTCGTGCGCGAGCTCCAGCGCCACGGCTGGAACGTGGCCGCCACGGCGCGCGCCATCAACACGCCGAGGTCCAACCTGTACAAGAAGATCGAGGCCTACGGCCTGTCGCGGGAGGAATGAATGGGCGGGATCACCCTGGAGGATATGACGGGGGCGGGGGCGCTGCTGGAGGGCCACTTCAAGCTCTCGTCCGGGCGGCACTCGTCGCGCTATCTGCAGTGCGCACTGTACCTTGCCGAGCCGGCGCGCGCCGAGGCGGCCGGGCGGCAGCTCGCCGCGCGGCTCAAGAACGCGGCCGCGCAGGTCGTCGTCGCCCCCGCGCTCGGCGGCGTGATCATCGGCCACGAGGTCGCGCGCGCCCTCGTGGACGTGCCGTTCTACTTCACCGAGCGGGCCGACGGCGAGATGGTGCTGCGGCGCGGCTTCGCGGTCGAGCCCGGATCCCGCGTGCTCGTGGTCGAGGACGTGGTGACCACCGGCGGCTCGACCCGCGAGGTGATGGACGTCGTGAGCGGCCAGGGCGGCGTGGTCGTCGGCGTCGCTGCCATCGTCAACCGGTCCGGGCAGGAGAACCCGTTCGCGCCGTTGCCGTTCACCGCGCTGCTCACGGTCGACGTGCCGACCTGGGCGCCCGAAGCGTGCCCGCTGTGCGCCTCCGGCGTCCCTCTCGCCAAGCCGGGGTCGCGCCCGGACGCCGTCTCGCGCTAGGGCTCCTCCCCGATGCCTTCGTCGCGGCCGCCCGCCGGGCGGCCGGCCTTTCAGGCTCGCAGCGACCTCACCGCCACGCGATCAGCCACGCCCAATTCGCCACGATGGTCGCGACGATGGCGGCGCGCAGCCAGCGCGGGAGCGGCGCCGGCACCTCGGGGACGGGCCAACCCAACGCCGCCCAGAGCGGCGCGGCCAGGCCGCCCGCGATGAAAGCGACCCCCACGAGCGCGGCGAGCGGATTGGCGGCGAGCGCGGCGCCGACGCGGCCGTGCATGAGCGCGATCGCCGCGTGCGTGCCGCCGCACGTCGGGCACGGGATCCCGGTGATCGCGCGGAACGGGCACGCCGGCAACAGCGGCGCCACCGCGAGCCAGAACGGGCGCAGCACCACGGTCGACACGGTCACGACACCCCAGAGGAACGCCAGCTGGCGCTCCTCGCGGGTGGGCGGACGCACGCGCACCGCGCCGGCTCAGCGGCCGAAGTGGCCGAGGTGGCCCAACGCCGCGGCGATCGCGGTGCCGAAGGCGACGGCGAGCACCGCCACGCAGACGCAGCACAGCGCCAGCGGCAGCAGCACCGCGAGCGCGGACTTCCCCTGCGTCGTGCGGTGCGCGGCGGCCAGTCCGATGATGTAGAGGACGATCCCCCACACGAAGCCGATCAGGCCGCCGCAGAAGGGCACGATCTGGAAGACCTGGACGGTCCCCGCGTAACAGACGACCCGCACCGTCGCGGCGAACCCCTTGGTGGCGCCCCCGACGAGCAGCAGGAACAGGTGCACGATCGCCGACCAGATGAACACCCCGATCAGGACGAAGATCGGCGCCGCCACCATCATCACGAGGCTGAACGCGACCGGCAGCTGGAAACCGCGGTTCATCATCCCGGGCATTAGGTTGTGGATCACGCTGCGGAACGCGATGTTGTACGCCTGGCCGGCGATGATGCCGACCCAGCCGAAGATCACGGCGTACAGCAGCGGCCGGCCGAGCGTGCCGGTCAGCGACATCCTGGCGAACGCCTGGCTCGGCGCGGTGAGGACGAGCTTGGCGGTCTCGTACAACCCTTCGAGCGCCGGGTACCCGGGCTGCTCCCACGGCAGCGGCGCCGCGGCCGGCTCGCCGCCCGCCGGCGGCGGGGGGACGGTGCCCGGCGGCTGCATGCTGGGCGGCACGGGCGGCATGGGAGGTACAGGGGGTGCCCCGGGGGGATAGTTCTCGGCCATCGCTGCCTCCTTCTCCGATGTGCGACCCGGTTAGTCTAGCGCACCGCCGGGCAGAGCGGCGCCGCCGGCCGGCGTCACCGATCGCGGACCGCGATCCTGGCGGGGGTCCCGCGGCCGGCGCAGCCGGGCAAGGCGTGGGGCGCCGTCCCTTCGAATGTGGGGCGACCGCCGGGCGCGCTGTCGTTGATCCCTTCGGACCACGGACCACGCCTTCCCGGTGCCCGAGCCCCGAGTCCCGGACCCCGGTCTCACGCCATCGAGCGCAGCGCGCGGGCGAGCCGGGCGAGCGCCGCGGCTGCGTCCTCGCGCGTGATGTCGAGGTACCAGTGGCGCGCTCTGCCGCCCGGGGCATGAGCGCGGCGCGACCCGCCGAGAACGGCGGCGCGACGCCCTCGATGCCCGATGGCGACCGTTACCGGCCGTCAACGGGTGTACACTTCCTGAGAAGACGCCTGAGGAATCAACCGTGCATCGAGAGGTCAACAGTGTTTCATAAGCCGGCAGTCCGCCCAGCGAGGACCACTCGCGCGGTGGCGGAGGCCCTCCACGCGCGCTGCCACGGCTCGCGCAACCTCGCTCCCCAGTCACCGCAGATCGGAAGAGC
>SCRJ01000021.1 GCA_004298115.1 Acidobacteriota bacterium
GTCAGGCAGGAGACCTTCAACCCATCGCCATTCTTCCTGTACGAGAGCGCATTCTTCCATACCCACAGCATATTCACCCGCTCGCCAATGTCAACACTAAAGTTAGCGCCTATGCCCCCGAGCCCCCCGCGAGCCGCGGCGGAGCCGCGTCTCGCCCCGCGTTGCACTCGGCGGATCGGATGCTCATGTAGCCTCCGGCTACACGCCGCAAGTGGCACGGCCCTGCCTGTCGTTGACCTTCTCGTCTTCGAGGGAGGCGCTCGGGGCTCTGACCACGGGCCACTGACCACGTCTTTCGGTGCCCGAACGCCTCCCTTCGGCGCTGCGGACGGGGTCCAATCCGGTACCATGCGCGCATGAAGGTCGTGAACCGGGTTGTGCTGGCCATGGTCGTGTTGAGCTGGGCGTCCGCGTCACGAGCCCAGATCGCGAGCCAGTGGTGCGACGTCGAGCGATGGGGCTCCGGGAGCCAGATGGTCGCGTGGAACCGCTCGTTCACGGAGACCTACGAGGCACTCCGCAAGAACGATCCGGCCGCGGCGAAGAAGGCGGCGAAGCGCGCCCGAAGGCTGCTCGATGACCTCCTCGATGCCTTCGTGAGCGGCCCCAACGGGAGCCGATCGCTCGGTCTGACGACGTACCTCCTTGCAGTGGCCGAGCAGAGGCTCGGAAAGTCCGACGACGCAGCCTGGCACTGGCAGATGGCGCAGGACCTCGCCCCGGAGCTTCGCAATGCCTATGGCGACTTCGAGGACGTCATCCCGTTCCTGCGCGCGCACCTGATCCCCGCCGAGCGCTGGGATGCGGCGACGACCCAACCTCCTGGCAATGCGGGCAACCCGGCCCCGCCCTCGGGAGGTTCCGTCGCCGGCACCGTGAGGGACGCCGAGCCGACCACCCCCCCGGTTCTCAAGCACATAGTGAACCCGTCCTATCCGCGGGGCGCACGGGAGTTCCACCTCGACGGGGCAACCGTCGTCGACGCCTACCTCGACACCAAGGGTATCCCCCGCGAGCCGACGGTGCGACGGGGGTGCGGGGTGACGGTATTCGACGTCGCCGCGATGGACGCCGTCCGCCAGTGGCGCTACGAGCCGGCCACCAGGTCGGGCAAACCGGTGCGAGTGTTCCTGACGGTCACGGTCACGTTCTCGCTCTACCGCTGACCCCAGCGGGGCGCCCTCCACCCGGAACCGGACGCACCGGCACGAACAGCACGGCGAAGCGGATCGTCTCGCGCCGGTTCGACTCGTGTCTGATCTCGAAAATGGTCTGAATTATGGTCGGAGGGTGTGATGACCATGGTGCCGCTGTCGAAAGCAAAGACGCACTCGACAGATCCGTTTGCGTCGTGGGGTCTATACTCCGATCTGGAAACACGGGGGAGGATGTGGTGCCTGCAGCCCGAACGATTCGGTCTGAACGCGATCACCTGGACGATCCCGCGTGCAACGTTCCACCGGGTGTGTTAGGCAGCAGTTCACGCAGCCTAACAAGAGACACCCATCAGCGAGAGCGGCACGCATCCCCCTGGCCGTTCAGCCACTTCCGCAACACCCCAAGCCAACGTGGCCCCGGCAAACGCTGCAGATCCTGCAGTGTTCCCCTTCTTCTCTTAGGCCGCCGAATATGCGTTAGACGACGAACTGAGTAGACAGGAGGGCTTGTGTTTCTTCTGCTCGGGATCGCGCTCACTGTGGTTGCAATCCTCCTTCCGGCGTGCCGAATCTGCATCAAAGCCGGCTATCCATCGTGGGTGGGCGTCTTCGCGTTGGTGCCGGGTCTGAATTTGGTTCTCCTGTGGTTCGTTGCATTTTCAGAGTGGCCGTTGGAGAAGCGCGTGGCGGCGCTGCAAGCCACGCCCACGCCGGCCACGTAGGGCACCCATGCCGGCATGCTCACAACGGAGCGGTAGCGTGGCAGCGCCAAGGAGCGCGGTCCTGCCATGGTCGTCGTCTAACCAGCGCTTGCAGTGGACCGGCCACGCGGGCGGCCAGGTTGGCGGGCGTGCGATGTCGAGGGGTAAGCTAGTCGTATGCCAAGGGTGAAAGTGGCCGGCCCACTGAAGCGCGGCGTTAGGCGTACCCTTGCGTAGCGACACTAGTGCAGGAGGCAGTGATCTCAGTGCAGGCTCAGCGAGTAACGGTCGGCATCTCACCGCAAAGGCTGGTCAGGCGTCTGCAAGCTGTTTGGATGATCGTCGGCCTACCGATCGTCGTGGCGGCGCTCACCGTCAACCCATGGTTCTGGGCCCTGCTTTCGATCCTATTCGTGGTGCTCCAGGTAAGATTCTTCGGGATTCGGTGTCCGCACTGCGGGCGCTTCCCGTACTCACTGATCCCTTTTACGAGCTTCGCGAAGTGCTATGCGTGTGGTGCGAGTGTGCGATGAGGATGACCCGACGGGGTGCGACGTCAACAGGGGGAACGCCTAACAGGCCGTTGCAGCCGCCCCACTCGGCTGAACGGCGGCGTTGGGTGTCAGAGCGGCTCTACTGCGGTATGATCGAAGCTGTCGCTGGGGGGTGGTTATGCAAGTGGAGTTCACAGCAGTATTTCAGCAAGTGCCTGAAGGCTACATCGCCTTCGTTGAGGAGCTTCCCGGCGCCAACGCCCAGGCTGCGACGCTTGAGGATGCGCGGCGGCAACTCGAGGAAGCGGTCGCATTGATTCTCGAAGCGAATCGCGACTTGGCGGAGGAGCAGCTCCGTGGGGTCGAGGTCATCCGCGAACCTCTCAGGCTGACTGCGTGAAGCGAGTCGATCTGATCCGGTACCTTGAGGTTCATGGTTGTCAGTTTCTCCGTGAGGGTGCGAACCATACGGTCTACGTCAACCGCGCAGCCCGAAAGAGCTCAACAGTCCCGAGGCACCGCGAAATCAACGATTTCCTGGCTCGGAAGATCTGCCGTGACTTGGGCGTGAGCGAGCCTGACACCTAACAGCGGTTTGCACCGAGCGGGGGTCGGCGCGAGCGGGAGACGCACCCAAATGAGGATCACCTATGGAACCCCATACTGATCGGCCGATTATGGTCTTCCAGGCTCGTCAGTTGTATGAGGCGGATATGGTCGCGGCCGCCTTAGAGGAGGCTGGGATTCAGCAGATCAGAAAGGTCGACGGCAGCAGGGCGGGTTCTCTTTACCGAGTCTATGTTGCATCCGAGGTCGAGGCGCAGGCTCGGAGTGTCTTGGCAACAATCCCTGCGACCGAGGAAGCAACAGTAGGCAAGCCGCCGTCGGAGCGAGCGGACCGCGCGAGGCCACAGCTGAGGGCGATCGCGGTCGCGGTCTTCGTCATCGTTGTAATCGGTGGCTTCGCTCTGGTAGTCCTGGGGTGGCTTCGGGCCATGCGAGGACACTAATGGGCAGCCGGGCCAGCTGGCCGACTAACGCGTTGCAGCCGCCCTACTCGGCTGTCACGCCGCTTGCGTGCGCAGCCGGCGCGCCAGCCGGCGGGCGACTGAACGGAGGCGTTAGACGGCAACCCTTGGGACTCCGGTGGTCTTAGTCGCGATGCTGCTCGTCTGTCAAACGCTGGCAACCGACGGGCGATACAGCGTCAGCCCGGCGCTGCCATCGCCTCGAGAGCTCAGCGCGGCAAGGAACTTCACCCGCTCACGCGCACACGAGATGTCCCGGTCAGGCTGCGATCCGGTTGACGACCCGGGCTTGCGGCTCTACGCCCACGGGGACCTGAACCGAGATGGCCGTGATGAGCTTGTCGTGCAATACACGCTTGAGCAAGGAAACGCCTGGTATCTCTTCCTGGCGGTGTTTGAGCAGCCATCGATGAAGTGCATTGCGAACGCTCAAGTTGGTGGCCTGTACTGCAGGGCGGTGACGTTGGTCGGGGTTGCTCACGGCTGTGTCGAGCTCACGACCAGCACGTACGCGCCCAATGACCGACCGAATTTCCCCACGATACCTGGCTCAACGAGGTACTGCCTTGATCCGAAAGACCAACTCAGAGAGTCAACTCCAAGCCCGGAGTGTCATGGCCTTGAATAGAGCGACCGGTGCTGGCCGATTGCCGTCCAACAAGGGCGGCAGGGTTGGCGGTCACGCGGTGTCGGGGGGTAAGCAAGTCCAATGGCAAGGGTGAAAGTGGTCGGCCCACCCAAGCACAGCGTTAGGCGTCTCGCGGACGGGGCTTCCTAATGGCAAACGTCTCTGCCAAGACACGGATTCGGATACTCGGGATTACCGACTTCGCATGGCTGGCCCTTGCCGTGTTCGCGCTGTTCGTGACGCGCAGCTCCCACGGCAAGGCGTTTGTCGTCCTTGCCACCTTCTGGCTGCTCGAAGCAGCGAGGCTCGTCGTCGTTCAATTCGGTGGTGGAGCCCAGTATTACGCGGAGAGCGCACGTCCCACTCACCCACGTTGGCTCGTGCTTAACGTCCTTGGCATACGCACGACGCATCGCAATCGGGTGCGGTACCAGCGCATTGCGACTCTCTTCCGGTTCTCGATTGCCACGGGAATGCTGCTATTTGTTCTGGTTCACAATGCTGGTGTCAGATGACGCCTAACAGCGCGCTGGACCGGACGGCACTCGCCGGAACGCCAGCACTGTGCGCCGGGCGAGCGCGTGCCGGCCGCTCGTGCGCAGCGTTCGGCTCCGTGAGGAGGAAGCGGTGAATCTGGAATGAACGTGGGAAGACTGGGGCTGCAGGTGGCCGAAGGGTTGATTGGAATCGTTTGGCTGCTGATCGTTCTCTTCGGTACCGATCCTGTTCCCAACTCGCCGCTGCGGCGCCGTCGTTTCGCCGCCTCGATGTGGGTTCTCACCTTCTTCTGCTGGGTGGGCCTCGAGGTCGATCAGCTGCCCATGGTCCCCAGGGGCGTGTGGTACTTCTCGATGGCGGGGTTGTCCGGTGGCCTGATCGGGTCGTTGCTGCTCTTGCGGGCGCCCAAGAACGACCGAGCGTCGTAGGTTCGGCTCTCCAGCGCG
>SCRJ01000022.1:2500-19912 GCA_004298115.1 Acidobacteriota bacterium
GGCAGTAGCTCAGTTGGGAGAGCGCCGCCCTTGCAAGGCGGAGGTCGTCGGTTCGATTCCGATCTGCTCCACCAAGCCTGCGTCGATCCTCGCGGTCCCGCTACCGGCGGGACGGCGAGGCTCTACGGGGCCTTTGAACAGGTTCTTTGACAACTCAAATGGGTTTTCCAAAGCTGAACACGCAAGTGTTTCGGGTTGATGTATGGTCAAGCTACTAAGGGTAAACGGTGGATGCCTTGGCGTCGAGCGGCGATGAAGGACGTAGCAAGCTACGAAAAGCCTCGGGGAGCCGCAAGCAGGCTGTGATCCGGGGATGTCCGAATGGGGGAACCCTACTGGGGTCATGCCCAGTAACCTCTTGGCTGAATACATAGGCCTCGAGGAGCCAACCCGGGGAAGTGAACCATCTCAGTACCCGGAGGAAGAGAAAGCAAACGCGATTCCGTCAGTAGCGGCGAGCGAAAGCGGATCAGCCTAAACCATGCACGTGCCAAGCTGGCGGGCGTTGCGTGCGTGGTGTCGTGGGGTCCGATGTGATCCGGCTGCCACCGGGTCGAGGAGTTACAAAACGTCCATCTAGTGGAGCGGTCTGGAACGGCCGGCCACAGAGGGTGAGAGCCCCGTACACGAAAGGTGCGACGACTCCTTATTCGGGTCCCCGAGTACCACGGGACACGTGGAACCCTGTGGGAATTCGGGAGGACCATCTCCCAAGGCTAAATACGTCTCGACGACCGATAGTGAACCAGTACCGTGAGGGAAAGGTGAAAAGCACCCCTGTGAGGGGAGTGAAATAGTACCTGAAACCGTTTACCTACAAGCAGTGGAAGGGCTATGTCCTGCAGCAATGCAGGAAATGCCTAACCGCGTGCCTTTTGCATAATGAGCCGGCTAGTTACTCTCGGCGGCAAGGTTAAGCACTTTGCGAAGCCGCAGCGAAAGCGAGTCTGAATAGGGCGATTCAGTCGTCGGGAGTAGACGCGAAGCGGGATGATCTACCCTTGGCCAGGATGAAGCGTGGGTAACACCACGTGGAGGTCCGAACTAGTGTTGGTTGAAAACAACTTGGATGAGCTGAGGGTAGGGGTGAAAGGCCAATCAAATTCCGTGATAGCTCGTTCTCCCCGAAATAGCTTTAGGGCTAGCCTCGCGTGGTTCGTGGCGGTGGTAGAGCACTGGATGGGTTAGGGACCTTACCCGGTTACCGACCCCAACCAAACTCCGAATGCCGCCAACGTCAAGCGCGGGAGTCAGACGGCGGGGGATAAGCTTCGTCGTCAAAAGGGAAAGAACCCAGACCGCCAGCTAAGGTCCCCAAGTCACGGCTAAGTGGTAAAGGATGTGGGGTTGCTCGGACATCCAGGAGGTTGGCTTAGAAGCAGCCATCCTTTAAAGAAAGCGTAATAGCTCACTGGTCTAGCGATCCTGTGCCGAAAATTCAACGGGGCTCAAGCCGTGCACCGAAGCTGCGGATCTCTTCCACCCGAGGGTGGGAGAGGTGGTAGGGGAGCGTTCCATGCGGGATGAAGTCAGACCGTAAGGACTGGTGGACCTCATGGAAGTGACTCTGCCGGCATAAGTAGCGATAAAGCAGACGAGAACTCTGCTCGCCGGAAGCCTAAGGTTTCCTGAGCAAGGTCAATCCGCTCAGGGTCAGTCGGTCCCTAAGGCGAGGCCGAACGGCGTAGTCGATGGGAAGCAGGTTAACATTCCTGCACCACTCTGTCCTCGTTATCACGATGGGGTGACGCAGAAGGATAGGTCGGACTGCCATTGGATGTGCAGTTTGAAGCGTGTAGGCGGGAGTGGTAGGCAAATCCGCCGCTCCGTTAACGCCGAGACGCGATATCGAGGGCGCAAGCCCGCAAAGCGACTGATTCCACGCTGCCAAGAAAAACCTCTAAGGAGAGGGCAGGGTGACCGTACCGGAATCGGACACACGTAGGCAGGGAGAGAATCCCGAGGCGCTTGAGTGATCCCCCGTAAAGGAACTCGGCAAAATTACACCGTAACTTCGGGAGAAGGTGTGCTCTTTGCCGTGTAGACCCTCGCGGTCGAAGCGGTGGAGAGTCGCAGTGAAAAGGCCCAGGCGACTGTTTACTAAAAACACAGCACTCTGCAAACGTCACAAGCGGACGTATAGGGTGTGAAGCCTGCCCGGTGCCGGAAGGTTAAGGGGAGGGGTCATTCCCGCGCAAGCGGGAAGAAGCTCTGAACTGAAGCCCCGGTAAACGGCGGCCGTAACTATAACGGTCCTAAGGTAGCGAAATTCCTTGTCGGGTAAGTTCCGACCTGCACGAAAGGCGAAACGATCTGGGCGCTGTCTCTACGGGGGGCTCAGCGAATTTGAAGTACCGGTGAAGATGCCGGTTACCCGCACCTAGACGGAAAGACCCTGTGCACCTTTACTACAACTTGTCACTGGACCTTGGTGTTGTATGTGCAGAATAGGTGGGAGGCTGTGAAGCCGGGGCGTCAGCTTCGGTGGAGCCGTCGGTGAGATACCACCCTTACTGCTCCGAGGTTCTAACCTAGGGCCGTGAAGCCGGCCCGGGGACAATGGCAGGTGGGTAGTTTGACTGGGGCGGTCGCCTCACAAACTGTAACTGAGGCGCCCAAAGGTTCCCTCAGGCTGATTGGAAACCAGCCGTAGAGTGCAAAGGCACAAGGGAGCTTGACTGCGAGACCAACAAGTCGAGCAGGGACGAAAGTCGGGCTTAGTGATCCGGCGGTCCCGTATGGAAGGGCCGTCGCTCAACGGATAAAAGGTACGCCGGGGATAACAGGCTGATCCTGCCCAAGAGTTCACATCGACGGCGGGGTTTGGCACCTCGATGTCGGCTCATCGCATCCTGGGGCTGAAGCAGGTCCCAAGGGTTCGGCTGTTCGCCGATTAAAGCGGTACGTGAGCTGGGTTTAGAACGTCGCGAGACAGTTCGGTCCCTATCTGGTGTGGGCGGAGGACACTTGAGGAGAGATGTCCTTAGTACGAGAGGACCAGGACGTACGGACCTCCAGTGTACCAGTTGTCGCGCCAGCGGCAGCGCTGGGTAGCTGTGTCCGGAAGGGATAACCGCTGAATGCATCTAAGCGGGAAGCCAACTCCAAGATTAGGTGTCCCTCCTGCATAGCAGGACTAAAGGCCTCTGGTAGATGACCAGTTTGATAGGCGGGAGGTGGAAGCGCAGCGATGCGTGTAGCTGACCCGTACTAATCGGCCGTGCGGCTTGACCATACACACCCTTTCTTCTTGCGTCGAAGCTTTGGAGACCCGTTGAGTTGTGAAAGTTGGTGAGTTTTTCCGGTGGTCATACCGAGAGGGAAACACCCGTTCCCATTCCGAACACGGAAGTTAAGCCTCTCTGGGCCGATGGTACTTGGTGGGTAACTGCCTGGGAGAGTAGGTCGCCGCCGGGAAGTATGAGAGCCCTGCAGGAAACTGCGGGGCTCTCGCTTTATACGGCGGCCGCGAGATGCGGGCGTCAGCCCTTGAGCAGCGTCTCGCCGCGCGCGTCGGCGGCGAGCAGCGCGGTCGCGGCCTCTCCGTCCACGGCGCGCGAGAAGAAGAACCCTTGACCGTACCGGCAGCGCAGCGCCAGCAGCAACTCGCGTTGCCGGCCGCGCTCGATCCCCTCGGCGACGACGTCCTTGCCGAGGTTGTTGCCGAGGGTGACGATCGTGCGGATGATCTCCCAGGAGTCCTCGTCGCTGTCCATCCGCGCCACGAACGAGCTGTCCACCTTGAGGGTGTCGATCTCGAAGCGGCGCAGGTAGGAAAGCGACGAGTAGCCCGTCCCGAAGTCGTCGATCGAGAGCTTGACATCGAGGGCCTTGAGCTGCGCGAGCATGTCCGCGGCGTAGCGGGCGTGCTCCATGATCACGCTCTCGGTGATCTCGAGCTTGAGCGACCGGCCGTAGACGCCGTAGTTGCGCAAGGTCCGGTCGACCTCGACGATCATGTCGGGGCGCATGAACTGCACGCCGGAGACGTTGACCGCGACCGTCAACAGAGGGCTGCGGCGGAACTGGGCGTTCCAGCTGCGCAGCTGCTTGCAGACCTCGCGCAGCACGCTGCGGTCGATCGAGATGATGAGGCCCGTCTCCTCGGCGACCGGGAGGAACGCCCCCGGGAGGAGGAGCTCGCCATCCGGGTGCTGCCAGCGCACGAGCGCCTCGAAGCCGGAGATCCGCCCGGTGTCGAGCTCCACGATCGGCTGGTAGTGGACGCGGAACTCCTCGCGCTGGATGGCGCGGCGCAGATCGGTCTCGAGCTTCAGCAGCGACACCGCACGGGCGTGCATACCGGCGTCGAAGACGACGTAGCTGCCCTTGCCGAGTGCCTTGGCGCGGAACATCGCGGTGTCGGCGTCGCGCAGGAGGTCCTCGGGGCGGGTGTAGTCGCCGTTGCCGACCGCGATGCCGATGCTCGTGCTCGTGAACACCTCGTTGCCCTCGACGTCGAACGGGGCCAGCAGCTCGTCCTGGATGCGCTTGGCGGCGCGAACGGCCTCGTTGACGTCGGCGATCCCCTCGAGGAAGACGGCGAACTCGTCGCCGCCGACGTGGGCGGCCGTGGCGCGCCCGGCGTCCGGCCCTTCCCCGGCCGGGAGGCAGCGGCGCAGTCGCTCGGCGACGAGGCGCAACATCTGGTCCCCGACGCGGTGCCCGAGCGAGTAGTTGATGTTCTTGAACCTGTCGAGGTCGAGGAAGAGCACGGCGGAGGTCCGCCGCTCCGGGCCACGGGCGGGCCGGAGCGCGAGCGCGATCCGCTCCATCAGGCTCGCCCGGCTCAGGAGACCGGTGAGGGGGTCGAGGCCGCGGGTCTCGGTGACGTCGGTGTGGGTGCCGGTCACGCGAATCGCCGCGCCTCCGGCGTCGCGCACGGCCACCGCGCGGCACACGGTGTGCGCCCAACTCCCGTCGCTGCGTTGAATGCGGTGACGGTCCTCGACCACCGCGGAGCGGCCCTCGAGCAGCGCCCCGACGGCGGCCTTGAGGTTGGCGAGGTCCTCGGGATGCACCCGCCGGAACCACTCGTCGGGCGAGACGCCGATGTCCTTCGGCCGGTACCCAAACTGGTCCTTCCACTCCGGTGCGAAGCGGATCTCGCCGGACTTGAGGTCCCACTCCCACCAGGCGCCCGGCGCAGCCGCGGGCGCGTTGGCCGAACCCTCCGGCCCGACGGCCCCGGCCGGCGCCACGGCACCCGGCTCCGGGGCCGGCGGCGCCGCGGCTTCCGGCCCCGCGGCCGTCGCCGGGGCGAGCGGCGCAGTGGCCGCTTCCGCGGGACCGGCGCCAGCGGCGGGTACGCGCGCGGGCCTACCCACCAGTCGGCGCAGCCAACCGGCCGGACCCGGTTCGCCCGCCGCCGGCCGGGACGGCGGCCTCTCGGCCGCGTTCGCGGCCGCTTCCAGCGTCGCGACCCGCTCGGCGAGGCGCAGGCGCTCCGCCGCGCCCGCCTCGCGTCCGGCGCGCTCGCGAGCGAGCCGTTCCGCCGCCGCGAGGCGAAGGTCGAGCGCGCCCGGCTTGAGCGGCCAGAGCAGGACATCGTCCGCTCCTTCCGGCAGCTCGGCCGAGCCGCCGGCGCGGTCGCGGGCCACGACCACCACGACGCAGGCATCGCCACCGGGGAGCGCGCGGATGCGCCGGATGAGGTCGCCA
Organism: Acidobacteriota bacterium; assembly: GCA_004298115.1. Lineage (GTDB taxonomy): Bacteria > Acidobacteriota > Thermoanaerobaculia > Thermoanaerobaculales > Thermoanaerobaculaceae > RBG-13-68-16. The sequence goes on from SCRJ01000022.1 coordinate 8,162, forward strand.
CGGTCGGTGCGCTGCGGCCCGCCGCCGAGCAGCAGCAACGGCTGGCGCGCGGCCTGGTACGCCTCCCACGCGGTGGCGGCGTCCTCGCACACCGTGACCGCGTGGCCGTGCGCCCGCAGCGTCGCGACGAGAATCCCCCGCAGTCGCAGGCCGTCCTCGAGCAGGAGCGCCGGCATGGCGACCGGTGAGGGTGCGCTCACGGCGCGCGCCTCGCCGGCCGCCGGGCGCCGATCCCGCCCTCCCGCCGCCGGCCGCCGCAGTGCCATGGTCGTTGCCTCACCGGTGTCCCTACTCCGGCGATGATACCGCGCCCCGGCGGAGGGGGGAACCCGCGCTCGCCCGCGCCGGCCGCGGGCGAAGCGGCGCACGGCGCAGGCGCGGCGCGGCGCGCGCACCTACGGGCGCCGCCGCTCGGCCTCGGCCCCGCACCGGTGCTCGGCGGCCAGCCTCTCGAGCAGGGCGACGGGGATCGAGCCCTTCGCGGCGACGACCGGGCCGTCGAGACGCAGCTCGACGCCGCGCAGCACGTCGACGAGGTCAGGCGTCGAGTCCTGGAAGTGCAGCCGGGCTGCGGCGAGCGCCCCCTTGACCGTGTCGCGGAGCAGTTCGGCGTTCTCCGGGGTGTCGGCGACGGCGGCACCGGAGAACGTGAGCGTCTCCCCGAGCGTCGCCTGCGCGACTACCCGCCGAACCGTTCCGGATGCGAACAGGGCGCCGCGCACCGCGTCGGCACCCTCGCCGTGGACGCGCTCCGCCGCGGCGCGGGCATGCGAACGCACCTGCGCGGGCACCGTCGCGACCAGCCAGAACGGGGCGCGAACGTCGAGGCGGCCCGCGCTTATCTCGTCGGCGGCGAGCGGGAGAACCGCGTGCGGTGGAGCGAGGGCCATGGTCACGGCGGGCTCGCCGCCCACGACGACCAGCTCGGCCGACGGCAGTGCGACGACGACCGGGCCGCCGTGCTCGTGCTCGGAGGCGAGTCGGTACGCCGGCGATCCGGCGATCGTGAGCGCCTGCGCCCCGCGCTTGACGAGCGCCGCGCCGAGGGCGGCGGTGTCGTAGTGTCCGGCAAGGAGCGCGACCCCACCGGTCCGGTCGCCGTCCGGGACGGCCGCCACGACCGCGACGTCGACATCGCGCAGCGGGTCGAGCCCGGCGTCGTCGAAGAAGCGCCGCGCGTCGCCGTCGGTGCCGGTCAGAACACGCTGGCGCACCAGCCAGGCGTGCACGGCCGGGTGGGCGCGCAGCGCGGCGCCGTCGATCGCAACCACCGCGGAAGCGTCCACCGGGACGCTGCGCAGCAGCTGGGCTGCGGTCTGTGGTCCGGCGAGCGCGGCGGGCGCCGCCAGCGCGACAAGGAGCGTTGCCAAGGTAAGCGTTCTCATTCGATGCCTCCTAGAAGTTCTTGCGGTTGAACGCAACGACGGCCGCGCCGAGACACACGGCGCCGAACGCCGCCGTGGTCGCCAACGGCAGGGCCGCCGGGGTGGTCTTGCCGAGCACGTACCCGGTGAGGTCGCGCCCGATCTCGGCGGTCTTGGGAAGGATCCAGTAGAGGACCTGCACGGCGCCGGCGCCGAGCCGCGAGTCCATCGCCGCCGCGATGCGGTCGTGCGCGGCGAGCGGCACCGAGAGCAGGTACAGGGCGTAGGGCAACATGATCGAGAGCGGCGTCGAGGAGGTCGCGACCCCGATCAGGTACATGAAACCGAGGAAGGAGAGGAACACGAGGAGGATCGGGGCGATCGCGACGAGGAACCGCGGGTTCCAGACGTGGGTCTTGGCGGAGATGATCACGAACACGCCGCCGCAGAGGAACAGGAGGTTCGCGGTCACGAGCGTCACGGCGCCGAGGAAGCGGCCGAGCAGGAGGTGGGTGCGGCTGATCGGACGCGTCACGTACAGATCGACCGTCCCCCGGTGTTGGAGGTTGGGGACCTGCGAGCCGGTGGCGAACACCGCGAGGAAGACGCCGAGCACGTACAACATCGCCGCGAATACCGACTGGCCGGTCGCCACGACCGTGGCGATCGCCGGTCCCTTGCCCGGCACCTCGAACGCCTTTCCGAACAGCGTGCCCGCCGCCAGCGCCCCGTCCACGATGTCGAGGTTGAGAGCGAACGTGAGGACGAGCAGGAACAGCGACGACACCGCGAGGAACCCGAGCAAGGTGTAGCGGGCAAGCGCCTCGCGCCAGGTGTCCACGATCAGGGCCCAGGTCTTCACCGGCCGCCCCCGGGGTCGTGGTCCGTGGTCAGTGGTCCGTGGTCGGAGACGCCGGCGGCGCGCGCCTCGCCTTCGAGGACCTCGATGAAGACGTCCTCGAGCGCGGCCCGCAGCGGGCTCACTTCGGCGATCAGGAGGTGGTCGGCGCGCAGGCGGTCCACCAGGCGGTTCAACGCGGCGAGGTCGGCCACCTCGACCTCGAGGCTGCCGTTGCCGGAAACGACGGCGAGGCCCTCGCCGGCGAGACGCTCCGGGGCCGCGCTCTGGCCCTCGCCGAGCCGGACGCGGTAGCGCAGCGCCGGCGTCGTGAGGTCCGCGACCGTGCCCTCGCGCACCACGCGGCCCTGGTGCAGGATCGCGACCCGATCGCAGGTGCGCTCGACCTCGGAGAGGAGGTGGGAGTTGATGAAGATCGTGGTGCCGCGCCGCCGCGTGGCGAGCAGGACGTCGCGGATCCGGCGCCGCCCCACCGGGTCGACCCCGTCGGTCGGCTCGTCGAGGAAGAGGATCTCCGGTTCGTCCAGGAGGGCGCCGGCCAGCCCGAGGCGCTGCGTCATCCCCTTGGAGTACCGTCCCATCCGGTCGCCGCCGCGGCCGGCGAGCCCGACGAGGTCGAGCAGCTCCGGGATCCGCTGATCCAGCGTCCCCTCGGCGACGCCGGCGAGGCGGCCGAACAGGCGCAGCGCCGCCTCGCCCGTCAGGTAGCCGGGGAAGCGATGCCCTTCGGGGAGGTAGCCGATGCGGCGGCGCGCCGCCGCCCGGCGCGGGTCGCGTCCCCGCACGCGCACCTCGCCGCTCGTCGGCCGGGCGAGGCCGAGGAGGACCTTGACCAGCGTGGTCTTGCCTGCGCCGTTGGCGCCCAGCAGGCCGAACACCTCGCCGCGGCCGACCGCGAGGTTCACGCCGTCGAGGGCGCGCAGGCGCCTGCGGCCGTGGCGGTATTCCTTGCCGAGCCCGGAAACGGCGATCGCGGCCGCGTCGGTGTCCACGCCTGCATATACGTCGGCGGCGATGGCCTTGTTCTCGGGGGAGCCGGCGGGGCCGCGAGAGCGGCCGGCGCCCTGCGCCGGGACATCGCGGGAGACCATGGGGTGGCGCGAACGGCCGGCGCCCTGCGCCGAGACATCGCGGGAGGCGATGGGGTAGCGCGAACGGCCGGCGCAGGGTACGATCCGCGCTGCGCTGCGTCCATCTCATACAAAGCGGCGCCGGAGGCTCCCATGTCGCTGCCGCCCCATGACGTCCTCGACCTCGAACTCGCCGCCGCCGGCCAGCGCCGGATCGCCTGGGCCGACACGAACATGCCGGTCCTCGCTTCGATCCGCGAGCGCTTCGCCAAGGAGCGGCCGCTCGCCGGCCGCCGCCTGGCCGCCTGCCTGCACGTCACCAGCGAGACCGCGAACCTCGCTCGCACGCTGGTGGCGGGCGGCGCCGAGGTGCGCCTGTGCGCCTCCAACCCGCTCTCGACCCAGGACGACGTCGCCGCGGCGCTGGTGGCGGAGCACGGCATCGCGGTGTTCGCGGTCAAGGGCGAAGACAATGCGCGCTACTACCGGCACATCCGCGCCTGTCTCGAGTTCTCCCCGACGCTCACCATGGACGACGGTGCGGACCTCGTGTCGTCGCTGCTCTTCGTCGCCCGCGGCGAGCTCGACGGCGTCCACCCCGAGGTGCAGGCGTTCGCTCGCGCCCTCGGCGATGGCGGCCGGGACGCGCTGATCGCCGGCGTGCTTGGCTCGACCGAAGAGACGACGACCGGCGTGATCCGCTTGCGCGCGATGGAGCGCGACGGCGTGCTGCGCTTCCCCGTCATCGCGGTCAACGACTCCGACACCAAGCACCTGTTCGACAACCGCTACGGCACGGGGCAGTCCACCGTCGACGGCATCATCCGCGCCACCAACGTGCTGCTCGCCGGCAAGGTCGTGGTCGTGGCCGGCTACGGGTGGTGCGGGCGGGGCGTCGCGATGCGCGCGCACGGCTTCGGCGCCAGGGTCATCGTCACCGAAGTCGACCCGGTCAAGGCGATCGAGGCCGCGATGGACGGCTTCTCGGTCATGCCGATGCGCGACGCCGCGCCGCTCGGCGACGTGTTCGTCACCCTCACCGGCGACACCAGGGTGATCAGCGCGAAGCACGTCGAAGCGATGAAGGACGGCGCGATCCTGGCCAACTCCGGCCACTTCGACGTCGAGATCGACCTGCCGGGGCTGCGCGGCATGGCGACCGAGGTGTTCGAGGCGCGGCCGTCGGTGCAGGGCTATCGCCTGCGTGACGGCAAGACCGTGTTCCTGCTCGCCGAGGGCCGTCTCGTCAACCTCGCCGCCGCCGAGGGGCATCCGGCCGCGGTGATGGACATGTCGTTCGCCAACCAGGCGCTCGCCGCCGAGCACCTTGTCGCGCACGGCGGGGAGATGACCGCCAAGGTCTACCGCCTTCCCGAGGCGCTCGACCGCGAGATCGCGCGGTTGAAGCTCGCCACGATGGGGCTCGCCATCGACACGCTGACGGCGGAGCAGGCGGGCTACCTCGCGAGCTGGCGCGAAGGCACCTGAGCGACGCCCGTCCAACCGTCGTTCCCGCGCTCGCGGGAACCCGGGGCGTGGTCGTTTCCGTTGTCGTCGTTCCCGCGCACGCGGGAACCCAGGTCGTTGTCACCCGGAGGACCGGATCCCCGCTTTCGCGGGGGACGACGGCGTTCGCGCGGATGACGGGCCCGCCCGGGAATCACGTCCGGGGTCGGCCGCGGTTTGTGAGCAAGCGCCTCTGCGCGATATAATTACAGCAGATAATCTCGACGGTCGGGGATCCTCGGTCTCGGGGGGGCGTGATGATCACGAACGCGGCGGAGACAGGCGCGGGGCCTGGACCGGTGGGTTTGCCACGGAACCCGCGGCGGCGCGACGCCTGGGTGTTGCTGTCGGCGCTCGCCGTCCTCGTCGCGGTCGAGACCGCGCTGTTCGTCTTCGCGTACCTGCCGAGCGAGCGCGCGCAGGCCGTCGAGGCGTGGAAGGGCCGCCTCGTCGCGCTCGCCGACGACCGCGAGTCCGCGCTCGCGGTGTGGGCGCGGGAGCGGACTGCCGACGCGCGGGTGGTCGCGTCCTACCCGACGGTCATCGCGCTGGCCGCGGCCGGCGCGGGCGCCGTCCCGCCACCCGCGATCGGGGAGGGGACGAGTAGCCACCTTACCGCTTTGCTGGACGGGATCGTGCAGGCGTACCGGTATCAAGGCGCGTACGTCCTCGACGCCCGCGGGGCCGAGGTCGCCCGGAGCGCCGGGAGCCCACCCCTGCCGCGGGCCTGCCTGGCGGCGGCGCGGGAGTCCCTCGCCGCCGGCGCCGAGACGCCCGATTTCTTCCTCCGGGGCGACGGCGCGCCGCTGATCGCGGCGATGGCGCCGGTCGCGACGGCCGCGTCCGGGGCGGCGCCGCGCGCGCCGGTCGGCGCCGTGGTCCTCACGGCCGACCCGCGCGACTGGGTCTACCCGATGCTCTTGGCGCAGCCGTTGCCGACGTCGACCGGGGAGGCCGTGCTGGTGCGCCGCGAGGGCGACCGCGTCCGTTTCCTGAGCCCGCTGCGCCACCGCAACGCCGCGCCGCTGACCTACTCGCGGCCGCTCGACGGTCCCGAACTCGCGGCGCAGGAGGTGGTCGAGGGACACCAGGGCTTCTTCGCCACCGCCGACTACCGCGGCGTGCCGGTGTTCGCCGCGACCCGTCTGGTCGCCGGCACGACCTGGGGTCTGGTCGTCAAGGTGGACCGCTCGGAGGCGCTGGCGCTGTTTCGCAGCCACGCCAGGGTCACGGCGGTCTTCCTCGGGCTCCTCACTGCGGCGCTCGCTCTGGCGGGCGTCGGCTTCTGGCGCTCGCGCCGGGCGCGCTACGAGGCCGCGCTCGCCCGCAGCGAGGCGCGCTTCGCCCACCTGTTCGAGCACGCCAACGACGTGATCGTCGTCCACCGCCCGGACGGGCGCATCCTGGCGGCCAACGCGCGCGCCGAGTCCCTCTACGGCCGTCCGTGCGCCGAGCTGCTCGCCATGGCGATCCGCGACCTGCGCGCCCCGGATACGTTGGCCGAGCTCGATGGTCAGTTGCGCCAGGTGATGGACGGCGAGGGCCTGGTCTTCGAGACGACGCACGTGGCGGCGGACGGTGGCCGCATCCCGGTCGAGGTCAGCTCCCGTCGCGTCGATTGGGAGGGCGGACCGGCGCTGTTCTCGATCGTCCGGGACATCCGTGAGCGGCGGGCCGCGGAGGAGCGCATCAGGTTCTTGAACCGCCTGCTGCGCACGGTCTCGGAGATCAACCAACTCGTGGTACGCGAGCGCGATCGCGACGCGTTGTTCGCCGAGACCTGTCGGATCCTCGTCGAGCACGGCGAGTTCCACATGGCGTGGGTGGGCCTCGCCGAGCCGGAGAGCGGCCGCGTCCGCCCGGTCGCCGCAGCGGGCTTCGACGACGGCTACCTTGCCGCCGCCGAGGTGCGGTTCGACGACTCCCCGGGCGGCCGGGGCCCGACCGGGACGGCGATCCGCGAGCGGCGCCCGGTCGTCGCCAACGACTGGGAGCGGGACGAGCGCATGGCCCCGTGGCTGGCCGCCGGGCGGGAAATGGGCTACCGATCCTCGGCGGCGGCGCCGCTCGAGACCGGCGGCACCGCAGTCGGCGCCGTGACGGTCTACGCCGACCGCCCCGGGGTCTTCACCGACGAGGTCGTCAAGCTGCTCGTCGAGCTCGCGGGCGACCTCTCGTTCGCCCTCGACGCCATCGAGGCCAAGCGGCAAAAGGCCGCGGCGACGGCCGCGCTCGCCGCCAGCGAGGCGCGCTTTCGTGCCCTGTACGAGCGGTCGCCGCTCGGCTACCAGTCGCTCGACGCGGAAGGGCGGTTCATCGACGTCAACCCGGCGTGGGTCGAGGCGCTCGGGTACCCGGCCGAGGAAGTCGTCGGGCGATGGTTCGGCGACCTCCTCGCGCCCGCATACGTCGAGAAGTTCCGGGCCAACTTTCCCCGTTTCATCGCCGCCGGCGAGATCCACGGCATCGAGTTCGAGATGGTCAGGAAGGACGGCGCGCACGTCGCGATGGCGTTCGACGGACGCATCGGCCGCGACGAGCGCGGCGCGTTCAAGCAGACGCACTGCATCCTGGCGGACGTCACCGAGCGCAAGCGCGCCGAGGAGGCGCTGCAGGAGAGCGAGGAGCGGTTCCGGTCCTTCTTCGACAACGCGCCGGTCGGGAAGGCGATCACGTTCCCCGACGGGCGGGTGTCCCGCGTCAACCCGGCGCTCTGCCGGCTCCTGGGCTACACGGCGGCGGAGCTCGAGGGCGTCTCGTTCGAGGCGATCACCTACCCGGAGGACATCCCGGCGAGCCGCGAAGGCCTGCGGTCGTTGCTCGCCGGCGAGCGCTCGTCGTGGGCGACGGAGAAGCGCTACGTGACCCGCGACGGCCGCATCGTGTGGACCCACGCGGTCGTCTCCGTGCAGCGCGATCGCGAGGGGCGGCCGCTGCACTTCCTCACGCACGTTCTCGACGTGACCGAACGCAAGCGGGCGGATGAGGCCAGGGCGTTGCTGGCCGCCATCGTCGAGTCCTCGAACGACGCGGTGATCGCGAAGGGCCTCGACGGCACGATCCTGAGCTGGAACCCGGGTGCCGAGCGCCTCTACGGCTACGCGGCGGGGGAAGCCGTCGGGCGCAACATCTCGATCCTCGCGCCGCCCGAGTCGCGGCAGGATCTGGAATGGATCCTTGAACGTGTCGCGCGCGGGCAAGACGTCAAGCACCACGAGACGCTGCGTGTGCGCAAGGACGGGACCCGGGTGACCGTCTCGCTCGCCGTCTCCCCGATCCGGGACGCGACCGGGGCGATCGTCGGCGCATCGACGGTCGCGCGCGACATCACCGAGCGGAAGCGCGCCGAAGAGGCGCTGCGCGAGGCCCACGACCTGCTCGAGGAGCGCGTCGCCGACCGCACCAGGGAGCTGGCCGAAACGGTCTCGGCCCTCGAGCGCGAGGCGGCCGAGCGGCAGCGCGCGCAAGCGACGGCCGAGGAGTACACGCGGCGCATGGAGGACCTCTACAACAACGCGCCGTGCGGCTACCACTCGCTCGACGCCGAGGGTACGTTCATCGCCGTCAACGACACGGAGCTCGGCTGGCTCGGATATGCGCGCGAGGAGGTCGTCGGGAGGCTCAAGTTCACCGACCTCCTCACCGATGAGGGTCGGGCGAGGTTCGCCGCCAACTTCCCCGGGTTCAAGGCCCGCGGCTGGGTCGCGGACCTCGAGTTCGACATGGTGCGCCGGGACGGGTCGCTGGTGCCCGTCGTGCTCAGCGCCACCGCGGTCGTGGGCGAGGGCGGCGCCTTCGAGCGCAGCCGGTCGACGATGTTCGACATCACCGACCTCAAGCGGGCGCGACTCGAGGCCGCCCGGCGCACCGCCGAGTTGGAGGCCGCCAACGCCGAGCTCGAGGCGTTCTCCTACTCCGTCTCGCACGACCTGCGGGCGCCGCTGCGATCGATCGACGGTTTCTCCCGCATCGTCGAGGAGGAGTACGGCGGCAGCCTCGACAGTGAGGGGCTGCGCCTGCTGCGCGTGGTGCGCGACAGCGCGCACAGGATGGCCCAGCTCATCGACGACCTGCTGGCGTTCTCGCGCAGCGCACGGCACCCGTTGCAGCCGTCGCGCATCGACATGGGGGCGTTGGTGCGGTCGACGCTCCCGGAACTCGTCCCCGAGGCGGCGCGCGCGAGCCGCGAGTTCACCGTCGGAGCGCTGCCCGAGGCGGTCGGCGACGCGGCCATGATCCGGCAGGTGTGGGTGAACCTGCTCGGGAACGCCGTCAAGTTCACGCGGCCGGCGGCCCGCCCCGCGATCACGGTCAGTGGCCGCGTGGATGGACGCGAGGTAATCTATTCCGTGAGCGACAACGGCGTCGGCTTCGACATGGCGTACGCCGGCAAGCTGTTCGGCGTGTTCCAGCGGCTGCACCCGGCGCGCGAGTTCGAGGGGACCGGCGTCGGCCTGGCGCTGGTGCAGCGCATCGTCCACCGGCACGGTGGGCGGGTGTGGGCGGAAGGGGCGGTCGGCAAGGGTGCCACATTTTCGTTCGCGCTGCCGGCCCCGGGAGGTGCAGCGTGAGCGATTCGACCGCAGTCGACATCCTGCTGGTGGAGGACAACCCCAACGACGTCGAGCTGACGACGCGGGCGCTCAAGCGGGCCAAGCTCGCCAACCCGATCTTCGTGGTGAGCGACGGCGCGGAGGCGCTCGACTTCCTTTTCCGCTCGGGCGCCTACGCCGGCCGCCCGGCGCACACGCCGAAGGTCGTGCTCCTCGACCTCAAGCTGCCCAAGGTGGACGGCCTCGAGGTCCTGCGCCGGCTCAAGGGCGACGAGCGGACGAGGATGATCCCGGTGGTCGTGCTGACCTCGTCGCGTGAGGAATCCGACGTCGTCGAAAGCTACAAGCTGGGCGTCAACAGCTACATCGTCAAGCCGGTGGACTTCGAGAAGTTCGTCGCCGCCGTCGAGCACGTCGGCGTGTACTGGCTGCTGCTCAACGAGCCGCCGCACTGAACGGCACGGCGATGCACGCGCGCCGAGCCGACCTTCCAGACGCCGCGGCCCCATGGAGACGATGATGGGCGCACCCCCCCTGCGCATCCTGTTCGTCGAAGACCTCGTCTCCGACGCCGAGCTGGCGGCGGCCGAGCTGCGCCGCGCCGGTCTGGCGTTCGAGTCGCGCCGGGTAGAGACGCGGGAGCAGCTCATCGCCGCGCTCCGCGAGTACCGCCCGGCGCTCGTGCTCTCCGACTACGCCCTGCCGGGGTTCAACGGGATGGAGGCCCTCGCCCTCACGCTGGAACGGGCGCCGGGGACGCCGTTCATCCTCGTCACCGGTTCGACCAACGAGGAGACCGCGGTCGCGTGCATGAAGGCCGGCGCATGGGACTACGTTCTCAAGGACCGTCTGTCGCGCCTGCCGCTCGCGGTCCACGGCGCCCTCGACCTGGCCCGGACGCGCGGCATGGAGCGGGCTGCGCGGGAGGCCCTGGAGCGCTCGGAGGCGCGGCAACGAGCGTTCTTCGACGCCAGCGCCGACGGGGTGTTCGTCAAGGACGCAGCGCTGCGAACGGTGATGGCCAACGCGGCGTACGCCGCCATGATCGGGCGCTCGCTCACGGAGGTCCTCGGCCATGACGACCTCGATCTCATGCCCGAGGCGATGGCACGGGCGTGCCGGGAGAGCGACAACGAGGCGCTGCGCGTGGGCTCGGCCCAAGTGAGCGAGGAGTCGGCGGGCGGTCGCGTGTTCGAGACGTGCAAGTTCCCCGTGCCGCTGCCCGACGGATCCATGGGCGTCGGCGGCTACGTCCGCGACATCACCGAGCGCACGCGGGCGGAGGAGGCGCTGCAGGCCTCCGAGGTGCGCTACCGGCGGCTTTTCGAGGCCGCCAAGGACGGGGTCCTGATTGTCAACGCCGAGACCGGTGTGATCGAGGACGTGAACCCGTTTCTCACCGAGATGCTGGGCTATTCGCACGAAGAACTCGTGGGCGTAAAGCTCTGGGAGATCGGAACGTTCAAGGATGTCGTGGCGAGCCGCGAGGCGTTCGCCGAGTTGCAGCGCACGGGCTACAACCGCCACGACAACCTCCCGCTCGAGACGCGGGACGGCCGCCAGGTGGCCGTCGAGTTCGTCAGCAACGCCTATGATGTGGATCGCGTCCGGGTCGTGCAGTGCAACATCCGCGACATCACGGGCCGCGTCCGCGCCGAGGACGCGCTGCGGGCGAGCGAGGAGCGCTACCGGCTGGTGCTCGCCAACAGCCTCGACGCGCAGCTGCTGACGAGCCCGGACGGGGCCATCCTCTCGGCGAACGCGACGGCGTGCGCGATGTTCGGGCGCAGCGAGGCCGAGATCCTCCAGGCGGGGCGGGCGGGGGTGATCGACGCAACCGACCCGCGGCTCGAGCCGGCGCTCGCGGCGAGGCTGGAGCAGGGTAGTTTCAGGTGCGAGCTGACCGGCCTGCGCGCCGACGGGACGAAGTTCCCGATCGAGGTGTCGTCGTCGTTGTTCCGCGACGCGAGCGGCAAGCTGTACACCTCGATGGCGATCCGCGACCTGACGCAACGGGCGACGCTCGAAGCCCAGCTCCGCCAGGCCCAGAAGATGGAGGCGATCGGCAGCCTCGCCGGCGGGGTGGCACACGACTTCAACAACATCCTGCAGGCGATGCTGAGCCATGCCCAGCTGCTGCGCTCCCAGGTCTCCGATCCCGCGAAGGTCGCGGCGACCGCGGCCGAGCTCGAGCAGCAGATCAGGCGCGGCGTCGTCCTGACGCGCCAGCTCCTGCTGTTCTCACGCCGCGAGACGACCAAACCGGAGGCGCTCGATCTCGGCGACGCCGTCCGCGCCTCGGCGCAGCTCCTCGGCAGGCTGGTGCGCGAGAACATTCGGTTCCGGCTCGAGCTGGCCGAGGGACCGCTCGCCGTCCGCGCCGATCGCGGCCAGCTCGA
>SCRJ01000152.1 GCA_004298115.1 Acidobacteriota bacterium
GGCACCGACCTGTTGACGATCATGCGGGGAGCACCCAACGTTCGCGCCTCAGCCGGGGCCGTGACCAGCTTCCTGCCCGAGGACCTGCCGTTCATCGCGAGTTTGCCCGGCGTCGCCATGGTGGTTCCCGAGACGAACTCGTCTGCGCTGCTGCGCTTTGCCGATCAGGACTTGACGGTCACGGTGGTAGGGACCGGGGAGGACTTCCCCCTGGTGCACGACTGGCCGGCGCAGTCCGGCGTCTTCTTCTCGGCGGAGCAAGTGATGCGCTATGCCCAGGTCGTCGTGCTCGGGACGACGACGGCGAAGAACCTGTTCCCCAATGACACCAACCCGCTCGGCCAGTACGTGATCATCGGCAGCGCGCCGTTCATGGTCATCGGCGTCCTGAGCAGCAAGGGTGTGACCGCGCGGGGAGACGACCAGGACAACTCCGCCTGGTTGCCGTACACCACGGCCGGGGCGCGCGTCTTCGGGCGACGCTTCTTCAACAATATCGTCGTGAGAGTGAAGCCGGGCGCGGAAATGGACGTCGTGCAGGCCGGGCTCCATACGTTGCTCCTCACCCGCCATCGCAAGGAGGACTTCAACATCCGGAACATGGCCGACACGATCGAGACGGCCAGCGCGACGCAGAACACGCTCACGTATCTGCTGGCTGCGATCGCCGTGATCTCGCTCGTCGTCGGCGGCATCGGCGTGATGAACATCATGCTGGTCTCGGTCACCGAAAGAACCCGCGAGATCGGCATCCGCATGGCGATCGGCGCTCGCAGCTTCGACGTGATGTTTCAATTCCTGACCGAGGCCGTGATGGTCTGCTTCATCGGCGGGATGGCGGGCGTCGCCGCCGGGATCGGCGGCGGCTTGGCGACCTCGGCGATCGCAGGCTGGCGCGTGATCTACACGGTCCCACCGATCGTGATCGCCTTCGCGTGCGCGTTCGTGACGGGCATCGTGTTCGGTTATCTTCCGGCCAGGAAGGCCGCACGGCTCGACCCCATCGAAGCGCTGGCTCGGGAGTAGAAACGCCGTGCGCGATTCGTCGTCCACGAAAGGGAGGAGCGCCTGGCGCGCGACGGGGACTCGGTCGTGCCGCCGCCATGGACCTGCGCAAGGCCGGCAACGGGACGGGGCCGTACGGACACTCGCATGACCGCCTGTTCCGCCTCGGGTGAACCGAGGACCTGGATTGAGGCGGTGAACCTGGGAGACGGGCCGCCCGGCTCGGGGAGGAGCCAGCCCGTCAGGTCGAATTCTTGGAGCTCGTTGCGTACTGCACCGGGCCGGGCAGCTGACCGGGAGCGTTGGGCGGACAGGAACGGTCCACGGCACCCACTCCTGGAGAAGGAGGAAGACAGTGAGCACGATCTCGATGAAGGACGGTACGCAGATCTATTACAAGGACTGGGGCGCAGGAGAGCCGGTGGTGTTCAGCCACGGCTGGCCCCTGAGTGCGGACAGCTGGGAGGCTCAGATGGTGTTCCTGGCCTGGAACGGCTATCGCTGCATTGCCCATGACCGTCGCGGCCATGGGCGGTCGAGCCAGCCCTGGAGTGGCAACGAGATGGACACCTATGCCGACGACCTCTCGGAGCTAATCGAAGCGCTCGACCTGAAAGGGGCCGCCCTGATCGGCTTTTCCGCGGGCGGCGGCGAAGTGGCCCGCTATATCGGCCGCCACGGCACGAAACGGGTGGCCAAGGCCGCGCTGATCTCCGCCGTCCCGCCGCTGATGCTGAAGACGGCGGCCAATCCCAGCGGATTGCCGATTGCGGTGTTCGACGAGATCCGCCTCGGGTCCCTCGCCGATCGCTCGCAGCTCTACAAGGATCTCGCCAGCGGCCCGTTCTTCGGCGCCAACAGGCCCGGCGCCAAGGTCTCACAGGGCGTGATGGACTCGTTCTGGCTCCAGGGGATGCAGGCCGGGCACAAGAACGCCTTCGACTGCATCAAGGCGTTCTCCGAAACGGATTTCTCCGAGGACCTCAAGAAGTTCGACGTGCCGACCCTAGTCGTTCACGGCGACGACGACCAGATCGTACCGATCGGTGCCGCCGCTCTGCGCTCATCGAAATTGGTGAAGAATGCCACCCTCAAGATCTACGCCGGCGCACCCCACGGCGTCGCGTATACGCACAAGGACCGGCTCAACGCCGACCTGTTGGCTTTCCTCAGGACCTGAGGTCGCCATGCCGGCGATCGCACCGGCCGGCCGTCAAAGAACGGAGCGGCCGACGGACCGTAGGCGGCGCAACCGCTGAACCGACTGCCGCGCCTGCAATCGATCAGCTCTCTTGGATCGAGCGTGGCGAGACCGGATTCGGCCTCCCAGAGAGGCAGGAACGCCCGGTGCGCAATCGTGACGGGCTCGCCCGGCTCGCCGGGCCCGCCGGGACCTGCGGCAACGTTATCGACGCATCGAGGACGGGGGGCCACCACGGCCGAAGCGCCCCCGGGATGCGTTCCACGGGCATGGCGAGCGCAGCGGGCCCGCGGCTGCACAGGCCCGATCCGCATCGAGAGCGCTCCATGGGCAGATGCCGCTCCCGGCCTCCGCGTCGCTCCAACGCCCGGCGCGGGCCAATTGAAACCGGGCTCAGGGCCGGAGTGGGAGCCGACGCCGGGACTTGGGCACGCGGCTCAGTACCGTCTGCTCCTGTAGTAGTAGCCGCCTCCCCCGCCAAACAGAAGGACCAATACGACGATCAGGATGATCAGCGTGGTCGAGCTCATGACTCCTCCCTGCCTTTCCGGGCCATCTCGAGCCCGCTCCTCTGCCGCCGGCGTCGAGCCGGGCGCCGATTCCCCGACCGCCTATTGCGCCTCGACCAGCTTCCAGCTCGGGTCGGGGTCGTACTCGGTGATCGCGGCGGCGAGCGTGGCGGTGTCGGAGCCCAGGTTCTTCTCGTACACGCGGCCCTGCTGGTTGACGATGAACGTCATGACGCCCGAGCTGCCCCACTTGGCGGGGTATGCGATCAGCGCGTAGCCGGCGATCATGTTGCCGTTGATGACGTAGCTGAACTTGCCCCCAGGCGCATACGGCCCCTGGGCCTTGAGGATCTTGTAGAAGTACCCGTGGTACGGAGAGCGCTTCGGCGCGTCGCCGCTCTTGGCCACGCCCAGTTGGTAGCCCTCCTCCTGGGCCTGTGCCACCAGGCTCCCCATCGGGCTCGGTTGGCCGCCCTCGGGGACCTCCCAGTAGAGGCCGTTGCGCTCGCCCGGCGTGCTGATGAACTTCTGCGCGTAGACGGCGAGGCCGTCCTCGGACGCGTCCTTCGCCTGGGTGTAGTACTCCCACTGCGCCACCACGTAGGCGCGGCACGTCGCGATCGTGGAAAGCTCGCTCTCGCCGATCCTCCGGTTCGAGATCTCCTCGATCCCCGCGGCGGTGTCGAAGCGCCACTTCTTTCCGTCCTTGACGATCGGGATCGGCGACGGCCAGTGCTCCGTGCCGACGACGAGCGTGTACGTCGCGTCGTCGACCTTTTCGACCGCCGCGTACTCGTCGAGGTCGGCGGCGAACTCCTTGAGCGCGTTGGCGTCGGCGACCGGGTCGCCGGACATCAGCTGCTCGTGGTCCGGCCCGAAGATCGCAGCCAACGCCGGATGGTCGCCGGCCTTCACCGCCTTCACGAGCGCTTGCAGAGCCGCTTCGGGCGTGGCGAAGCGTTCCTGCTTCGGCGCCGTCCGCGCCGCAGCGAGCACCGAAGCGGCGCATAACGTCCCGATCGAGAGGCAAGCCAGCAGCGCTCGCGAAATCGGGACGCGAAGGGGAAGTTCCCTTGACCTCGTCGGTTGTGGCATGCCCATACGCTCCATCCCTTTCCCACCCTCAGGCCGTGTCGGCTCGCAGTGTGTCGTCATGGTCGCCCCCAGCTCAATGCTTGTTCCCGTCCTTCTTGTCCTTCCTTTGAATCACAGGCGGGCGCGGACGTTGCTTCACCACCTCGCGGCGCACGACCGGGGCCGGAATCGGCCGAACCAGCGCGCGACTGGTTTGGCCGCGCTGGCTGATCACACGCGGATCGAAGACGCCTCGAACCGGGTTGAACGCCGGCGCCACCGGCACGTGGACCTGCACGGGCGGTTGCGGCAGATGGCCGCGGAAGTCGTTGATCCTCCGGTCGGTGGTGTCGATGTTGCGGGTGATGATCTTGTTGGGGACCGACACGCGCCACGGCTGAACCGGCGCACGGTAGGGCTGAACCGGCGGTTGTGTCACGACGCGAGTGTTGGCGCGGAACTTGTTGAAGTTCGTCGTGCGATGAACGTCGTCGTAACGGTTCAGCGCGCCGTAGTTCACCCGGCGATCGAGGACCCTGCGGTTGATCACGATCGTCCGATAGGTGTTGTTCACGTAGATGGGGTTGGGCCGGATGTACTGGCGGCTGCGCCCGATCCATCCCCGGTCGCCTTCCCAGCCGTGATAGAAGACGCGGTGCTGGCCCCAGTCGAAGTCGAAGTTGAGCCACGCCCCGATGAAGAAGCGGGCGCCGAAGTACAGCGGCGCCCGGGCGAAGAAGACCACCGCCGGGTCGTACTGCGGCACGTACAGGTACTGGGGCTGCGCCGGCCACAGCTCGATCTCGCCGCCCGAGTCGACGACCTGGATCTCCGAGGTGGAGTAGAGGTTGCCGGCCCGTTGCGCCTGGGCGCGCAGCCGCTGGATCGAGGCCATGACGTCGGTGGACTGATAGGCGTACGCCTGCCCCAGGGCCGTCGTCCAGTCGAGTTTGTCGGCCATCATCGCCACGACGGTCGGGTAGTGTGCGACCGCCTTGACGCTGACGTCCCACCACTGCCCGTCCACGTCGCCCGGGTTGGGGTCGGCGCGGACGAAGCGGGCCGCATCGTCGATCTGGTCCGGGAAGGTTGCCGCGACGAGGACCTGCGCCAGCAGCGGATCGGGGTACAGCGCGATCGGCGCCAGCAGGTTGTCGAGCTGGTCGGGCGAGAAAGCTTCGTACTGCGAATACCCCTGCGCCCGGCCGAACGAGGTGAAGACCGCCGAACAGATGATGAGCGAGACGGCCAGAATCTTTCCCATGGCGTGTGTCTCCTTCTGCGAACGTTCACGATTCCGTACGCCGCACCGGTTCACAGCGTGACGCGGACCCCGGCGCTGACCGCGTTGATGTCCACATCCCGGAGTTTGTACTTCTCCCACTCGGCCAAGACCGAAAGCTTGCCGAAGTTGAACCGCAAACCGGCACCGTAGAACGGGTCATGCCCGTGGTCCGTCCCGGCCTCGAAATGCGGGTCGGTCGCGGTGCCGGTGAGCGCCACGTCGGTGCTCCAGTACATGTAGCCGCCCTTCGCGTAGAGCGTGACGAGAGGGCCGATCGGGATCCGGCCGGTGAGGGCGGCGGTTGCGGTCTTGGCGTCGTACCCAACCCGCGTGCTGCCCCCCGCCGAGGTGATCACGCCGTCGAACTTGCCGAAGTTGACCCACGCGGCCTCGACCCCGAGGAAGACAGGAAACTCATAGCCCAGGAAGAACTTGTACGAGTTTCTCGTCTCATCTACGACGGTCGCGTTGATCGCCGCGTGACTCAAGGCGCCACCAAGATAGAAGCCCTGCGCCGCTGCCGGCCGGATCGCGCCGAGCCCTGCAACCACGACGACCGCGCCCAGAACAGTCGCTCGCGCAATCAGGTTCGCCTTCACCCTCCACCTCCAGGTCCCGGGTCCCCGGGGTTCCCCAGTGCCGACGCCCCCAAAACAACCACCCGACTCGATGGATTTCACAGCCGACTCGATGGATTTCACAGTGTGCCCTCTTTCTCGGTCAACGTCGAATCTAGCCCTCTGGCGGCGCGTGGGATAGCGCATTTTGTACCCGGGATCGGAGGCGTGAATTAGGTAGGAACTACCCGGCGGTTGGCCCGCGGTCCCCTCGTTGTCGGCCCGCCGGAGTGGCGGCGCCGAAAGTGTCCGAGCGGGCGGCCTGCGCGGTCATTCCGAGGGTTCGAAGACGGCGCTTGGCGCTCGCCGGCCGCATCGTTGCGGGTTCGGAAGCGGCCCGTCGCCCGTTCGCTGCGCCCCGCAGATCCGCTGCGCGCAGCTCCTCGATCCGGTCGCGCAGGCCGGCGGCATCCTCGAACTCCAGCCGCTTCGCCGCCGCCTCCATCTGCTTCTCGAGCTCGGCGATCGCCTTCGCGAGCGAGGCCGGGTCGGTGATCTCGGCCTCCCTCACCCGCCGTGTCAGCAGGTGGCCGGGCCGATCCGACCCAGGAAGCTCTCGTACGCTATCTTGGCGCGGCCCTGCGCCTGCGCCCTTTCGGCGTTCAGGTCGGCGGCGTGGGCGCCGACGAGAGCGGTGAGGTCAGCGTCGAGGGCGCCGCCGCCCATCCGCCTCAGGATGCGCACCACGGCCGCGGCGTCCATGCCGCTCCGGTACGGACGGTCCTCGGTCAAGGCCGTGAAGACGTCCGCCACGGCCACGATCCTGCTCTCGAGGGACAGGCTCTCCCCTCCGAGGTGGAACGGGTAGCCCCGGCCGTCGATGCGTTCATGGTGGTAGGAAGCCCAGGCGACGATATCCTCCGGCACGCCGGACGCCCTGAGGATCCGGTAGGTCTCGTAGCTGTGGGCCTGGACCCGCAGGTACTGCGGCGCGGTCAGCGCGCCGGGCTTCTCGAGGAACTCCACGGGGACCGAGACCTTCCCGAGGTCGTGCAGGTGGCCGGCCACCTCGAGGGCCTCGACGCGGTCTCCCGGCAACCCGCAGAGGTCTCCGATCGCTTTGCACATCGCGGCCACCCCGCTCGTGTGGGTCGAGGTGAAACGGCTGCGAAAGTCGATGAGCCGGCAGAACAGCTCGGCGAGCGGCCCGAGCTCGACCGCCTCGGAGGGCAAGTCTTTCCACCGGTCGAGCCAGGAGTCCGTTTCCACGGAGTCCCGGGTCTCGAGCCAGAAACCCGTCCGCGCGGCGACGTCCAGGAGCGCGTCGACGGGGGCGGGGGCGAAGACCTCGCCGCGCTGCAGCCTGATCACCCTGCTCACGCGTGACGCCTGTTGCAGCAGGTCCGTGCCGGGGCCGAGCACGACGGCGAGACGGTCGGCCAGATGGAGGATATGGCTCGCGGCGGGGACTCCGACGCCTCGTTCCCCGTGTCCGCGGCCCGGGCGCCATTCGACGTGATGAAAGCGGATCGCGCGTGCCACCTCCCGCAGCGGCCCGAACCCCCGCAGGAGCTGGTACCCGACCTCGCCGTGCTCGGCGTGGCCGGGCGAACGCTCGGACGGCTCCTCGAACCTCATCAGCGCCAGGCGCTCGGTCAGGGAGAGGGCGCCGATGTCGTGCAGCAGGCCCGCCAGCATCAGCGTGCGCACCTCGGCGTCGGAGAGCCCCATGGCCTGGCCGATGCGGCCGGCGAGTACGGCCACCCACCGATGGTGCAGGTGCAGGGCGGGGTCCATGAGGTCGATCGCGGTGGACAGGCCCGCGATGAAACCTACTCGGGATACTGCGTTCCCGAAGTCCACGGCCCCTCCCCGAGCGGAGGGGCCACCCCGCCCGTGGGCCGTCGTCATCGTCCTGCCGGCGCCCCCCGGTCCGCTGGCTCCGCCCGAGCCGCACGCGCGAGCGCGCCTCGGCCGCTCGCGTCCACTCTCTCGACCGGTCTCATCGTAGCGCCGTACCGGAGGCAGTCAAGGCTCGGCCTCGGGACGACCCGCCGGCGCCGAGCGGGCATGGCGCGTGGGCGCCGGGTCCGGCGCCCGCCGACCCCATGGCGCTCCGCGGACGCACCTGGCGCGCTACGTCTTGTAGATCTGCTGCGCCCGCAGCTCTTTGATGCGGTCGCGCAGGCCGGCCGCTTCCTCGAACTCCAGCCGCTTCGCCGCCGCCTTCATCTGCTTCTCGAGCTCGGCGATCGCCCTGGCGAGCGACGCCGGGTCGGTGATCTCCGCCTCCCCCACCCGCGGCGGCAGTAAACCCGCGTCGTGGTAGTCGAGGTTGGAGAGCTGCAGCAAGGGGCTCGCGATGTCCTTGATGATGCTTGCCGGCTCGATGCCGTGCTCGCGGTTGTACGCCTCTTGAGTCGCGCGCCGCCGGTTCGTCTCGGAGATCGCCTTGGCGAGCGAGTCGGTCATCCGGTCGGCGTAGAGGATCGCGGTGCCGTGGACGTTGCGCGCGGTGCGCCCGATCGTCTGCACCAGCGACGTCGTGCTGCGCAGAAACCCTTCCTTGTCGGCGTCGAGGATCGCGACCAGCGAGACCTCGGGGAGGTCGAGACCCTCGCGCAGCAGGTTGATGCCGATCAGCACGTCGAACGCCCCGCGCCGCAGGTCGGCCAGGATCGCGGTGCGCTCCAGCACCTCGACCTCGCTGTGCAGGTAGCGCACCCGCACGCCGAGCTCGGCGAAGTACTGCGTGAGGTCCTCGGCCATGCGCTTCGTCAACGTGGTCACCAGCACCCGCTCGCCGACGGCGACGCGCTCGCGGATGCGCGCGAGCAGGTCGTCCACCTGGCCCTGCGCCGGCTTGACCACGATCTCCGGGTCGAGCAGGCCGGTCGGGCGGATGAGCTGCTCCACGACCTCGCCTTCCGAGTGCTCCAGCTCGTAGGGGCCCGGCGTCGCGGACACGAACAACGCCTGGTGGATCCGCCCCTCGAACTCCGCGAACGTGAGCGGGCGGTTGTCGAGCGCCGACGGCAGCCGGAACCCGAACTCGACGAGGGTCTCCTTGCGCGAGCGGTCGCCGTGGTACATCCCGCGCACCTGCGAGACCGAGACGTGCGACTCGTCGACCACGAGCAGCCAGTCCTCCGGAAAGTAGTCGAGCAGCGTCGGCGGCGGCTCGCCGGCCTTCCGGCGCGTGAGGTGGCGGGAGTAGTTCTCGATGCCGTTGCAGTAGCCGAGCTCGGCGAGCATGTCGAGGTCGAACATGGTGCGCTGCGCCAGGCGCTGCGCCTCGAGCAGCTTGCCGGCGGCGGTCAGCTCCTTGCTGCGCTCGTCCAGCTCGGCGCGGATGTCCACCAGCGCCTCGTCGATCACCTTGCGCGTGACGACGTAGTGCGAGGACGGGTAGACCGCGAGGCGCGAGTCCACCTCCTCGAGCACGGTGCCGCGCAACGGGTCGATGCGGCGGACGCGCTCGACGGTGCGGTCGAAGAACTCGACGCGCACCGCGTGGTCGTCGTAGGGCGGGTAGATCTCGAGCACGTCGCCGCGCACCCGGAACGCGCCCGGCACGAGGTCGAGCTGCGTCCGCTCGTACTGCATCGCGACGAGCTGGCGCAGCACCGCGTCCATCCCCGGCGCGCCCCCGGGCTCGAGCAGGAGGAGCATGCCGTAGTAGGCGGAAGGGTCGCCGAGGCCGTAGATGCACGACACCGACGCGACGATCAGCACGTCGCGCCGCTCGAACAGCGCGCGCGTCGCCGACAGGCGCAGGCGGTCGATCTCCTCGTTGATCGAGGTCTCCTTCTCGATGAAGGTGTCGGAGGACGGCACGTACGCCTCGGGCTGGTAGTAGTCGTAGTAGGAGACGAAGTACTCGACCGCGTTCTCCGGGAAGAAGGACTTGAACTCCTGGTAGAGCTGCGCGGCGAGCGTCTTGTTGTGCGAGAGCACCAGCGTCGGACGGTTCAACCGCTCGATCATCTTGGCGACGGTGAACGTCTTGCCGGAGCCGGTGACGCCGAGTAGCGTCTGCGCGTACACGCCCTGTTCGAAGGAGCGCACCAGACGCTCGATCGCCGCCCCCTGGTCGCCGGCCGGCGCGAACGGCGCCGCGAGCTTGAACGATTGGCTCAATTCGGCAGCTCCCCCCCGCCTTCGGCGCACAGGCCGCCCGAGAGCACCTCGATCCGGTCGAGCGCCTCCGGGCTCACCCGCCCGGCCCTGACCGCGTCCGTGCACGCTCGCGCCAACTCCCCGAGGCGGCGCTCGTCGAGGCGCCCGGTCCGCGCCTCGCGCACCACGCAGTCGAGGCGGCGGCAGAGCTCCTCCCGCCGGGCCGGCGCCAGGTCGGCGGGGAGCGCCGCGACGACGCGGGTGGTGACGCGCTGCAGCCCCCACGCCAGCACGCGCCGGGCGGAGAACACGCCCGCCAGGAGCGCCAGGAACAGGAGGGCGACGACCACGCCGCCCCCGATTCCGGCCCAGCGCAGCCACCCCGGCGGCTGCTTCGCACCGCCCGGGTACGCCTTCGGAAGTCGAAACTCCATCGCAACACGCTAGCACGCGCCGCGCCCCGCATCTACGGCGTGGTCCGTGGCCCGTGGTCCGTGGTCCGTGGTCCGTGGCCCGTGGTCCGTGGTCCGTGGTCCGTGGTCAGTGGTCAGTGGCTGCGCCGGCCGCAGGCCGAGCGGCTCCTTGCCCCTCCCTCGAAGACGAAGAGGTCAACGATAGGCAGGGATTCGCCACTTGGGGCGTGTAGCCGCGCCGCCGAGAGTGGTAGGGGCCAGCTATCACACTTTGGTGCCAGCGGCATGACGATTGGGGAGCCATCTCGCTCGGCCGGCGGACCCTCGCTGCCGAACCGCGAACAAAGTGTGATACCTGGCCCCTGGCTAGGAGGACGAGGCGGTCGGACCGGAGTGTGGCCGGAGGCCACATGAGGATCCGAACCGCCGCAGCCCGACAACGCAGATGGTCCGCTATCGGCGGCGCCCACCGGCGGCGCTTTTGCGAGGTGCTTGACACGGTGGGGGGGCACCGTCAAGCTCCGCGGGATGGGCAAGGCTCTCCTCCGCTGGCTCCTGGTCGGCGCCTTCATCGGTCTCGGGATCGGGGCCGTGATCGGCCTCGTGCTGTCGCGGTTCGTGGACCTCCCGGCGGTCGAGGCCCTCACCACGTACCGTCCGGCGGCGTCGACCCACGTGTTGGCGCGCGACGGCTCGACGCTCGGCTCGTTCGCGGCCGAGCGCCGCATCCCGGTGGGCAGCGAGGAGATCCCGTCGGTCTTTCGCGACGCCGTGATCGCGGTCGAGGACGCCAACTTCTACCGCCACACCGGCGTCGACCCGCAGGGGATCGTGCGCGCCGCCCTGCGCAACCTGATCACGGGGCGCTGGTCGCAGGGCGCGTCGACGCTCACGCAGCAGCTCACGCGCTCGCTCGGGCTGCTCTCGCGGGAGAAGAAGCTCGCCCGCAAGATCAAGGAGATGCTCCTCGCGATCGAGATCGAGCAACGCTTCTCCAAGGACCAGATCTTCACCATGTACGCCAACCAGGTGAACTTCGGCCACGGCAACTACGGCGTCGAGGCCGCGTCCCGGTTCTACTTCGGCAAGTCGGCCAAGGAGCTGACGCTGCCCGAGGCGGCGCTGCTCGCCGGCCTGCCGCAACGGCCCGGGGAGCTGTCGCCGATCGACTACCCGAAGCGCGCCCTCGAGCGGCGCAACCACGTGCTCGACCGCATGCTCGCCGAGAAGTACATCGACAAGGCGGCGTGGCAGGCGGCCCGCCAGGCGCCGCTCGGGGCGTCGGCGCACCACGACCGCAACGTGACCGCCGCGTATTTCGTCGAGGAGGTCCGCCGCTCGATCGAGAGCCGTTTCGGCTCCAAGAAGATGCTCGAGGGCGGTCTCGAGATCGACACCACGCTCGACAGCAAGCTGCAGGCGCTGGCCGAGGACGCGCTGCGCGAGGGGCTGGTCGGGGTGCAGGAGCGTCTCGGTTGGCCGGGCGCGCGCCGCAACGCCCTCGCCCTCGGCGTGCGGGACCCCAGCGAGTACCGCGACGACAGCTGGCCGTTCATCCGCTGGCGCAAGGACGAGCTCGTCTACGCGGTGGCGACCGACGTGCAGGCGACGAGCGCCGCCTTGCTGATCGCGGGGCGCCCCGCGGTCCTGCCGGTTGCGGGCGCCAGCTGGACCGGCCGCACGAACCTCCTGCGCCTGCTCCGGCGGGGCGACGTCGTGCTCGTGCGCCTGCAGGCGATCCCTGCCGCCCGGACGCAGCCGCTGACGGTGGCCCTCGTTCCCGAACCGAAGGTCGAAGGGGCGATGGTGGTGCTCGACAACCGCACCGGCGCGATCCTGGCGCTCGTCGGCGGGTTCGACTTCGGCCGCTCGCAGTTCGACCGCTCGATGCAGGCCAAGCGCCAGTGCGGTTCCGCGTTCAAGCCGTTCGTGTACCTCGCGGCGTGGGAGCACGGCTTCTCGCCCGCCGACATCATCTTCGACGGCCCCGCGTTGCTGCCCGACGACAAGGGCCTCAACACGTACGTGCCACTCAACTACGAACGCCGGTACGAGGGGTTGGTGACGTTCAGGCACGCGTTCGAGCACTCCCTCAACGCCTCGGCGGCGAAGATCCAACAGCTCGTCACCGGCCAGGCCGTCATCGACGTCGCGCACCGCCTCGGGGTCAAGGAGCCACTTGCGCCTTACTCCTCGCTCGCCCTCGGCACGTTCGAGCTGCCGCTGCTGGAGCTGACCTCCTCCTACAGCGGGATCGCGAACCGCGGCCAGCTCGCCCAGCCGTACTTCATCGCCCGCGTCCGCGACGAGGAGGGCAACGACATCCTCACGACGAAGCCCACGGTGCGCCAGGCGGTCCGCGAGGACGTCGCCTACCTCATGACGCACGTGATGGAGGGCGTGATCCAACGCGGCACCGCGGCGGCGGCCGCGTCCCTCCCGGGCCACCTCGCGGGCAAGACCGGCACCACCGACCGCTTCACCGACGCATGGTTCATCGGCTTCTCCCCACGCATCACGTGCGGCGTCTGGATCGGACGCGACCTGAAGGAGCCGATCGGCAACCACATGACCGGTGCGGTGGCGGCGTTGCCGACCTGGATGCAGTTCATGAAGGGGTACATGGAGGGGCAGAGCGACGCGGTGCGCCAGGAGGAGTTTCCGGTCCCGGCCGGGGTGACCCTCCTCCCGATCGACAAGAACACCGGTCTGCGTGCGATCCCGCTCTGCGGCGACGCGGTGATCCTGGAGTCGATCCCCACCGGCCGCGAGCCGATCGAGTGCAGCGCCGCGGCGCACGCCCTGGTCGCGCTCCCGTGGCTCCAGCAACTCGCCCACTACACCCCGAGGCCGGGCGAGCCGCCGACCACGCCCGAAGCGATCGCGGCCGCCGACCTCAAGCTGGCCGAGGAAGCGCAGAGCGGCCGCCGCTGACCGGCGCCGCCGGGGCTCACCCCTTCTGGACGATGGTGGTCAGTTCCTGGAGGAACGGGCCGGGCTCCATGTAGCCGGGGATGCGGCCGATCTCGCTGCCGGACGGATCGAGGAAGATGATGGTCGGAAACCCGTCCACGTTGAAGCGCGCGGCCGCGTCGCGGCCGTCCTTCTCGGCGTTGAGCCGGACGGTCACCACGCCCTGCAGCGCTTTCTGCACGCTGCCGTCGGCGAACGTGGTCTCGTCCAGACGCCGGCACCACTTGCACCAGTCGGTGTAGAAGTCGACCATCACGACCTTCTTCTCGTTGCCGGCCCGCGCCAGCGCGGAGGGCAGGTCGCGCTCCCACGCAACCGCCGATGCGCCTCCACCCGCGGCCACCTGGGAGCCCCCGCCGCAGCCGGCAGCGCACAGCCCGACCATTGCCGTCAACAACACCCCGCTCCAGATCAACCCTCGTGACA
This sequence comes from Acidobacteriota bacterium, assembly GCA_004298115.1. Lineage (GTDB taxonomy): Bacteria > Acidobacteriota > Thermoanaerobaculia > Thermoanaerobaculales > Thermoanaerobaculaceae > RBG-13-68-16. The sequence continues at coordinate 13,563 of SCRJ01000152.1, forward strand.
TGATCCCCCCGGCTCCATACTTTGCCACACCCCGCCCGGCGTTAACAAACCGGCCGCGCGCGGCATTCTCGCGCCGCCCTACCCGCCGAACGGCAGCGGCCGCCCGGCCGGCACGTACCACACCCGTTCGACCGCCACCCCCAGCGACCGGGTATCGCGGCCCCCCGGCACGAAGGTGCTGCTCGACAGCTCGAGGCGAACCCGGCCCGTGCGCGCCAGCTCCGGCGGCACCGGCAGGGCGACGGTCGCCGGCTCGGGTCCGACGGTCACGGACGCCTGGCCGCCGCCCAACCGGATGACCACCGTGGCCGGCTGCGCGCTCGGCGCCAGCAACTCGATCGCGACGAGCCCCGCTCCGGCGGGGAACGTGAACGCGGCGTGCGCGCCGGTCCAGGCGGCGAGCCGCGGCGGGTTGCCGAGCACCTCGGCCGGGTAGGTCCCCTCCGCTTCGGCGCAGGCTCCGAGCAGCGAGGCGCGCTCCGGGACGAAGGTGACCACCGGCCCGACGTGCGGCGGCGCCTGCAGCGATACGTCGAAGATCCGCAGCGCGAGCGCCCGGTCGTCCCCCCTCGAACCGGCCTCCGCGCCGAGACCGAGTTCGACCCAGAGCAGGTTCGGGGAGGTCGCCGCCGCCGGGACCGGAATCGGGATGACCTGCGTTCCGGCCGAGACCCGGCCGCTCCAGGTGCGTACGCCGTCCACTCGCGCCTCGGCCGGGACGTCGTGCAGGCTCGGGTGGACCTCGACGGCCAGGGCGAACGTCCCCGGGCCGCTCACCCGCGGCGCCAGCAGGTCGGCGCGGTCGCCGCACCAGACGAACCGTCCGGTCCCCTCGAACTCGACCGGCGACCCGCCGCGGGCCACCAGCACGGGGTTCTTGACCAGGCGCACGCGCAGGAACCGCTCCTGCGAGAGACGCTGCACCGCCGGCTGCCGGCACTCGTACGTCATGACCTGCGAGATCGGGCACGGCAGGTCCTCGCCCGGCTCCTCGGCCAGCAGCCAGAACGGGGCCCCGGCGATCCGCGGGCCGGCCCGACGCATCTCGGTCAGGCGGAGGGAGTCGACGGGCAGCCGCCCGCTGATGGCGGCGAGGTTGCGGAAGGAGAAGAGCTGATCCTCGTAGATCAGGACGCCCGGTCCCTCGCTCGCGGCCGCGGCGAGCGCGGCGACCACCGGTAGCCGGTGGCGGTGAATGTGCCACACCGCGGGGAACCCCCAGCCGACGGCCGCGACGAGGCCGACACCCGACGCCGCGATGCCGGCCGCGCGCGAGCGGCCGAGCCGGGCGGCCCCGGCCACGGCCGGCGTCGCCAGCAGCAGCCACACCAGCACCCAGTACCGGGGGTAGTTCCGGTTGTCCATGAACTCCAGCACGAACACGAGCGTGGCGCCGGCGAGCGCGCCCGCCCACCAGCGCCCGCCGAGGGCGCGCCTCCACCCCCACCACCCGACCGCCGCCAGCACGAGGAGGAGCGCCGCGAACGCGGGCGTGCCGAGGCCGCGCACGAAACCGATGCTCGCCAGCGCCCACGACTCGGTGCCGAGGGTGGCGAAGTGCTCGCCGGCGTGGGCCTCACTGACCTCGAGGAGCATCCCCCAACCGCCGGCGGCGAGCGCCGCCGGCACCATCACCCCGGCCAGCACGGCGCCGCCCGCCGCAACGCCGGCCGCGACGAGGCGCGGCTCGCGCCGGACCCACCAGGTGGCCAGCACGACCGCGAGGATGAAGAACGGCGCGAGCGGCGGGCGCACGAGAGCGGCGCAGGTCACCGCGACCACCCCGGGGACGAAGCCGTCGCGGCCCCCCCGCAGCCAGAGCGCGAACCCGATCACCGCCAGGGCCGCCGAGGGCGTCTCGGACAGGGCGCGCCCGGCGTGGAACCACACGCCGGGGATGAACGCGGCCAGCGCCGCCCCGGCGAGGGCCACCTTGCGCCCGGCGACGCCTTCCCACAACCCGACGAGGGCCCAGATCGCGACGACCGAAAGGAGGGCGCTCGCCACCTGCAACGCGACGAGCGGGTCGGCGACGCCGAACTTGCGCACGGTCTTTCCGATCGCGATCCAGAGCGGGAAACCGGGCGGCAGCGGCATGTGGCGGGCGGGGTCGAAGTCGAGGACGCCGCAAGCCATCAGTGCCTCGTCCTGCTCCCACGGCCCCGCCGGGAGCAGCAGCAGGCGCGACGCGGCGACGGCGGCGAGCGCCGCCGCGCTGGCGGCGGCCGCCGCGGCCGCACCGCCGACCGGCAGCAGCGGCCAGGGGAAGACCCGCGCCGCCAGGCGCCCGAGACGTGCCGGAAGCGGCTTCACGCCCGGAGTCTAGCATCGGGGTCGGGGCGCCTGCCGGGCGACCGGGGCGGCGTGATAATCTCGACGACCATGGCGGGGATCTCGGTGGAGTTCTCGAGGGTGGGCAAGCGCTTCGGCGCGCGGCCGGTGCTGGCCGCGGTGTCGGGCACGCTGCGCCCGGGCGAGGTGCTGGTCGTCGCGGGCCCCAACGGCGCGGGGAAGTCCACCCTCCTGAACATCCTGGCCGGGGTCTTGCGGCCCTCGCGAGGTGCGGTGTCGTACCGCCGCGGGGACGTCGACGTGCCGCGGCGCGACTGGTTCGAGAACCTCGGGATGGCGTCGCCGGACATGGCGGTGTACGACGAGCTCTCGGCGCTCGAGAACCTCCGCTTCTTCGGCCGCCTGCGCGGCCACGCCGTCGCCGACGCGACGCTCGGCGGGCTGCTCGAGACGCTCGGCCTGCCGGCGCGCGAGCACCATCGCCCCGTGGGGACGTACTCCTCCGGGATGAAGCAGCGGGTCAAGCTGGCGCAGGCGGCGCTGCACGCGCCGGCGGTCCTCCTCCTCGACGAGCCCTCGTCGAACCTCGATGCCGCCGGACACGAGGCGGTGGCGGCGCTGGTCGCCCGTTTCCGCCCCCACGCGGCGGTCGCCGTCGCCACCAACGACCCACGGGAGATCGCCTGGGGCGATGCGCGCCTCGACCTTGCTCTCTGAGAGCCTCGCCGTCCTCGGCAAGGAGCTCATCTCGGAGCTGCGCAGCCGCGTCGCGCTCAACGCGATCGGCCTGTTCGGCGTCACCACGTTGATCGTCGTCGCGTACCAGATCGGCCCGTACCAGATCCAGGAGCAGGACCGCCCGCACCTGCTCTCGGCCCTGCTCTGGATCATCCTGTTCTTTGCCGCCACCTCCGGCCTCTCGCGGGTGTTCGTCAAGGAGGAGGACGCCCACACCGCCAAGGCGCTGCGGCTGGCGGCCCGGCCGCTCGCGGTCTTCGCCGGCAAGTACCTGTTCAACCTGATCTTGCTCATTGCCCTCTTCACCCTCATCGTGCCGCTGTACTGCGCCCTCATGGGGTACGCCGTGCGCGGCGTGGCCGGTCTGGTGCTGGTGCTGGCGGCCGGGGCGGTGGCCCTGGCGGCAACCGCGACGATCGTCGCGGCGATCATCGCCCGCGCGTCGGGCTCCACCACGCTTTTTGCTATCCTCTCGGTGCCGCTGGTGTTGCCGCTTCTCGTGATGCTGATCCAGGGGACGCGGGCGGCGGCGGCGAGCGCCGAGTTGGCGGCCGTCGTTCCGGCCCTGCAAGGGGTGGTTTCGCTAGGGGGTGCCGTCTTGACCGTGTCCGTGTACCTGTTCCCGGTGGTGTGGCATGACTGACACTCGCGTGAGGACCGCCCTGCACTGGCTGCTGGGGGCCTGGATGGCGCTGGTGATCGCGGCGGCGTTCTTCTGGGCGCCCGCGGCGGCGGGGTTCAAGGGAGAGTCGTCCCGGATCGTCTTCTTCCACGTGCCGCAGGCGTGGGTCGCGGTGCTGGCGTTCTGCGTCAACCTGGTGGCGTCGTTGCGCTACCTGCGCACCCGGAACCCGCTCGACGACGCGCGCGCCGCGGCCGCCGCCAGGCTGGGCCTGATCTTCTCGCTGCTGGCGACGGTCACCGGATCGATCTTCGCGAATGTGATGTGGAACTCATTTTGGAACTGGGACCCGCGCGAGGTCTCGATCGCGATCCTGCTCCTCGTTTACGCCGCCTATTTCGCACTGCGGGAAGCAGTTCCGGACGAGGAACGGCGCGCGAGCCTGGCCGCGGCGTACGCCATCCTGGCGTTCGTGACGATGCCGTTCCTGGTCTTCGTCGTGCCGCGTATCTACTGGTCTCTGCACCCGGATACGATCATCGGCGCCACCGGCAAGCTCAAACTCCAGATGGAATCGAGAATGCTGCAGACCCTCTTCGGCTCGTTAGTGGGATTTACTGGACTGTTCTTTTGGTTGTACACTCTGGACGTTCGGCTGGCGCGGGTGCGGCTGGCGCGTCGAGAGCGCGAGGAGGAGTGAGCGATGCCAAACGCTGAGAGCCTGATCTGGGTCGCGGCGGTCACCGTGGTGATCTGGCTCGGGATTTTCGCGTACTGCCTCGCCCTCGACCGGCGTGTGCGCCGGCTGGAGGAGGAGCGATGAACCGCAGAGCGGTGTGGACGATCGCAGGCCTGGTGGCGATTATCGCCTTCGTCGCCTTTGGCGCCGGGGCGTTCAAGTCGAACCTCACGCCGTACGTCAGCTTCCAGCAGGCCCGCTCGACCGCCGACGCGGTCCAGGTCGCGGGCCAGTTGGTGCAAGGCTCCGACCGTTTCGACGCGGCCACCTCCCGCCTGATGTTCAGCATCCGAGACGAACATGGCGACGTCATGCGCGTCGCCTACAAGGGGCTGAAGCCCGGAAACTTCAACGAGGCCACCCAGGTGGTGGCGATCGGCCGGTTCCACGGCGGCACGCTCGAGGCCGAGAAGCTGCTCGTGAAGTGCCCGTCCAAATATCAGGGGATCGAGGAGAAGGAGTCTCGCACCAGCTCCTCGTGATGTCGGCGGCGCCGGCGCGCCGTGAAGAACCAGGGGGGGAGTATGTTTCTACCGGGTGCCATCGCGATGTGGGTGGCCTTTTTCGCCCTCGTCGCGTCCACGTTCTTCTATTTCCGCACCGTGCGTGGCCACGAAGAGGCCCGCGCGTGGGCGCGGCAGCTCTACGGCCTGGCCACCGTTGCCATCCTCATCGCCGGCGGCGTGCTCGTCTATCTGATCCTCGCCCATGACTTCCGGGTGCACTACGTCTACTCGTACTCCGACCTGTCGCTCCCCAAACCGTACCTCATCGCCACCCTGTGGGCCGGGCAGGAAGGCAGCTTCCTGCTCTGGCTGATGTGGGGCATGGTCGTCGGCCTGCCGCTCATCCGCTACGCCAGGCACTACGAGGAGCGCACCATGGTGGTTTACAACGTGGCGCAGCTCTCGTTGGTGCTGATCCTGCTGAAACAGTCCCCGTTCCGCTTCATCTCGGACCTCTCCTCCGGGCAGGTCCCGCTCGACGGGCAGGGGCTCAACCCCCTCCTCCAGAACCCCTGGATGACCATCCACCCGCCGATCATGTTCCTGGGCTACGCCGCCACGGCCGTTCCGTTCGCGCTGGCGGTCGCGGCGCTGTGGGGCCGGCGCTACGACGAGTGGACCAAGGCGGCCCTGCCGTGGGGTCTGGTGACGGTGGTCACGCTCGGGTGCGCCATCCTGCTCGGCGGCTACTGGGCCTACGTGACCCTCGGCTGGGGCGGCTACTGGGGTTGGGACCCGGTGGAGAACGCCTCCCTCGTCCCCTGGATCGCCTCGGCCGCGCTGGTGCACGGGATGATCCTGCAGCGGGCGCGTGGGCGGTTCCGAAAACTCAACTTTTCGCTCGCGATCCTCGCCTACGTCCTGGTGGTCTACGGGACGTTCCTGACCCGCTCGGGCGTGCTCGCCGACTTCTCGGTGCACTCGTTCGTGGACCTCGGCATCACCGGCTGGCTGGTGGCCAACCTCGCGGGGGCGCTCGTCATCGGCTTCGGCGCGCTGGCGTGGCGCTGGCGGGAAATCCCGACGCAGCAGGGCGACGAGCCGTTCCTGTCGCGCACGGTCTTCTTCGTCCTCGCGATCGCCGCGCTCTTGGGGACCGCCGCGATGGTGCTGTTCGGAACGTCCACGCCGCTCATCACGCGCCTGGCGACCAAGCCGTCCCAGGTGGGTCCGGCGTTCTACAACCGCGTGGTCCTGCCGATCGGCATCGTCCTGGCCGCGCTGCTCGGGACCGTCCCTTTCCTGCAGTGGAAAGGCGCCGCCAAGGACTTCCGCAACCGCTTGCTGCTCTCCGGCGGGCTGGCGGCGGTCGCCACCGGCGTCGGGATCGTCGCCGGGGCGCGCGGCGTGCTCTACGTCACGTTCCTTCTCCTCGCGATCTTCGCGTTCTTCTCCAACCTGCTCAAGACCTGGGATGAGGCCAGGCAGGGGAAGATACGCTCGGCCGGCGGCTACCTCGCTCACGTCGGGCTCGGCCTGATGCTGGCGGGGATCGTCATCTCGTCCGCGTACGACCGCTCGCAGAAAGTCGTGCTGCCGTTGGGGCAGAGCCGGCAGGTGATGGGCTACACCCTGACGTTCAAGGGGGTGGACAAGCCCACCCCGACCGCTCGCGACGCCATGCTCGTCGAGGTCCAGGAGAAGGGCGGCCGCACGTACGTGGCGCGCCCCCACCTCTTCCGCAACGAGAAGTCGAACCAGCTCGTCGCCAACCCCGACGTCCACATGCAGCTGACCCACGACGTCTACGTCTCGCCGATCGAGTTCGACCCCGGCCGCCCTCCCGAGAACGGCGACGCGCTGGACCTCGGCAAGGGCGAAACCGGCAAGGTCGGGCCGCTCGCCGTCACCTTCGACGGCTTCGACATGTCCGCCGCGCACGGCGAGGACCCGCAGAAGGTGGCGATCGGGGCCCACCTCACCGTCAAGGGGCCGACCGAGACGCAGCAGCTGACGCCGTTCCTGCGCAGCGCCGGTGATGGCGAGTTCGTCGGGGACCCGGTGGCGATCGCCGGCTACAAGGACGCCACGGTGGCGCTCAACGGGATCAACGCCAACACCGGGCACGTGCGCCTCGCGGTGACCGGGTTCGGTGCCGGCGTCGCGAAGAGCGCCGTGCTCCACCGCGGGGAGACCCTGACCTACAAGGGCGTGACGCTCACCTTCGACGACTTCGACCTCTCGGATTTCGACCCGCAGGCCGGCAAGATCAACATCGGGGCGGTGCTCAAGGTCGCGAGCGGCGGCAAGACGAGCGAGATCACGCCGTTCTTCCACAGCGGCGCGAACGGCGAGAGCCACGACGACGCCGAGGTCCCGGGCCTCCCGGGCGTCAAGGTCCGGACGGGTCGCATGAACCCGAACGAGAAGACGGTCGAGATCCAGGTCCTCGACCCGAAGGCGCCGCCGGACGAGGGCGTGCCGATGCAGTTCTCGGTGGACCTCACGATCAAGCCGATGATCGGTCTGCTCTGGGGCGGACTCGTGGTCCTGTTGGCGGGCGGCATCATGGCGACGATCCGCCGCGGCGAGGAGTTCTCGACGGCGGCCGCCGGGCGCCCCGGCGCCGGCGCCTGAGAGGGAAGGTCCCCGGACGCGCAGCCGGGAGCGGCGAGGGGCGCGCCGCCCCCGCGCGTTTGCCTCGCGCCCGCACGGTGCGACCGCTTGGGCCCGCGTTGCACCGCGGGTATACTAATTGGGCAATGCGAGGCGTTTTCCTGCTTCCCCTCTACCCGTTGCAGGGTCTCGTCCTGCTTCCCGGCGAACGCTGCACCGTCCCGTCCGCGGGCGGCGACCGCCGCGCCGTGCTGGCACGCGCCCGCGACCACGGCGGCGCGGTCGTGGCGTCGCTCGCCGACGGCGAGTCGGTGCACGATGTCGGAGTCACGGCCATCCTGGGCGAGAGCGGCGAAGGGGCGGCCTCCCTGCACGGCGTGAGCCGGTGCCGTCTGGTCTCGCTCCAGGCCGACGACGCCCTGATGGTCCGGGCCGAGCGCTTTCCCGAACCGGAGATCGAGGGACCGCGGGCCGCCCGTGTCGGCCGGCTGCTTGGCGCCCGCTACGAGCGGCTGTGCGCGCGCCTCGGCCGCGAGGCCGCCGTCGCCGCGTCGTTCGACCTCACCGCGCTCACCTGGCGCGTCACGGCGGACCTCGGCATGCCGGCGGAGCAGCAGCAAGGTTTCCTCAACGTCCCGGACCCGCTCTCACGCGCCAGGCTCCTGTTGCTGGCGGTACGGGAGTACGAGCGCCGCGAGCGCTTCCTCCGCGGGTGGGCCCACCTCCGCACCACGAACCCTTGGAACTGACGGACACCTATGGCCAAACTCGACGCCAACCTCGACGCCTGCCAGCTCTCCAGCGATCTCCTGCTCCGTCTGCGCAAGATCGTCCGGGAGAGCCTGCGCTCAACCCACGGCTCGAACTGGGAGGAGACCGGGATCCCAGGCGAGCTCCGGGAGTTCCTCACGCAGCGACAGGCGCGCGAGGCGAGCATCAACTGGAACCTCTCCGACAGCGTGGACGCGCTGGACTTCGCCGGCTTCGTCAACCTCTACGACATCATCGCCGCCGCCCCCCATCTGCTGCAACGCTTCCTCCCGCTCGCGCCGGATGCGCACATGCTCAGGATCAGGTTCCTCGAGCTCGACACCATCCTGAACCGGATCGCGTACGCGCGTCCGATCTCCGAGTCCGATCTCGGCTTCCTCGTGAGCTTCGAGGAGCGTCTCAAGCGGACGACGAGCGCCCCTCCGCCCGCCGTGGCAACGGACGACGCACCCAGGGCTCCTCGGGAACGGGTCGAAAGGGTCGAACGGGCCGAGCCGGCCGAGCGGGCCGAGGCCGCCGCGCCGCCTCGCGCTCCGGCCGCGGCGCCGAAACCCACTGCCGGAGCGGCGCCGCCGGAACCCGCAGCGGAACCTGCCCCGGCCCCTGAACCGAGCCCCGCGCCCGAGCCTGCCGCCGCGGTGCCCACCGCCGCTCCGACGCTCGGCCCCAAAGAGATCGAGGCCGCCCTCAAGCGCGGCGACAGTGCGGTCATCCTGACCGCGATCTACCAGGAGGTGACGTCGCTCGCCGACGGGCTCTGGAACGGCTCCGTGGTTTCGATGCAGACCCGCACCTGGGAGAGCGTCAGGGAGTCGCCGTGGTACCGCAACCAGTTCGTCAAGCTGGGCCTCAAACCGATCTCCGACTTCTTCGGTCTGTTCGAAGCCGCCAAGGAGAAGATGCAGGCCGGCACGTCCCGCAACGAACTGCAGGAGTTTCTCAAGGAGCACAGCTTCGTGCAGGTGCTGCTGGCGCTCAAGGAGCTCTTCCGCCACCACGTGCGGCGGTAACCGGCCGCGTTCGCCGCGGCACGGCGACGGCGGCCGGCGGCGCCACGCCACGCCCTTCAGCCGAGCCGATCGCGCAGATGCTCCTCCAGCCGGTCGAGCGTCGCGGAGAAGCCTCCGCGGCCCAGGCCGATCCGGAGGTGCTCCCCCGGGTACTCGAAGACGCCGGCCGGCACGATCATCACGCCGGTGCGCTCGAGGGCCTCCCGGCAGAAACGCTCGACCGGCTCATCACCCAGCCAGCCGGGGAACGCGACCGGCCCGGCCGCGGGGGCGAGCCAGGCGAAGAGGTCCGCACGCCGGGCGAAGAACCTCGCCGCGACCGCGAGGTTGCCGGCGACGATCTCGCGGTTGCGCTGGAGGATCGGCTCGCGACTCCGGAGGGCGATGATCCCGAGAATCTCGCTCGGCGCGCTGCTGCAGATCGTCGTGTAGTCCTTGAAGGCCAGCCATCGGCCGGGCAACGTGCGGTCCCGGGTTGCCAGCCACCCCACCCGCAGACCGGGGAGACCGTACGCCTTGGACAGCCCCGCCAGGGAGATCCCCTTCTCGTACAGGTCGCACACCGCGGGCAACCGTGCGCCCGGCTCGTACTCGAGCAACCGGTACATCTCGTCCGAGAACAGGTACAGGTCTCTCGCGCGCGCGAACTCGACGATCGCGTCGAGCTCCGGGCGCGTCAAGGTGTGGCCGGTCGGGTTGTGGGGGAAGTTGATCACCAGCATCCGGGTGCGCTCGTCGACCAGTCGCGCCAGGCGGCCGAAGTCGAGCCGCCAGCCGTCACGCTCGGGCTCGAGCTCCCAGCGCGTCACACCGCAGCCGATGTGGCGGGCGACCTCGTACAGCGACTGGTACGCCGGCGCGACCACGACCACGCCCTCACCCGGCGCCAGCAGCGTCTGCATCGCGATGAAGATCGCTTCCTCGGGGGCCGCGATCATCACGCCGTCGGCGGCGATGCCGTCGTACATCCCGGCGACCTCGGCGCGGAGGAGCGGATGCCCCGCCGTTTCGGTGTACCCGAGCCGCAGGTCGCGCCACAGCTCCAGGGACGCGGGGGTCGCCATGCGCAGCAGCTCGTCCATGCCCAGGCTCTCGCAGTCCGAAGCGCTGAGCAAGCCGGCCGCCTTGAACTCGTACTCCGCGAAGTAACGCTCCAGCAAGAACGGTCGCACGGGCCACTCCCTCCCCGGACGCAACGCTACACCAACGACCGGGGGCCGCGCACGGAAAGAACGTGGTCAGGGGTCCGTGGCCCCTGGCCGGAGGACGGCGACGGGATCGGTGGACGTCCGCTCACGGATCCGGGGTCGCCCCGGCCTCGAGCACGTGGCGAAGGACGCGGGCAAGGACCGCCACGTCGAAGGGCTTCTGCAGGAAATGCACCGCGCCGCCGGCGAAGAGGTCGCGCGCCAGCTCGTCGGGCGCATAACCCGACATCACGACCACCTGCAGACCGGGCCAGCGCTCGCTCAGGCTGCGCGCCAGCTCGAGCCCGGAGGCGCCGGGAAGACGGAAGTCCGTGAGGAGGACGTCGAACCCGGTGGCGCCGTCGACCGCCGTCGCCTCCTCGCCGGTTGCCACCGCCGTCACCCGGTAGGAGAGCATGGAGAGCAGCTCGGTGAGGCCCCGCCGTGCGCCTTCCTCGTCCTCGACCAGCAGGATCCGCTCGTTGTGGCCGGCCGGGGCGCCGTGGGACATCTCGACCGGCTCCATCGCTGCAACGGGCCGCGCGGCGGCTCCCCGCGGCAGCAGGATCTGGAACGTGGAGCCGCGACCCACCTCGCTCTTGACCTCGATCCGTCCGCCGTGCTCCTTGACGATGCCCCAGACGACCGCGAGGCCGAGGCCGGTGCCCTTCCCTGGCGCCTTGGTCGAGTAGAACGGGTCGAAGATGCGGTCGCGAACCTCATCCGACATCCCGGTCCCGGTGTCGCGCACGGACACGAGCACGTCGTCGCCCCGAGCCTCCGCCGAGACGGCTACGGTCCCACCCGCCGGCATCGCGTCGCGGGCGTTGACGACGAGGTTTGCCAGGACCTGGCTCAGCTGACCGGCATCGCCTTCGACCGGCAACGGCCGGTCCCCGGGCTCGACCCGCAGCGTGATCGTCTCGGGAAGGACGCGGCGGAGCATCGAGCTCTGTTCGACGACCAGGGCCGCGAGGTCGACGGTCTGCCATTCGGCCGGCGTCTGCCGCGAGAAGAGCAGGATCTGGCGGGTCAGCTGCGCCCCGCGCCGAACCTGTGCTTCGATCTCGCCGAGCGTCCGCTCCAGAACCGGACTGGACGCGGGCAGCGCCCCGGCCTGCAGTCGCGCAGCCTGGACCGCGGACAGCGTCGCCTGGAGCAGGTTGTTGAAATCGTGAGCGATCCCGCCGGCCAGCGTCCCGACCGCCTTCATCTTCTGCGCCTGACGGAGTTGCCCCTCCAGCCGTCGACGTTCCGACACGTCGTGAGCTACGGTCACACGGCCGCGGCGGCCTTCGAACGTGATGCCGTGGGAGGCGAGTTCGACCTCGAAGACGCGGCCGTCCCGGGCCCGGTGGCGCTGGCCCGGCCGTTCCTCCTCGCCGGAATCCGGGCGCGCCCGGGCGGCATCCGCCTCCATCGGCGGGTGGTCATCGACCGGCCAGAGGTCCCGGATCGTCATGGCCAAGAGCTCTTCCCGCGAATAGCCGTAGTGATCGACCATCGCATCGTTGACCGCGAGGAAGCGGAGCGTCTCGAGGTCCCACACCCACATCGGCAGCGGGTGAGCGAGGAAGAGGTCGCGGTAGCGCGCTTCGCTCTCGCGCAACGCCGCCCGGCCCCGGGCCTGCTCCTCGAAATCCTGGAAGAGAAGGCAGGCGGACACCGTCGCCAGCGGGTAGAGGAGGAGGATCGACGGGCCGAGGTGCAGCATCACGGATGGACCGGCCCACCCCGGCAACGCGACGATGCACGCCAGCATGACAACGTGGACGAGCACGCCGACGGCCACGAAGAAGCGGGCTCCGCGCGGCCAGCCTCGCCGCCGGCGCACCGTCTCCGCGGCCGCGCCGAGCGTCGCCGCTTCCACGATGACGGCCAACCCCATGACCGTTCCCGCCCCGCCGAGAGCCAGTCGGTACGCGGCGCACGCGAGCGCCGCCGTCCCGGCCACCACCGGTCCCCCGAAGATACCGGCTACGGCGAGGATGACCGAACGGCCGTCGAAGATGATGCCGGGCAGGAGCCGAACCGGCGTGGCCATGCCGACGACGCCGACCGCGCCGAAGAGCAGACCGGAGAGGATGCGGCGCCGCAGCGTGGTCTGCCGGGCCCGCGCGCCGATGCGCTGGAAGAGAGCAGCGAGCGCGACGAGCAGCGCGAGGTTCTGGACGAGGGCGAGAACGATCACCGCGCATCCCGTGTGATTTCGTGCATCTCCGGCACATCCCTCCGGACCAGCTCGTGCTCGCTAATCTACCATGTCGGCCCGTGGTCCGCGGTCGGAGGCCGGGGTTCGGGGCTCGAGCTCCGCGCCGGCGCGATTCGTCGTCGCCGGTCCGTGCCGCGCCGCCGCGAGTGCTCCCTCGAAGTCAGAAGCAGCCCCCGGCGGGCGCGCCCCACAGCGAAACCGACGATGCCGACAGGCAGGATGAGGGTGCAAACCGGCGCCGCGCATGCCTGCCTGCGGCCGGACGGACGGTTCGCCTCCGGCGGCGTCCCGGCGAGGGCGCTACGGCTTGCGCGCGACCAGCAGGTAGTCGCGCGGGGCGGACAGCCACCCGTCCAGCTTCGCCGCCAGCTCCCGTACGGCTTCGGGCTGGGACGGGGCGGCCAGCGCCTGATCGGGCGGGAACGGGTGCAAGAACCTCGTCTCCACCACCTCGAGCCCGAGCGCTCTGACGACGAAGGCGAGCGCCTCGGGATGCACCGGGGCGCGATGGGTCGGGTCGAGCCAGAACAGCCCGGCGCCGACGCGCAGCGACTCGGGGTTCGGGCTCTCGATCATCAGGATCCCGCCCGGCCGCAACGCCGCGGCGGCCGCTTCCACGAGCGCCATCCATCCGGCCGCCGGGAAGTGCTCGACGATGTGGATCGCCGTGACCGCGCCCAGGCTCCCCGGCGCCGACGCGCGCAGCGCAGCGATGGCCTCATCCTCCTCCACCGTGAGGGCGAGCCGCCGGCACGCTGCGACCATCGCCGGATCGGCGTCCACACCGCGCGCCTCGACGCCCGCGTCCCGCAGCGCCTCGAGCAGCTCGCCCCGGCCGCAGCCGAGGTCCAGCACCGGCGCCGCGGTCCCCAGCAGACGGACGTGCTCCGCGGCGCGACCGAGGATCTCGCCGCGCTCACCGCGGAACTCGTCCGCAAAGGCGCGCGACGCCGCCGCGACCGCGGCCGGGATGCGCGCCTCGACATCCGGCGCGACGGCGACGTGCAACGGCTCGTGGCGCGCGACGCGCTCCGCGAGCCCCGCCACCTCGGCGAGCTCCTCGTGCAAGCGCTCGACGAGGGCGTCGGTGCGCGCCGCCAGCGCCGGTAGTCGCCGGTCTCGCAGCTCCTCGGCGAGCGCCTGGACGCCGGCGATCGTCGCCGGGGCGGCGTCGATGGCTCGCTGCAGCCGTTCGATGCCGGCCTCGGCCTGGGGGAGGCGGGTGTCGCGCAGCGATTCCACCTCGCGCTGCAGTGCCTCGGCGGCGCGTTGCAGCCCCGCGAGCGCGGCCTCGCCCGCCGGCACCCGCGTGTCCCGTAGCGACTCCACCTCGCGCTGCACCGCGGCCGCCGCCTTGCTCGCACCGTCGACCCCGTCGGCGAGCTGCAGGAGCCGCCGGTCGCGCACCTCTTCGAACTCGCTGCGGGTGAGGAGGTAGGCCTCGCGCAGGTCGACGATCGCCGCCGCCTCCCGATCGAGACGGGCGTCGAGGCGGCGCTGCAACTCGGTCGTGCCGGCCGCTTCGCGCTGCACGCCGCCGGCGAGCGCCGTGGCGGCAGCCAGATCTCCGTCGATCCGCTCGAGCTCCGGCCACAACACCGCTCTGGTCGCCCGCCGCAGCAGCCGCAGCAACCATCCCTGCCGGCCGCGCTGCGGCTGCGGTGGGGTTCCTGCCGCGCCCGCGGGGGGGTGGCCGTCGCTCACGGCGGCCTACGCCTCGCTTCCCTGCCCCTGTTTCTCGGCCTCGGACCGGACGTGCACGGTAACCGGCACTCGCACCTCGCGGTGGAGCTTGACCTCCGCCGTGAACGTGCCGACGCGCTTGATGTGCTCGAGCGCGATCCGCCGCCGGTCCACCGCGAGGCCCCGCGCGGCGAGCGCATCGGCAACATCGGAGGAGGTCACCGAGCCGTACAGGGCGTCGCCCTCGCCGGAGCGGCGGACGAACGTCAACTCGATCCCGGCGAGCTGACCGGCGATGTGCTCGGCTTCGCCCTTCTCCTTCGCCTGGGCCTGCTCCCACCGCCTGGTCTCCTGCTTGTAGCGGGCCAGGTTGGCGGACGTCGCTTCATACGCGAGTCCCTTCGGGATCAGGTAGTTGCGCGCGAAGCCCGGCTTCACCTCGAGGGTCGCGCCGCGTTCGCCGAGCTGGTCCACATGGTCGTTGAGTATCACCTTCATGCTTCACGTCCTCCGTCGTCTGCTCCACCCCGGCGCAGGCGGAAGAATGTATCGGCCAGGCCGAGGGCCGAGAACACCAAGGCCACCGGAACCTGCAGGGCGAACACCATGACGCCCAGCCGAACCCACCGGTTCTCACCGAACCGGCGCCCGAGGTAGAAAAGGATAATAGCGAGCCCGTGTACGAAATACAACCCGAGCACCGTCACCAAGAGGTTCGCAGCCAACCACTTGGCCGGCTCCGGCGCGAACACCCAACCGAGGCCGCCGAGGGCGAACCCGACCGGCAACCACTCGTCCGAGGTGTACACCTGGAACGGCTCCGCGCCCCGACCCATGCCGAGGAGAGGCAGCCGCGGCCGCAGCCACAGCGCCGCCGTCAAAACGTACAGCGCGGCAAACGAGGGCGCGAGGTAGGCGGCCATGCGCAGCGCCTGCGCGACCAGCTCCTCGCCACCGGTGCCCTCGCCCAGCATCTTGACGAGGCTCCCCGCCCCACCGCCCGCGTGGGTGAACGCCTGCGTCAGGGCGTCCGCCGGCGCCGCCGGGTACGTCGCCGCCGTCATGACGGCGACGGAGATTCCCAGCGCCACGAGCGCGACGACCGCGGCCCACCGCCCCGTGCTCCACGGCCGCCGCAGCCAGGTTTCCACCGAGACGGCCGGCCACACCGCCACGAGCAGGTAGCCGGCGGCCGCCGCCACCATCCACGGCTGCTGCCAGACCAGGACGGCCCCCACGAGCGCGACGGCGACCCATCCCCAGGCCAGGAACGACGGCCGGCCCGTCGCCACGACGTGCACCAGCGGCAGCGCCGCCAGCAAGGCCAGGAACACACCGGCGAGCGGCAGCAGGGGCAGGCTCGCGAACACCAGCAGCGAAAACAAACCCGCCATCCCCGGGCCGACAAAACGCAGGGATGGCGGTTTGGAAGGAGGCGCGGCCGAAGCCATCACCAGCGCTCTCTCAGTCTCCCAGGAACGGCAGCAACGCCATCAGGCGGGCGCGCTTGATCGCCCGGGTCAGCTTGCGCTGGTAGATCGGGTTCGTGCCCGACACGCGGCGGGGAAGGATCTTGCCCGACACCGGGACGTACTGCCGGATGAGGTCGATGTCCTTGTAGTCGATGTACTCGATCCCCTCGGCCGTGAACTTGCAGGTCTTCTTGCGCTTGACGAAGTACTTTTTCTTCGACATCTCACGCCTCCTCGCCGGTCCGGGGGACGGCGGCGACCGCGGCGGCCGCAGCGCGCTCCTTGGCGGCGCGCTTGGCGGCCTTCTGCTCGGCGCGCACCTTGGCCATCTTGCGCGCCCGCTGCATCTCGCGATCCAGGTTGAGGTTGAGGAAACGCAGCACCTGGTCCGAAAGCCGCAAGCGGTACTCGAGCGGCTTGACCACCGTGCCGGGGGCCTCGTACTGCCAGAAGATGTAGTAGCCCTCGCGCTTGTGCTTGATGAGGTAGGCGAGGATGCGCTTGCCCCACACATCCTCCTTGACGATCGTCGCGCCTTCCTTGGCGAGCAACTCCTTGACCTCGCCGAGGAACGCCGAGCGTTGCTCGTCGTCCAGGGATGCGTCGAGGATGACACCGAGTTCGTACAGCGGCATGGGCTCTCCTTTCGGCCTTCGGCCCCCGCATCGAGGCGGGAGCAAGGAACCCGCCATGCCTGGCGGAACGGGAATTCTAGACCAAACGCCGGGAAAAGCAAGCGGCGTCGAGCCAGGGCTTCGGGTATGACAACGACGGGGTTCGGGGCTCGGGGTTCGGGCAAAACGAAGACATGATCCGCCGTCGGTGGTCCGACGCGGCCGCGCCGTCCGCTGGTCGCCCCCTGGAGGGGCTACTCGGAGGTGGCGGCGACTTGGTTGAACTGCGTCGCCGCGCGACCGACCCCCACCCGCAACGCCGCCTCGACGCAGTCGGCGGCGCGCGCCACCATCTCGTCGACGGCCGCCAGCTCATCCGGCTCGAACGGCGCGAGCACGTACTCGGCGAGGTCGTCCCAGGGGCGGTCGCCGCGGATGCCGAGGCGCAGGCGGGGAAACGCCTCGCCCACGGCTTCGACGATCGAGCGCAGGCCGTTGTGCGTTCCTGCGCCTCCGCGCGGGCGCAGCCGGATCTGCCCGAGCGCGAGGTCGACGTCGTCGACCACCACCAGGCACTCGGCGGGGACGAGCTCCTCGCCCTCGCAGAACAGGGCGACGGCGTCCCCGGAAAGGTTCATGTAGGTCTGCGGCTTGACCAGATAGGTGGGCCGGCCGCCGCTGCGCCGCACCAGCTTCGAGCGATAGCGGCTGCGCCAGACGTCGAGCCGCCAGCGCCGCGCGATTTCGTCCACGACCCGGAAGCCGATGTTGTGGCGGCCGCCCGCGTACTCCGCGCCCGGATTGCCGAGCCCGACGACCGCCCCGATGCTCATGTGTCCGAGGTGCCAGGACTACTCGGCGTCCCCGCTCCCCTCCTCGACGGCCTTGCCGCGCTTGATGACCTCGGGCTCGGTGGCCTCCTCGCCGGCGGCGGCCGCTTCCGCGGGCTTCGCCTCCTCGACTTCCTTGGCGTGGGTCTTGACCGTCACGATCATCTTGCGGGGATCGTCGAGGAGCCTGACGCCTTCCGGGAGCGGCAAGTCGGCGGCCGCGATGTGGTGGCCGAGTTCGAGGTTGGTGACGTCGACGCGGAACGACTCCGGGATCGCCTCCGCCGCGCACTCGATGTGCACCGTGCGGCCGACCCAGTCGAGGAAGCCGCCGACCTTGACGCCCGCGGCCTCGCCTTCGACCACGATCGGGATCTCGACCTTGAGACGCTGGCCCTTGATGACGCGGATGAAGTCGAGGTGGGCGTACTGCCGGGTGAGGGGGTCGATCTGGGCGTCACGCACCATCGCGTGGCGCTCCTGCTTGGTGCCCTTCATCTTGAGCAGGAAGACCGTGTTGCGCCCCTTCTCCTGGCGCAGCAACTCGGTCACCGTGTGGCGGTCGAGCGCCACCGCAACCGATTCCTTGTCCTTGCCGCCGTACACGACCGCAGGGATCAACCCCTCCCGGCGGAGCTTCCGGTTCGCGCCTTTACCGGTGGAGCCGCGCCGCTCCACTTCGATCACGAGTTCGTCCATGACACTTACCTCCGACCTCGGGGCCAAGCCACAAGGGGCGAGTACTCTACCACAGCGACGGTCAACAGTCGACCGCCGCTAGACGAAAAGGCTCGAAACCGACTTCGCCTCGTGGATCCGGCGGATCGCCTCGCCGAGCAGCTCGGCGACCGAGAGCTGGCGGATCTTCCCGCTGCCGCGCGCCTCGTCGCTGAGGGGGATCGTGTCGGTGACCACGACCTGCTCGACCACGGACGCCTCGATGCGCGCCACCGACGGCCCCGACAACACCGGGTGCACCCCGGCGGCCAGCACCCGCGCGGCGCCGCGCTCGGCGAGCACCTCGGCCGTCTTCACGAGCGTTCCGGCGGTGTCGATGATGTCGTCCACGATCACGCAGGTCCGCCCCTGGACGTCGCCGATGATGTTCATGACCTCGGCCTGGTTCGGGCTGGTGCGCCGCTTGTCCACGATCGCCAGGCCCGCCGACAGGCGCTTGGCGAAGGCGCGGGCGCGCTCGACGCCGCCGGCATCGGGCGAGACCAGCACGAGGTCGGGGAGCTGCAGG
>SCRJ01000153.1 GCA_004298115.1 Acidobacteriota bacterium
TCGTCAACGGCGACGCCGGGCACCGCCTGCCGAACACCCTCAACCTCTCGTTCGCCGGCGTGGACGGGGCCGCGCTGCTCGTCGGCGTGCGCGAGGCCGCGGTGGCGTCGGGTTCGGCGTGCACCTCAGCCGACCCGAAGCCCTCGCACGTCCTCTTGGCGATGGGGCGGAACAAGGCCCTCGCCAACGCGAGCCTGCGCTTCTCGCTCGGGCGGGGCAACACGCCGGAGGACGTCGAAGCCGTCGCCGACGCGGTCGTCCGCGAGGTCACGCGTCTGCGCGCCAACTCCCCCCTCTGGCGGCGGTAGGGGTTCGCCGGCGGGACGCCCGGCGAGTCGGCAGGACCGGTCCAGGGGCATCGGGAGGATGGAAGACGACGGCCTGGGCTCGCCGACGCCGTTCGGCGCGGGGTTTGCGTCGCTTCCCCTTCGTCATCGTTACCCAATCACCTTTCCCGTTGCCCCTTGCCCCATTCGCCATTTCCCGCACGTGCGGGGAGGGGCGGGTACAATCGGCACCCCGGCCGGGCCGACCCGACCGACGGAGGTCAGCGCGAGCGAGGCGCCGGACGTCGTCGTCGATGCGATCGCCCGCGTGCGCGCCAAACTCCCCCCGGGGGGAGCGCCGCACGCGATGGCCGGGGTGTGCCCGGCGGCGCGCTCGCTGGCGGTTGCGGCGCTGGCGGCCGGCGGCACACCGGTGGCCGTCGTGGTGCCCACCGAGCGCGACGCCGAGGAGCTCGTCGCCGGCCTGGAGCTGCTCGCACCGGACCTCGCCGCCGCGGCGCTCCCGGCCGAGGCGGTGGAGGCGTACCTCGGACGCACGCCGCCGCTCGGGGCGACCGCCGCGACCGCGGGCGCTCTCGGGGGCCTCGCCTCCGGCGCCGTGCGTGTGGTCGTGATCCCCGCCCGCGTCCTGCCCTACCCGCTCCCACCGCCCGCCGCGCTCGCGGCCCGCGCGCCGCTCGTCGCGGCGGGCGAGCGGCTGGACCCGGGCGAGTTCGCCCGCGCGCTCGCGAGCGTCGGCTACCGGCGGGTCGAGGTGGTCGAGGAGGCCGGGGACTTCGCCCTGCGCGGCCAGGTCGTCGACGTCGCCACTCCGGAGCGGTTCGTACGCCTCGTGCTCGACGTGGACACCGTCGAAGCGGTCCACGAGTTCGACCCCGCCACCCAGCGCTCCGGCGCTGCGCTCGCCGAGGTCGCGATCCCCCCGCTGCGCCTGTTCGCCGCCGGCGACGGCGCCCGCGACGCGCTCGCCTCCCGGCTCGATCAGGAAGGGTGCAGCGCGGCCGCCGCCGCCGCGCACGCCGGGGTCGAGCCGGCGCTGTGGGAGGGGTTCCTCGGCTGGACCGAGGCGCACGTCCACGGCTGGGAGCTCGCGCCGCGCCTCGTCGTGTGCGAGGCGGATGCGGTGCGGGCCGAGGTGGAACGATTGTTCCAGGCGCTGGGCCGGGCGCGCGACACCGCCGGCCGCGACGGCGCCGCCCTCCCCCCGCCCGAGGTGTGGCTCGCCGGCGTCGAGCGCTGCCTCGACGCGCTCGCCGGCGCCGACCGGATCGAAGCGCTCGCCATCGAGGACGGCACCCCATGGGTGCGGGTCGCGACCGCGCCGACGCCGAACCTGGCGTCCCGCCCGCAGGCGCTCGCCGAGGAGCTGCGCGTCGGCATCGCGGAGCGGCGGTCGCAGGTGCTCGTGGCGGCATCGCACGGCGAGGCGCAGCGCCTGACTCACCTCCTCACCGAGGCCGAGCTGCCGGTGCGTCAGGGGTGGCCGCTCGACACGATCATCGGCGTCGTCGGCGGACGCCTCGAGCGCGGGTTCGCGTTTCCGGATGCGGGCCTCGTGGTCTGGGGACGCGCCGACCTCACCACCCTGCCGGCCCCCGCGCGCCAGCGCCGGTCGCTCGCCCGCGTGCTTGCCGAAATGCGCGACCTCACCGTCGGCGACTTCGTCGTGCACGCCGACCACGGCATCGGCCGCTTCACGGGCTTTCGCACCCTCGCGCTCGAGAGCGAGGAGCACGAGTGCGTCGAGCTCGAGTACGCGGGCGGCGGCAAGCTGCTCGTCCCTCTCGAGCGCGCCGACGTGCTGGAGAAGTACGCCGGCGCCGAGGGCGCGCCGCCCAAGCTCGACCGTCTCGGCGGCACGAGCTGGGCGCGCGCCAAATCCCGGGTCAAACGCGCGCTCAAAGACATGGCCGAGGAGCTGCTCAAGGTCCAGGCCACTCGCGAGCTGGCGGTCGGCTTTTCGTTCTCCAAGGACTCGCCGTGGCAGCGCCAGTTCGAGGAGGCGTTCGAGTACGAGCCCACCGCCGATCAGTCGCAGGCGATCGCGGAGGCGAAGCGCGACATGGAGTCGCCCCGTCCGATGGACCGCCTCGTCGTCGGCGACGTCGGGTACGGCAAGACCGAGGTCGCGATGCGCGCGGCGTTCAAGGCGGTGATGGACGGCAAGCAGGTCGCGGTGCTGGCGCCGACCACGATTCTCGCCGAGCAGCACGTGCGCACGTTCGCGCGCCGGTTCGCCGGGTTCCCGGTCGAGATCCGCTGGCTGTCGCGCTTCGTCCCCGCTCCCGAGCAGAAGAAGGTGGCCGCGGGGATCGCCGAGGGGACGGTCGACATCGCCATCGGCACCCACCGCCTGCTCGCCAAGGACGTGCGCTTTCGCGACCTCGGCCTCCTCATCGTCGACGAGGAGCAGCGCTTCGGCGTGGCGCAGAAAGAGCGGTTGAAGGCGCTCAAGGCGAGCGTGGACGTGCTCGCGATGTCGGCGACGCCGATCCCGCGCACCCTCAACCTCGGGCTGCTCGGACTGCGCGACGTCTCGGTGATCGAGACGCCGCCCCGCGACCGCCTCGCGGTGCAGACGCACGTGCTGCCGTTCCGCCGCGAGGCGGTGCGCGAGGCGATCACGACCGAGCTGGCCCGCGGCGGGCAGGTGTTCTTCGTCCACAACCGGGTGGCCTCGATCGCGGCGATGGCGGCGCTGGTGCGCGAGGTCGCGCCCGAGGCTCGGGTCGTGATGGCGCACGGGCAGATGGACGAGCGCCAGCTCGAGAAGGCGATGGACGCGTTCCTCGGCGGCGAGGCCGACGTCCTGGTGGCGACCGCGATCATCGAGAACGGCCTCGACATTCCCAATGCCAACACGCTGATCGTCAACCGCGCCGATCGCTTCGGCCTCGCCCAGCTCTACCAGCTGCGCGGCCGGGTGGGGCGTTCCGACCGCCTCGCCTTCACCTACCTGCTCGTGCCGCCGGAGCGCTCGCTCACCAAGGAAGCGCGCGCCCGTCTGGCGGCGATCCTCGAGTTCGCGGACCTGGGCGCCGGCTTCCGCATCGCCGCGCGCGACCTCGAGATCCGCGGCGCCGGTAACCTCCTCGGCGCCGAGCAGCACGGCCACCTGCGCGCGGTCGGCTACGAGACCTACTGCCACCTCCTCGAGGAGGCGGTGCGCGAGCTGCGCGGCGAGGCCGCCCCGGCGCCGCCGACGGCGGTGGAGCTGCGCCTCGGCCTCGACCTGCGCCTGCCGGAACGCTACGTCGGCGAGGAGACGCTGCGACTGGCCGTCTACCGCCGGATCGCCGGCGCCCGCACCGACGAGGAGCTCGCCGGCCTCAGGCAGGAGTTCACCGAACGGTTCGGCGCCGCTCCCGCACAGCTCGACAACCTCCTCCTGCACCAGCGCGTGCGGCGGCGGGCGGAGGGGCTCGGGATGACCAGGATCAAGCGCGGCCCGCTCGCCTGGGAGCTGACGTTCGACCCGGCGCACCCGGCCGCGCACCCGGCGGCGATGGCGTTGCTGGCGGCGGCGCCGGACGCCGTCCTCACCCCCGCCGGCGTGCTGCGCCTGCCGCTCGCCGAACGTGACCCGGCGCGCGCCGCGGCCGCGCTCGTCGCGCTCCTTCCGGCCGCGGAGTAGACGCGGCCGCGCGTGCGGCGATACCCCCTCCTAGTAGCTGAACTTGCCGAGCTGGACCTTGCCGCGGAACACCCAGTACACGACCGCCGTGTACGCCGCGACGAACGGCATCCCGAGGAACGCGATCGCGCGCATGATGCGCAGGGTCTTCTCCGAGGAGGCGGCGTTGGCGATCGTCAGGCTCCACGCCGGGTCGCTGCTCGACACCAGCAGGTTGGGGAAGAGTGCCACGCCGAACAGGAAGACGAGCGCCGCGATCGTGCACGAGGAGGAGACGAACGCCCCGAGCGGCTTGCCCTTGTGGATCGCGCGCGGGATGTTGGCGACGGCGAGGATGTTGAGCAGCACGACCACCCACGCCCACGGCAAAGTCGCGAAGTTGCGCGTGGCGGCGGGCACCGTCGCCAGGGTCACGACCGTGACCAGCATGTACGCGACCAGGAAGAAGCCGAACGTCC
Organism: Acidobacteriota bacterium; assembly: GCA_004298115.1. GTDB lineage: Bacteria > Acidobacteriota > Thermoanaerobaculia > Thermoanaerobaculales > Thermoanaerobaculaceae > RBG-13-68-16. The sequence continues at coordinate 4,380 of SCRJ01000153.1, forward strand.
GCCACATCCAGCCGTGGATCCGCCGCTGCAGCTCGCCCTCGGTCTTGAGGTGGAGGTAGATCGAGCCGTGCATCGCGAACGTCGCCACCGCCAGGACCCCGACCAGGAGCGCGTAGGGGTGCAGCAGCTCCAGGAGCCCGCCGGTGTAGTCGCCGTCGGGGCCGATCGGGATGCCGAGCATCGAGTCGCCGACCGCGACCCCCATCAGGAACGTCGCGACGGTGCTCGCGGCGAAGAACGCTCCGTCCCAGAACCGCCGCCACGCCGCGCCCTCGCGCTTGCTGCGGAACTCCATCGAGACCGCGCGGAAGATGAGCGCGAACAGGAGCAGCATGAACGGCAGGTAGAACGCCGAGAACACCGCGGCGTAGGCGCGCGGGAACGCCGCGAACAGCGCGCCGCCGAACGTCACGAGCCAGACCTCGTTGCCGTCCCACAGCGGCCCGATGGCGTTCATCAGCACCCGCCGCTCGTCGTCGCCGCGGGCCGCAAGGTGCACGATGCCGACGCCGAGGTCGAAGCCGTCGAGGATCGCGTAACCCGTGAGCAGCACGCCCAGGAGAGCGAACCAGAACAGGTGGAGGTCCATCGCTGTCACTCCCCCCCGGAGCGGCCGGCGGCTTCACCGGTCGAGGTCAGCGACTCCCCGCCCTGGCCCGCGAGCCTGCCGGCCGCGGCCAGCAGCCCCTTCCCCGTGGTCGCCGGCGGCGGCGGCGTCGGTTCGTCCGGACCGTGCTGGATCTTGTCGTTCAGGACGAACACGTAGACCGCGAACAGGAGCGCGTAGATGACGCCGAACATGACGAGCGACGCGAGCACCTGGCCCGCCGGCACGCTCCTGGACGTGGCGTCCGAGGTGCGCAGCAACCCGTACACCACCCACGGCTGGCGCCCGACCTCCGCCGCCACCCAGCCGAGCTCGTTGGCGGCGAACGGGCCCGCCACCGCGAACACGAACGTCCAAAGCAGCCAGCGTGCCTCGAACAGCGTCCCGCGCCAGCGCATGACGAGCGCGAGGAGCGTCAGCGCGCCGAAGAGGAACCCCAGCCCCACCATGACGTGGTAGGTCTGGAACGGGAGCGCGACCGGCGGCCAGTCCGCGCGCGGCACCCGGTCGAGGCCCTGCACCGGCTTGTTCCAGTCGCCCCAGACGAGGAACGAGAGCAGCCCCGGGATCGCGACCTCGCCCCGCACCCTTTTCTCGGCCGTGTCGGGGAACCCCGCAACGGTCAGGCGGGTGCCGCCGGAGGTGGTCGTGTACAGCCCCTCGAACGCGGCGAGCTTGGCGGGTTGGGTGGTGGCGAGCGTGCGCGCCTGCGAGTCGCCGGAGACGACCTCGGCGAGCGAAGCCGCGGCGGCGACCACGAGCGCGATCGTGAAACTGCGGCTCGCGAACTCCAGGTGCCTGCCCTTGAGCAGGTAGAACGCCGAGACGCTGAGCACCACGAACGCCCCGACGATGAAGGCGCCGAGGAGCACGTGCACGAGCCGCTCCATGCTCGAGGGGTTGAACACCATCGCCCAGAAGTCGGTGATCTCGGCGCGGGCCGCGGCGCCGGTCCCGACGATGTGGAAGCCGGCCGGGGTCTGCTGCCACGAGTTCGCAACCACGATCCAGACGGCGGAGAACATCGAACCGAGCGCGACCATGACCGTCGCCACGAAGTGCATTCCCGGCGACACCCGGTCCCACCCGAACACCAGCACCGCGAGGAACCCCGACTCCAGGAAGAACGCGAAGATCCCCTCGGCGGCGAGCGCCGACCCGAAGACGTCGCCGACGAAGCGGGAGTAGGTCGCCCAGTTCGTCCCGAACTGGAACTCCATCACGATCCCGGTCGCCACGCCCATCGCGAAGGTGACCGCGAACACCTTGGTCCAGAACCTGGCCATCGCCTCGTATTGGAGGTCGCGGGTCTTGAGGTACATCCCCTCCATCACGACGAGCAGGAGGCCGAGCCCGATCGTGACCGGGGGGAACAGGTAGTGGAACATCAGGGTGAAGGCGAACTGGAGCCGGGCGAGGAGGACCGCATCCATGGCGTTAGGAACCTCCGCTCATCCGAGCATAGGCAACCGGCCGTGCCGGCGCAACAGGCGCTCGGGCGCGCGCCGGCCGGAATGCCGCGGCCGGGCAGTCCCTTCCCGAGGGTGGGTGTTGCGCTACCATCGTGGACGAACGGAGCCAGAGATGAGCACCACCAGCAGGTCGAAGGGAACGATCGCGATCCTTACCGGCGGCGGCGACGTCCCGGGGTTGAACCCGGCGATCCGCGCCCTCACCGTGCGCGCGTTGCGCGAGGGGTACCGGGTCCTGGGAATCCGCCACGGGTGGGCCGGGATCGTCGAGATCGAGCGCGAAGACGGCCTGCCGCACGACGACTACGTGATCGAGCTCTCCGAGGAGGTCGTCAATAAGGTCGGGCGCACCGGCGGCACGTTCCTCCACACCTCGCGGACGAACCCGTCGAAGGTCGCGCAGGCGCAGCTCCCGCCGCACCTCAAGGACAGGTACCCCGGCGACGTCGTCGACGTGACCCCGGAAGTGCTCGCCAACCTCGAGTGGCTGGGGATCGACACCCTCATCCCGATCGGCGGCGACGACACGCTCTCCTACGGCGTGCGCCTGCACAAGGAGGGGGTGCGGGTCATCGCGATCCCCAAGACGATGGACAACGACGTGCCCGGCACCGACTACTGCATCGGCTTCTCGACCTGCGTGACCCGCACCATCGAGATGACACACGCCCTGCGCACCTCGGCCGGGAGCCACGAACGCTTCCTGGTGATCGAGGTGTTCGGCCGCTACGCGGGGTTCACGGCACTGCTGCCCACGATGGCGGGCGCCGCCAACCGCTGCGTCATCCCCGAGCACGTGTTCGACATCGAGCACCTGTGCGAGCTGCTCACCGCCGACCGCCACACGAACCCTTCGAAATACAGCGTCGTGCTGGTCTCGGAGGGTGCGACGTTCCAGGGCATGGACGAAATGGTTTTCGAGGACCACGAGATCGATGCGTTCGGGCACAGGAAGCTCGGCGGCATCGGCGACCGCGTCTCGCGCGTGCTCCGCGACCTCTCGCCGAAGTTCAACAACGGCCGGCGCATCAACGTCATCAACCAGCGCCTCGGCTACCTCGTACGCTGCGGCAACCCCGACGCGCTCGACTCGATCGTGCCGATGGCGTTCGGCAACCTCGCGATGGACCTCGTGCTCGACGGCGTGGCCGGGCGCCTCGTCAACGTCCGCAACGGACGCTACGACAACGTCCCGATCGACGTCGTCACCAGCCACAAGAAGACCGTCGACGTCCGCAAGTTCTACAACACCGAACGGCTGCGTCCGATCTACGAGCGCTTCGAAGCCAAGCCGTTGTTCATCATGACCAGCGATTACTGAAGAGACCGGGGTCCGGGCACCGAGCTCCGGAAAGACGTGGTCCGTGGTCCGAGCCGGGTGCGCCGGCCGCAGGCCGCGCAACCTTGACCCCCTCCCTCGAATCGGGATAGGGGGCGGCGACAGATCGTCGCCGCTCCCCTCCCACACCACCGGACATGCGGGTCCGCATCCGGCGGTTCGGACGGTTGAGGTCAGGGCGTCAGGCGAGG
>SCRJ01000154.1 GCA_004298115.1 Acidobacteriota bacterium
CGCCGCCCCCGCCGCAGCAGTAGTTCTGCTCGCCTTTCGGTTCCATGTCCACGTAGTTCTTGCAGAAGGAGCGCAGGATCTCGCGCGGCTGGTCCACGATCCACCCGGTGCGCGCGACGTTGCAGGGATCGTGGTAGGTGACGCGCTCCGTGATCACGTTGGGGTCGAGCTTGAGCCTGCCCCGCCGCAGCATCTCCACCGTGACTTCCATGATGTTCACGACGGGGAACGCGTTCTTGCCGCCTCCGAACGAAGGCACGAAGACCTTGGCGCTGCGGGAGGCGTGGCCGCACTCACCGATCAGGATCTTGCGGCCTCCGAGCCTGCGGGTTTCCTCGATCTCCTTGTTGACGATCCGCTCCGCGCACCAATCGTTGTAGAAGAGCCCGTAGTTGATGCCGTCGAAATACCCCGTGCCGATCGTCCAGCGGTCCGCCTCGCCCGCCGCGTGGAAGGTGAGGGCGATCCCCTTGAGCGTGTCCGCCTCGAGCAGGTAGTCGCTCACGGCCGGGAAGAAGACGAATTCCCGGCCTTCCTTGTCCACCGGGAACTCGACCCGCACGCCCTTCTCGTCCTTGATGTCGTCGGCGAGGAAGTCGAGCGTGTCGAGGAGCGCCGCCACGGGGATGGCGGAGGTGTTGCCCGTCTTGCCCTCGAGCTGCTCGCGCGTGGCCACGACCAGGGCCTTCGGGACGATGTCCATCTCCGAGAGGATGTAGCGGGAGAGATGAGTCATCAGGCCGTGGTCGATCCCCATCGGGCACTCGAACGAGCACCGCCGGCACCCGGTGCAGTGGTAGACGGATTCCGCCAACTCGCTGATCTTCTCGTCGGTGAGGTACACCGAGCCGGTGACCTTGCTCTGGAACGTTCCCCGGAAGGTGAAGTGCCTGCGGTAGATCTCGAGGAGCAGGTTGGTCCGGTAGCAGGGCACGTCGCGGGGGTCCTTCGTCGCGAGGTAGATCTGGCAGGCGCACGCACAGTTCGCGCACTTGGCCCCGACGCGCGCGTAGGTATCGACCAGATGGCCGTAGTTGGTGTACTTCAGCACCGCGGCGAAGATCTCGAGGAAGCGCTTGACCCGGTTCCCGGGGTACAGCCGCTCGAGAAAGTAGCTCGTCCCGATGATCTTGTGGGGCAGGAGCTTGGGCGCCTCGGGCGACCGCGTTGCCGCCGCCCCCTGCCCCGCAGCCACCGTTCCCCGATTCGCCGCCCCGTTATCCGTCATACCCCCCCCTCGTTCTCCCTCCGGCCGTCGCCGTGCCGGGCCGCTGCCGTAGAGCCCGTGACCCTCATCGGCCGCTCACGACACGCCGGACGTTCAAGCCGGTGTGGCGGACCCGGCTCACCCCCGGCGCCGAGGTCACGTTCCAGTAACGGGACGTCCGCGCCTCCCGCAACGCTCCCGAGCGCGGCGTGCGACCGCTCCGGCCCGGACGACCCCCTTTGTTCCGTGCGCTCCATGGATTTGCGCCACGCTCCCCCAGGTCCTCATCCAAGGCCGCACCGACGCCCGCGCCGCCAACGCGCGTGCACCCCGGGCGACGGGGTGCATGGACCGTGCCACCGCCGCCGGTCGACCCGCGCGCGGACCCTGGGCCCGAGCACCCCGGCGACGCGACGCTCGCCTCGCGAGGGCAGACGCCCGCGCGCACCAACCCGCACTCCGAGACGGCGCGCGCGCCGGTCGGGTGGCCCGGCGTGGCGACCGTCGCCGCCGCGCCTCGGGCCGTTTGTTACAGCACCGTAACAAACGCGCCCCGCAACCGCGGCCCGCGTTCGCCGCAACTTCGTAACCCTTGTCAGAACGTGCTCTTGAACGGACTGGGCCGAACCGACCCCTACTGGCATAGGCGTTGCATCGCCGGTGGTCGCGTGAGGCTGTGGGGGAGTACGCGAAAGCGGGTGCCGGGCGCTGTGACGTCGGAGAACCCGCGAACCCGCTCTCGGCGGTCCCTCCCGATCGGCCTTGAGAACGATTGAGCGAGTCAACCGGGTCGGGGTTGGAGATCCAGGCACCGAAAGGAGCTGCCATGAGTGAGGAGAGGAAGAAGAGAGAGACACCGCTGCTGGACGAGCTCGAGAGCGGACCGTGGCCGAGCTTCGTCAAGGAGATCAAGAAGGCCGACACGGCCATGGCCGACGACCTCCTCGGCGTCCTCGAGCGCTCGTACGAGGAGAAGATCGGGCACTGGAAGCACGGCGGCCTGGTCGGCGTCATGGGGTACGGCGGCGGCGTGATCGGGCGCTACTCGGACCTGCCGCAGGATTTCCCCGAGGTGGCGGAGTTCCACACGATCCGCGTCAACCAGCCGGCCGGCTGGTTCTACACCTCGGACGCGCTGCGGACGATCGCCGGCATCTGGGAGCGGCACGGCTCCGGCATGACGAACATGCACGGGTCGACCGGCGACATCGTCCTGCTCGGCTGCAAGACCCAGGAACTCGAGCCGGTGTTCGCCGAGCTGACCGCGGCCGGGTTCGATCTCGGCGGCTCGGGCTCCGACATGCGCACCCCGAGCTGTTGCGTCGGCCAGGCGCGCTGTGAGTGGGCGTGCTACGACACGATGGGCGCCTGCTACGACTTCACGCAGACCTACCAGGACGAGCTGCACCGGCCGGCGTTCCCCTACAAGTACAAGCTGAAGTTTTCGGGTTGCCCCAACGACTGCGTCGCCTCGGTGGCGCGCTCCGACATGTCGTTCATCGGGGTGTGGCGCGACGAGATCAAGGTCGACGCCGAGCAGGTCAAGGCGTACGCGGCCGGCGGCAAGCTCGACATCCAGAAAGACGTGTGCGACCGCTGCCCGACCGGTTGCATGAAGTGGGACGGCGCCGCGCTCGAGATCGACAACGCCAACTGCGTGAAGTGCATGCACTGCATCAACGCGATGCCGAAGGCGCTCGCCCCCGGCGACGACCGCGGCGCCGCGATCCTCATCGGCGCCAAGGCCCCGATCGTCGGCGGCGCGCTGCTGGCCAGCGTGTTCGTGCCGTTCATCAAGATGGAGCCCCCGTACGAAGACATCAAGGAACTCCTGTCGCGCATCTGGGATCTGTGGGCCGAGCACGGCAAGAACCGCGAGCGGGTGGGCGAGTTCATTCAGCGCGTCGGGCTCGGAAACTTCCTCGAGCAGATCGGCCTTGACCCCGTCCCCGAGATGATCACCGCGCCGCGCGCCAACCCCTACATCTTCTACCAGGACACCGTGGAAGACGAGGCCTGAGCCGAGAAAAGGAGATCATGCCCATGTCTGCCTCTCCCAGAAAAACCGACATCGGTCCGCCAAACTTCGAGAAGTTCCTGCCCCCGGTCGTGAAGACGAACTACGGCCAGTGGAAGTACCACGAGATCCTCAAGCCCGGCGTGATGGTCCACGTCGCCGCCTCGGGCGACAAGCTCTACACGGTGCGCGCCGCTTCGCCGCGACTGCTCTCGGTCGCCACGATCCGGATGTTCGCCGCCCTCGCCGACCGTTTCACCGGCGGGTTCCTCCGCTTCACGAGCCGCAACAACGTCGAGTTCCTCGTGAGCGACCCCGCCAACATCGATCCGCTCATCGCGGAGCTGAAGAAGGAAGGGTTCCCGGTCGGCGGCATCGGTCCGTCGATCTCCAACTGCGTGCACACGCAGGGGTGGGTGCACTGCCACTCCGCCGCTTCGGACGCTTCCGGCGTCGTCAAGTCGGTGATGGACGACCTCTACCCCCACTTCGCCAACATGGACATGCCGGGCAAGCTGCGCATCGCCTTCGCCTGCTGCCTCAACATGTGCGGCGCGGTGCACTGCTCCGACATCGCCATCCTCGGCATCCACCGCAAGGCCCCGAAGATCAAGCACGGCGACGTGCCGAAGATGTGCGAGATCCCGAGCCTCGTCTCCTCGTGCCCGACCGGCGCGGTGCGCCCGGCCACGGTCGACGGCCTGCAGTCGGTCGAGATCATCGAGGAGCAGTGCATGTACTGCGGCAACTGCTTCACCGTCTGCCCGGCGATGAAGATCGCGGACGCGGAGAACGACGGGATCTCGATCTGGGTCGGCGGCAAGGTTTCCAACGCCCGAACCGAGCCGAAGTTCTCCAAGCTCGCGATCCCGTTCCTGCCCAACAACCCGCCCCGCTGGCCGGAGGTGGTCGAGGCCGTCCGCAACATCGTCGACGCCTACGCCGGCAACGCCCGCAAGTTCGAGCGCATGGGCGAGTGGATCGACCGCATCGGTTGGCCGAACTTCTTCAAGCTCACCGACATCCCGTTCACCAGGTATCACATCGACGACTTCAAGCATGCCGGCGAGACCTTCAGGCGTTCCGTCCACGTGCGTCAGGTCTAGGAGGACCCCATGTCCGTCAGCGTTGATCAAGTTGCCGAGGCGATGTTCCAACTGGTGACGGAGACCCATGGCAAGAAGAGCCTCAAGGCCATGGACCTCACCAAGGCCATGATCGAGAAGTTCGGCGCGGCCGAGTGCGACAAGGAGCTGTGCAAGCACGCGATCCGCCAACTGATGGACTCCGGCCGGTGCATCTACTCGTACCTCGGCGGGAGCTACATCACGCTGCCGCCGGACAAGGCCTGAAGCCGCAGCCAACGAGCCTCCGGGGCCGCTTCGGCCCCGGAGGCCATACGTGGGGGGAGAGCGCGATGGCCGACTCGAAGCAGAGTCCGACTGAGAGGATCGTCGAGGTCCTCGAGCACTGGCAGGACGCGGAGAACCGGACGGTGGCCCAGACCACCGCGATCATCGCCAAGTCCGAGAACCCGCTCGTCAAGTTGGTGATGGACATCATCCGCCACGATTCGATCATGCACCACCGCGTGCAGCAGTTCATCATCGACAGCCTGACGGTCAAGGCGATCTCGCTGACCCCCGAGGAGCTGGGCGAAATCTGGGAAATGGTGGAGCAACACATCGCGATGGAGCGGGAGACGATCGGCTACGGCGAGGAGCTCACGAAGCTGTGCAAGCTCTTCGTCCAGTCGCACCTGCTCGGCTACCTGCTCACCGACGAGAACAAGCACGAAAAGCTCCTCACGCAGCTCGAGGACTTCAAGCGCAAGCTCTACCCGTACGCGTAAGGGTTCGAGCCGGGAAGAATGAGAGGACGAACATGGGCCTTTTGAAGTCAGTGGCAAAGAGACCCCCGCTCCGCCAGGGGGGCAGCGGCGCCACCCAGGTGTCCAACCTGCGGCCGCAACAGGTCGAGAAGCTGGCGCCGTGCATCGGCCACTGCCCGAGCGGCAACGACATCCGCGGGTGGCTGACCACCATCGCGCTGCGGGACAAGCTCGGTCTGAGCCTCGACGAGGCCTACACCAGGGCGTGGTATCTCGAGGCGGAGACCACCCCTTTCCCGGCCGTGATGGGGAGGGTGTGCCCGCACCCGTGCGAGTCGAACTGCAACCGCAAGGAGAAAGACGGCGCCGTCGCCATCAACTCGGTCGAGCGCGCCCTCGGCGACTGGGGGATCAGTCACGACCTCGCCCTCCCGCGGCTCGACGCCGGCGGCCCGTTCGGCGAAAAGGTCGCGGTGATCGGTTCCGGTCCCGCCGGGCTCTCCTGCGCGTACCAGCTCGCGCGCCGCGGCTACCCGGTCGTGGTCTTCGAAAGCCTGCCCAAGGCCGGCGGGATGCTGCGCTACGGCATTCCCGAGTACCGGCTGCCGCGCACGGTCCTCGATGCCGAGATCAAGAAGGTCGCCGACCTGGGGGTCGAGATCCGCTGCGGCACGACCGTCGGCAAGGAGATCACCCTGGCGGAGCTGCGCGACCAGTTTGGGGCGGTGTTCGTCGCGATCGGCGCGCACCAGGGAAAGAAACTCGGCCTCCCCGGCGAGGAAGGCCCCGGCGTGTACACCGGCACCGAGTTCCTCAACAAGGCGAACTCGAACGAGAAGCTCCCGATCGGCGACAAGGTCGTGGTCATCGGCGGCGGCGACACCGCGGTCGACGCGGCGCGCGTCTCGCTGCGCCTGTCGTCCGACACCGCCTCGATGTCGCGGCGGATGGGCGCCGAGGTGACGATTCTGTACCGTCGCACCCGCACCGAGATGCCGGCGATCGACCGTGAGATCGACGAGGCGCTCGAAGAGGGCGTCAAGATCGAGTACCTCGCCGCGCCGCTGCGCGTGCTGCGCAACGAGAACGGTTCGCTCCGGGCCCTCGTCGTCCAGCGCATGCAGCTCGGCGAGCCCGACGCCTCCGGGCGGCGGCGGCCGGTGCCGGTCGAGGGCGACACCTACGAGCTGCCCGTGGATACGATCCTCACCGCGGTGAGCCAGGAGCCGGACTGGGCGACGCTCGGCCCGATCGGCGTCACCGGATCGTGGATCTCGGCCGACGAGTGGGGCCGCACCGGAATCGACGGCGTCTGGTCGGGCGGCGATTCGCTCGGCCTCGGTCTCGCGACGATCTCGGTCGGTCAGGGGCGCAAAGCCGCCGAGGCCATCCACGCCGCGTTGCGCGGCCTGGAGCCCAAGGCGCCGCCGGCGCAGCCGATCGTGGGCCCCGAGAAGATCAAGATGGACCGCTACGATCCCAAGCCCCGCGCCGAGCGTCAGGTGCTGGGCCCGGCGGATCGCCTCGCGCACCCGATGGACGAGGTGGATCTCGGGATCACGGCGGAGCAGGCGCTCGAGGAGGTCAGCCGCTGCTTCTCCTGCGGCAAGTGCTTCGGCTGCGAGAAGTGCTGGATGTACTGCCAGGCCGGGTGCTTCGCCAAGATGTCCGATCCCGCCCTCGGGCACTTCTACAAGGTCAAGCTCGAGTTGTGCGACGGCTGCAAGAAGTGCGCCGACGAGTGCCCCTGCGGGTTCCTCGAGATGGTGTAGGCGCATGCAGACCACGGTGGCGCAAACGACGCTGGCACGCCTGGTGCTGGCCGGACTGGCCGGGGATAGCGGCAAGACGCTGATCTCCACCGGCCTCGTCCGCGCCCTGCGCAGGCGCGGCCTGCGGGTTGCGCCGTTCAAGAAGGGACCGGACTACATCGACGCCTCCTGGTTGACGGCGGCAGCCGCGGTCGCCGCGCGCAACCTGGACACCTACCTGATGCCGACGTCGGCGATCCTTACGGCGCTCGCCCGCGCCGTGGGCAACGCCGACATCGCCGTCATCGAGGGGAACCGCGGCCTGTTCGACGGGATGGACGCCGAGGGCTCCCACTCCACGGCCCAGCTCGCCCGGCTGACCGGTACGCCGGTGGTGCTGGTGGTCAACGCCGCCAAGGTCACGCGCACCGTCGCCGCTCAGATCCTCGGCTGCCAGGTGATGGACCCCAAGCTCAACCTCGCCGCGGTGATCATCAACCGCGTTGCCAGCCGCCGGCACGAGGCGGTGATCCGCGAAGCGATCGCGCAGACCACCGACGTGCCTGTCCTCGGGGCGATCCCGGCGCAGGAGACGCTGGACCTGCCGAGTCGGCACCTGGGCCTGGTCCCGGTGGCCGAGCACCCTCGCGCCCAGGAGATCGTGGAGCGCGCCGCGGATCTGGTCGGGGCGCACGTGGATCTCGACGCCCTGCTCGCGGTGGCCGCCGAGGCGCCGAGGATCGAGGCGCTGCCCGCGGCACCGGCCCCGACCCACGGCGGGCCGAGCGTGCGCATCGGCGTCGCCCGCGACGCCGCCTTCTCGTTCTATTACCCCGAGAACCTCGAGGGGCTCGAGCGAGCGGGCGCCGAGCTGGTGTTCGTCTCCCCTCTGGCCGATGGCGCGCTCCCCGAGATGGACGCCCTGTACCTCGGCGGCGGCTTCCCCGAGGAGCACGCCGTGGGGCTGGCCGAGAACCGGGGGTTCCGCGAGGCGCTCGGCCGGCGCGTCGCCGACGGCATGCCGGTGTGGGCCGAGTGCGGGGGGTTGATGTACCTGGCGCGCGAGCTCGTGACCGGGAACGTCGCGCACCCGATGGTGGGCGCGATCCCGGTCACCGTCGAGCAGACCGGCCGGCCCCAGGGGCACGGCTACGTCGCCGCGCGGGTCGATGCGCCGAACCCGTTCCTCGCCGCCGGCACCGCCCTGCGCGGTCACGAGTTCCACTACTCGCGCATCGTGTCGGGCGGCGACCCGCTGCCGACCGCTCTCGCGGTCCAGCGCGGCGTCGGGACCGGCGGCGGACGCGACGGCATCTTGGCCGCGAACGCCCTCGCCTGTTACACCCACATCCACGCCGCCGGCGCGCCCGAGTGGGCGCCCGCGATGGTGCGCGCGGCGCGCGGAGGCCGGTGGTGAGCGCGCGCGAGCGGGTTGCCGACGCCGTCCGCGAGGGACGGCTCGACGGCCTCGCCGCCCTGGCCGAAGCGGACCCTCGCGTGCTGCGCCACCTGCTCGCCCTCGCCTACCGCCCCGAGGCAGAGATCCGCTCGGCGGCGGGGCGGGCGATCGCCGCCGCCAGCCGCCGCCACCCGCAACTCGTGCAAGAGATGGTGAGGCGCCTGCTCTGGGCGATGAACGACGAATCCGGCACCCACGCGCTCACCGCCCCCGCGGTGTTGCGGGCGATCGCCGAGGAGAACCCGGACCTGCTGCTCCCGCTGCTGTCGGAGTTGCTGCGCCTGACAGCCGATCCGGGGCTGCACGACAACCTGGTCGAGGTGGCCCGCCTGGTCGCGGCCCGCGACCGCGGGCGCGCGACCGCGGCCGTGGCCACCGCGCTGGGAGCATGCGCAAAAGGAGGAAAGACATGAACAGCTGTGCAACCTATGCCCCCGATCGGGTGGAGCGCTGCCGGCGGCGCGTCAAGGCCGAGCCGGCTTCGGCGGCGGCCCATCTCAGCCTGGGAACCGCCCTGATGGAGATCAACCGCGCGCGGGAGGCGGAGAGCGCGTTCCACCGCGCCCTCGAGCTGCAGCCCGACTTCCCCGAGGCGCTCGTCAACCTCGGCGGCGTCCTGCTGTCGCGCTGGGACTTCCAGGGCTGCGTCGAGCTCAACCGCAAGGCGGCCGAGGCCAAGCCCGAGCTGATGCTGGCGCACTACAACGAGGGCCTCGGCCACCTCTATCTCGGCGAGGGTGAGGCCATGGTGGCCTGCTTTCAGCGCGCGCTCGAGCTGGACCCCGCCAACCCGGCGTGCGAGTACTACCTGGCGGTCGGGCTGCTGGCGGCCGGCGCGGTGGGCGAGAGCAGGACGCACCTGGACGTCGCCGTCGCGGGCGGGTTCAGCCCGGTTCCCGAGTTCCTCAAGGCGCTGGAGAAAGCCGAAGGCCGGCCGCACCCGGTTCAGGAAGCCGCCGAACAACCACGAGTTTGAGAGCCCGACTACCGGTCGGGCAAAGGAGGAACAACATGTCAACGTTCACCCACGGTAACGTCAGCGTCGAGGTCGATGAGGACGGTTTCATGCTCGAGCCCGAGAAGTGGAACGAGGACGTCGCCAAGGCCCTCGCCACCACCGAAGGGGTCAACGAGCTGGGCGAGGAGCACTGGAAGCTCGTGCACTATCTGCGCAACTACTTCCTGCAGTTCGGGGTGGCGCCGATGATCCGCAAGCTCTGCAAGGAGACGGGGTACGACCTCAAGAAGGTCTACGAGCTCTTCCCCTCGGGCCCCGCCAAGGGCGCCTGCAAGGTGGCGGGCCTCGCCAAGCCGACGGGCTGCGTCTAGGTCGACAACGGCGGCCGTCCCGGCCCGAGCACGGGGCGGCTGCCGGATCCGGTGAGGCCGGGCGCGCGGCCCGGCCCCGGCGGCGAAGCGGCGGCGCCAGAGCGGGAGAGACCACGGTGAGCGGACTTTTGCAGGTGCTGCAGGAGAAACGGAAGGCGCTCGAGGAGCGCTGGGCGGAGCTCGTGTTCGCCACGTACCCGGAGCAGAGCGTGGCGTTCCTGCGCCGCGAGCGGGACCGTTTCGCCAACCCGTTGGGTGCGACGATCCGGAGCGAGATCACCGCCCTGGTCGAGGGCCTGCTGGCCGGCGCCGACGCCGCGGCGCTGACCGCGCCGCTGGATGCCGTCATCCGGGTGCGTGCGGTGCAGAGCTTTCCTCCCGCCGAGGCGTTGCGCTTCCTGTTCCAGTTCAAACAGGCGGTGGCCGACGTCCTCGGCGACGACGCCGGAGGCGTACCGCCCGGCGACTACTTCGCGCTGTACGCCCGCCTCGACGAGCTGGCTCTGCACGCGTTCGGCATCTACGTCGGCTGCCGCGAACGGGTGTTCGAGATCCGCGCCCGGGAAGCCACGGCGCGCACCTATTCGCTGCTCAAGCAGGCCGGCCTTGTGATCGACACGGACGTGGCGGGGGGCCCTCCGGCTTGCCCCCCCGTCGAAGGGAGGTCGTGAGGCATGCGGGTCGTCTGGTCGTTGCTGCTGGTGGGGGCGCTCGCGCTGGTCGGGTTCTTCGGCGCGCAGGCCGGGGGCCAGGCGCTGTTCGGCATCGTGCTTCCCTACCTCGCCATGGCGGTTTTCCTCGTGGGGATCGCGGTGCGCGTCGTCGGGTGGGCTCGGTCGCCGGTGCCGTTCCGCATCACCACGACGTGCGGGCAAGAGCGCTCCCTCGCGTGGATCAAGGCGTCGCCCCTCGACAACCCCTCCACCGGACTCGGCGCGGCCGCGCGCGTGCTCCTGGAGGTGCTCACCTTCCGCTCCCTGTTCCGCAACAACCGGAGCGAACTGAGGGACGGGGGCCGGTTCACGGTCTCGGCCGACAAGTGGCTGTGGGCGGCGGCGCTCGCCTTCCACTACTCGTTCCTCGTCGTCTTCTTGCGTCACTATCGCTTCTTCGCCGAGCCGGTGCCGGCGGTGGTGGCGTGGATCCAGGGGCTGGACGGCTTCTTCCAGGTGGGCCTGCCGGTCGTCTACGTGACCGACATCGTCCTCGTCGTGGCGCTCGGCTACCTGCTCTGGCGGCGCCTGGCCGATCCCCGCCTGCGCTACATCTCGCTCCCGGCCGATTACTTCCCTCTCGCGCTGCTGCTCGGGATCGCCCTCTCGGGCGTGCTCCTGCGCTACGTCAGCAAGGCGGACGTCGTCGCCGTCAAGGAGCTGGCCATCGGTCTGGTGAGCTTGCACCCGACCGTTCCCCAGGGGATCGACCCGCTGGTCTTCGCTCACATCTTCCTCGTCAGCGTCCTGCTCACCTACTTCCCCTTCTCCAAGCTCGTGCACATGGCCGGGGTGTTCCTGTCTCCGACGCGAAACCTCGCCAACGACAACCGGATGCGCCGCCACATCAACCCGTGGAACCCGCCGATCGTCGGGCACACGTACGCCGAGTGGGAGCACGAGTTTCACGACAAGCTGGTGGCCTCGGGGATCCCTCTCGACGAGGAGTGAGAGATGCCGGAAAAGACACGCGACGAACTCGTTCGGATCGACTACACGCCGCCCCGGCGCGACTGGAGCGACCCCGCCATCGACTTCGAGGCGCGCAAGGGCACGTGGTCGTACCCCGCGGCCGCCAAGAACCTGCGCTACCTCGGCTTCCCCAACCCGCGCGACTGGTCGCCCACCGACGAGGACTGGCAGCTCCCCGAGAACTGGCAGCAGGTCATCCACGACGGGCTCGCGGAACGACTGACCAAGTACCGTTCGCTGAAGCTCTTCCTCGACGTCTGCGTGCGCTGCGGGGCGTGTGCGGACAAGTGCCACTTCTACCTCGGCTCGGGGGACCCGAAGAACATGCCGGTGCTGCGCGCCGAGCTGCTGCGCTCCGTGTACCGGAACGACTTCACGACGGCAGGCAAGATCCTCGGCCGCGTCGCCGGCGCCCGCAAGCTCACCCCCGCGGTCCTCAAGGAGTGGTTCTACTACTTCTACCAGTGCACGGAATGCCGGCGCTGCTCGGTGTTCTGCCCGTACGGCATCGACACCGCCGAGATCACGATGCTGGCCCGCGAGCTGCTCAACCTCGTCGGCCTCAACATCAACTGGGTCATGGAGCCGGTCGCCAACTGCGATCGCACCGGCAACCACCTCGGCATCCAGCCGCACACCTTCAAGGACAACATCGAGTTCCTCGTGGACGAACTCGAGGAGACGACCGGCGTCCGCGTCAACCCCTCGATCAACCGCAAGGGCGCCGAGGTGCTGTTCATCGTGCCGTCGGCCGACTTCTTCGCCGAGCCGGGCATCTACACCTTCATGGGTTATCTCCTGCTGCTGCACTCGCTCGGGCTCGACTACACGCTCTCCGCCTACGCCTCCGAGGGCGGCAACTTCGGGCTCTTCACCTCCCACGACACGATCAAGCGCCTCAACTACAAGATCTACCACGAGGCGAAGCGGCTGGGAGTCAAGTGGATCCTGGGCGGCGAGTGCGGCCACATGTGGCGCGTGATGCACCAGTACATGGACACCATGAACGGGCCGGCGGACTTCCTCGAGGCGCCGGTCAGCCCGTTCACCGGCACCGCCTTCACCAACGCCGCCTCGACCAAGATGGTGCACATCTGCGAGTTCACCGCCGACCTCATCAAGCACGGCAAGCTGAACCTCGACCCGACCCGCAACGACCACCTGCGGGTGACGTTCCACGACTCGTGCAACCCCGCCCGCGCCATGGGCATCCTCGAGGAGCCGCGCTACGTCCTGAGGTCCGTCGTCAACAACTTCTTCGAGATGCCGGAGAACACGATCCGCGAGCAGACGTTCTGCTGCGGCGGCGGCGCCGGCCTCGGCAACGACGAGAACATGGAGATGCGCCTGCGCGGCGGGTTGCCGCGGGCCAACGCGGTCCGCTTCGTGCACGAAAAGCACGCCGTCAACCGCCTCGCCTGCATCTGCGCGATCGACCGCGCGACGCTGTCGACGCTGATGGAGTACTGGGTGCCGGAGGTGGACGTCTCGGGCGTGCACGAGCTGGTGGGCAACGCGCTCGTGCTCGAGGGCGAGAAGCCGAGGACCACCGATCTGCGGGGCAAGCCGCTGGCGGCACGCAAGGGGGACGCCGATGCGTGACCGCGGCTTGATCCTCACCGGTCTGACGATCTTCCTGGCCCTGCTGCTGGCGCCCGTGTGGCAGGCGGCGCTGCGCGGGTCGGCGCGCAAACCCGAACCCAAGATCGTGACGAAGGCCAAGCAGTGCGTCGAACCCACGGCCGAGATGCGGCGCAACCACATGCAACTGCTCAACACGTGGAGGGACACGGTCGTGCGCCGCGACCAGCGCACCTACCTGGCCGCCGACGGCAAGACCGTGACGATGAGCCTCTCGGGCACGTGCATGAGCTGCCACCCCAACAAGAAGGAGTTCTGCGACGCCTGCCACAACTACCTGGCGGTCAACCCGTACTGCTGGGAGTGCCACATCGAGCCGAAGGAGAAATCGTGATGGGAGAGGACCGCAGAAGGTTCCTCAAGCTCGCCGGTCTGACCGCGCTGTGCGCCGCCGGGAAGGGCTCGCTCGCCCGCCTCGCCGGCGCCGAGACCACGGCGGCCGGCGGTGCCGCGAAGCAGGTCCGCTGGGCGATGGTGGTCGATCCCCGCAAGTGCCTCGAGAAGGAGGGGTGCACCGCCTGCATCGACGCCTGCAACCACGCCCACAACGTCCCGTCCTTCGACAACCCGAAGCACGAGGTCAAGTGGATCTGGAAGGAGCCCTTCGCCGACGCCTTCCCCGACCAGGACGCGCGCTACGTCGATCCGGCGCTCACCGCCAAGCCGGCCCTCGTGTTTTGCAACCACTGCGACAACCCGCCGTGCGTGCGCGTGTGCCCGACTCAGGCGACGTGGAAACGCGGGGACGGCGTCGTCATGATGGACTGGCACCGCTGCATCGGCTGCCGCTACTGCATGGCCGCCTGCCCCTACGGCTCCCGCAGCTTCAACTGGGAGGACCCGCGGCCGCACATCAAGGACCTCAACCCGGACTTTCCCACCCGCACCAAGGGCGTGGTCGAGAAGTGCACGTTCTGCGACGAGCGACTCGACAAGGGGCAACCCCCGGCGTGCGTGGCGGCCTGCCCGGAGAAGGCGATGATCTTCGGCGACCTCAACGACCCCGACTCCGAGGTGCGGCGCCTCCTGCGCTCGCGTTTCGCACTGCGCCGCAGGGCGAGCCTCGGGACTCAGCCCGAAGTGTTCTACCTAGTGTGAGGTGATCATGCTCGAGAAAGCGCTTGTCGGGAGCCGTGGGTATTGGCGCTGGCTTTTAGTGCTCGGCGCCGTGATGGTCCTGGGGGGGATCGCCTACCTGCGCCAGTTCGCGTTCGGTCTCGGCGTCACGGGCCTCTCGCGCGACGTCACGTGGGGCCTGTACATCGCCCAGTTCACGTTCTTGGTCGGCGTCGCCGCGTCCGCGGTGATGGTCGTCCTCCCCTACTACCTGCACGACTTCAAGACGTTCGGCAAGCTCACGATCCTCGGCGAGTTCCTGGCGATCTCCGCGGTCACCATGTGCATGCTCTTCATCTTCGTGGACATGGGGCAGCCGACCCGCGTGCTCAACGTGATGCTCTACCCGACGCCGCACTCCCTCATGTTCTGGGACATGGTCTCCCTGATGGGCTACCTCGTCCTCAACACCGTGATCTCCCACGTGACGCTGGCTGCCGAGCGCAACGCGGTCGCCCCACCCCGCTGGATCAAACCGATCATCATCCTCTCGATCCCGTGGGCGGTCAGCATCCACACGGTCACGGCGTTCCTCTACTCGGGACTCGCCGCCCGTCCGTTCTGGATGACCGCGATCCTGGCGCCGCGCTTCCTCGCCTCGGCGTTCTCCGCCGGTCCGGCGCTGCTGATCCTGTTCTGCCTCGTCCTGCGCCGCATCACCCGCTTCGACGCCGGCCGCGAACCGATCCAGCGCCTCGCCATCATCGTGACCTACGCGATGCTGATCAACGTCTTCTTCGTCCTCATGGAACTGTTCACGGCGCTGTACAGCAACATCCCCGAGGACGCCGAGCACTTCAAGTTCCTCTACGTCGGCCTGGCGGGCAACTCGACTCTCGTGCCGTGGATGTGGACTTCGGCGGCCCTGTCGGTGGCGGCCCTCGTCCTGCTCGTCAACCCGAAGACGCGCCACAACGAGACCACGCTCGCCGCGGCGTGCGTCGCCGTCTTCGTCGGCCTGTGGATCGAGAAGGGGCTGGGCCTCATCATCGCCGGCTTCGAGCCTTCGGTGCTCGGCAAGGTGACGGTGTACACCCCCACCCTGCCGGAGGTGCTGATCTCGCTCGGGATCTACGCCTTCGGCCTCGCCCTGATCACGCTCTTCTTCAAGATCGCCCTGTCGGTCCGGGGCCAGGTGGCGGCGTAGCGCACCCAAACCGCGGACCGGCGTCCGCGGGGTCCCGGCCGCTTCGGCGCCGATAGGGGGATACCATGGCGAACGGCTCGCGGCGGGTGGTGATCGTTGGGGCGTCGGCGGCCGGACTGCGCTGCGCGTCCCGGCTGGCCCGGCTCTGTCCCGGGTGGACGGTGACGGTCGTGGAGCAGCGCGAGGTCTTCTCGTACGCCGCCTGCGGGCTCCCGTACGTGCTCTCGGGCGACGTGGACGACGCCGACGAGCTGCGCCGTACCAGCGACGGCGCACTGCGCGACGCGGCGTTCTTCGCGGCGGTGAAACGAGTCAACGTCCTGGCGGGCCGCCGCGCGGTCGCGGCCGACGCCGCCGCGCACACGCTGACGCTCGCAGGCCCCGGGGCCGAGAAAGAACGCCTCGGTTGGGACGAGCTCGTGCTCGCCACCGGCGCGTCTCCAAGGCGTCTTCCGGCCCAGCCGCAACACCCCCGCGTCCGTTCGTTCCACGTCCTCGACGACCTCGAGCCGCTGCGCGCCGGTCTGCGCCGCGGCGAGATCGCCCGCGTCGTGATCGTCGGCGCCGGCCTGGTCGGGTGCGAGCTTGCCGAGGCGTTCCGCGCCCTCTGGGGGGCGGAGGTGACGCTGCTCGAGGCGGCCGGCGGGCCGCTCCCGAGCGTTGCGGACACCGAGATCGGCGCCGTGATCGCGGCCGCCCTGCGGCGTGGCGGCGTGGACCTCCGCACCGGCGTCGCGGTCGAGGCGATCGCGGCCTTCGACGATCGCGTCGAGGTGGCGATCGGCGGCGAGCGCCGGACCGCCGATCTGGTCATCGTGGCGGTCGGGGTGAGCCCCGAGGTGGCTCTCGCCCGCAGCGCGGGCGCCGCGATCGGGCCGACCGGGGCGATCGCGGTGGACGACCGGCTCGCGACCAGCGTGCCCCACGTCTGGGCGGCCGGGGACTGCATCGAGGTGCGCCGGCTGCCCGACGGGACGCCGGTCCACCTCCCGCTCGGATCCCTCGCCAACCGCCAGGGTCGGGTCCTCGCCGACGTCCTGGCCGGCCGCGACGAGCGCTTCCCCGGGGCGGCCGGTGCCGTGGCGGCGAAGGTCTTCGACCTCAACGTGGCCTCGACCGGACTGACCCGCGCGCGGGCCGCCGCCGCCGGGATCCCGGCCCGGTCGGTATGGATCACCGCCCACGATCGCGCGCACTACTGGCCCGAGGCCGCGGAGATCGCCATCAACCTGGTGTACGAGCCGCGCACGCGCCGGGTGCTCGGGGTGCAGGCCGTCGGCGCCGGCGAGGTCGCCAAGCGGGTCGACGTCGCCACCGGCTTCATCGCCCGCGGCGCCACCGTCGCGGAACTGGCGGGCCTGGAACACGCGTACGCCCCGCCGTTCGCCCCCGCCATCGACCCTCTGGCCACCGCCGCGTTCGCCGCGGAAAACCAGGAGGACGGGATCGAGGCGCGCCCGCCGGACGAGTCCTTCGCCGGCGCCCGGCTGCTCGACGTGCGCCACGCCGGCGAGCGCGCCAGACACCCTTTGCCCGCGACCGCGACGGTCATCGCGCTGGAGGAGTTGCGGGCCGCGCTCCCGCTCCCCGGCCGCGCGCCGTGGCTGGCGGTGTGCGAGCGCGGCGCCAGGTCCGCCGAGGCCGCGCGACTGGTGCGCGCGTCCGGCGGGACGGCGAGCTACCTCGGCGGCGGGATGCGGCTGCGGGCGATGCTGGGACTCGCGGACGAGCGCTGACCATGGTCTCGCCCCGGTTTGGTTCCGTTCCTGTAACATACGCGGCGTGGGGACACCTCCCGTTGGAGCGGTGATGCTGCCGGTGATGCTCGACCTTCGCGACCGCGCATGCCTCGTGGTCGGGGGCGGCGAGGTCGGGGTGCGCAAGGCCGAGGGGCTGCTCGAGGCCGGTGCGCTGGTCACGGTCGTGGCGCCCAGCCCTGCCGCGGCCGTCGAAGCGCTGGCGGCCTGCGGGCGGTTGCGTCTCGAGCGCCGCCCCTACCGCGCCGGGGAAGCCGCCGGCTACCGCCTCGTCTTCACGGCGACCGACAGCGCCGAGACCAACCGCCGGGTGGCGGCCGACGCCGAGGCCGCGGGGATCTGGGCCAACGTGGCGGACGAGCCCGAGCTCTGCACCTTCCACGTCCCGGCCCGCGTGCGGCGCGGCGCCCTGCAGATCGCGATCGCCTCGAACGGCGAGGCGCCGTTCGCCGTTCGCCGCCTCCGCCAGCTCCTCGACCGGAGGCTCGCCGGCGACTGGGCGGCCTGGATCGCCGCCGCCGCCCGCTTCCGCCCTCGCGTGCGCGCCCTCGCCGCCCCGGCGCAACGGGAAGCGCTTTTCGACCGCTTCTTCGCCGCGACCGTCGATCCCGACTCCCTGACCGCGCGCGTGCCTGCCCCCGAGGAGGAGGCGGCCTGGCTGGCGAACGCCGCCGCCGTGAAAGCCCCCGTGCCGACGGACCCGCCGCGACGTCCGGGCTTCGTCTCGCTGGTGGGCGCCGGGCCCGGCGACCCGGGGCTGCTCACGGTGCGCGCCCGTCGCCGGCTGATGACCGCGGATGCCGTCGTGTTCGACCGACTTGCCGAACCCGTGCTCCCTCCCGACCTGCCCGCGCGCGTCGAGCTCCATTCCGTGGGCAAGGAAGCGGGGCACCATCCGGTGCCGCAGGGCGAGATCAACGCCTTGCTCGTGCGCCTGGGACTGGAGGGCAAGCGCGTCGTCCGCCTCAAGGGCGGCGACCCCTACGTCTTCGGGCGCGGCGGCGAGGAAGCCGAGGACCTGCGTGCCGCGGGCGTTCCGTTCGAGGTGGTGCCCGGGGTGACCGCCGGCATCGCCGCCCCCGCCTGCGCCGGCATCCCCGTCACCTCCCGCGACGAGGCGGTGCGCGTCACGCTGGTCACCGCCCACGAAAGCACCCGCGTCGACGGTTCGTTCGTACACTGGGACCAGCTCGCGCACGATCCCCATGCGACGATCGTGGCCTACATGGCGGTCTCCTCCCTCAAGCAGGTGAGCGCGAACCTGCTCGCGGGCGGGATGGACCCCGAGTTCCCGGCGGCGATGATCGAGCGGGGCACGACCTCCGCCCAGCGGGTCGTGCGCGCTCCGATTCGGGAGCTGCCCGCCGCCGCCGAAGCCGCCGGCATCCAGCCCCCGGCGCTGCTCGTGGTCGGACCCACCGTGCACCACGCGGAATCCCTCGCCGCCTTCACCCGCCGCCCGCTGTTCGGCGAGCGGCTGGCGCTGGCGGCGCCGGCCGGCGACGTCCGGGACGCGTTGGAGGAGGCCGGGGCGGAGGTGGTCGAGGCGCCGCTGCCGCTCACCCCGGCCGCCCGCATCGTGTTGCGGGCGCTGCCGCTCACCGGTTGCCTGCTGCGCAGCCCCGCGGACGCCGTGGCGTTCGCGGACGAGCGGCCGGCGTGGGGCGACCGGGTCGTCGCGTGGTGCCTGGACGCCGAGACGGCGGACAGCGCGCGAGCGCTGGGGTGGGGCCGCGTCGTCGAGGCGAGCGCGGACGCCGGCTGGGGAGCGTTGGTCGCTGCGATGGGGAGAGGCGATGAAGGTCACCGCGATCGCTAGCCTGGCGATGACGCTGGCGTTGACGGCGGGCGCCGCGGAACCGGCTCGAGGCGGCCAGGCGCTCCGTTTCGGCGTCGTGAGCTTCTACAACCCCCGCCTGATGTACCTCAAGTACCAGCCGCTCATGGACTACCTCAGCGGCGTCACCGGTCAGCGGTGGGAGTTGGTGATCGGCCCGTCGTACGAGCGCACGGTCGAGGACCTGTGCGCGGGGCGGTTGACCGCCGCGTACCTCGGCCCGTACAGCTACGTGCGGGCGCACGCGGCGTGCGGCGCCGTGCCGGTCGCCAAGCTCAACACGGACGGGAAACCCACGTACACCAGCGTCATCCTGGTGCGGACCGACAGCCCGATCAAGAGCGTGAAGGACATCGCCGGCAAGCGGTTCGGCTTCGGATCGCCGATGTCCACCTCGTCGCACGTGATGCCGCGCGCCATGCTCGCGGATGCGGGCCTGCGCCCCGGGGTCGACTTCACCTGCCGCTACTACTTCCACCACGAGCGGGCGGCGCGCGCCGTTCTGCTCGGCGAGGTCGACGCCAGCGGCGTGCGCGACATCGTCGGGGAGAAGTTCACGCAACGGGGTCTGCGGATCCTGGCGCGCTCGGCCCCGATCCCGAACTTCCCGTTCGTGGTGGCCCCGGGCAGCCCGCAGGCGCTGCGGGACGAGCTCTTCAACGCCCTGGTGGTCCGTCCTCGCATCGACCCCGCCGCGGCGGCCACCATCAAGGGCTGGGACGAGGAGCTGGCCGGCGGGTTCGTGCCCGCGACCGACGCCGAGTACGAGTCCGTCAGGCGGCTCGCGGCGCGGGTGTTCGGCCCGCGCGCCCTCACGCTCGCTGAGGACGCGTTGGAGTGCGGCCCCGGGAACCCCTGAGCATGCTGCGCCTCGGCCTCCGCACCAAGTTCTTCCTGTACTCCAACACGCTGATCGTCGTGACCATGGGCCTGGTCATCGTGCTTGCGGCCGTGCACGAGCGCCAGAGCCGCTACGACGAGATCGCCGGCAGGGGGCTCTCGATCACCGACGCGCTCTCGATTCCGATCACGGACGTGCTCATGTACGAGGACCTCGGGCTGGTGACCGAGGAGGGGCTGATCGAGAACTACGTCAGCGGCGTGATCGAACACAACCGCGACCTGGTGCGTTACGTCATCATCGCCGACACCAAGGGAACGGTCACGCACTCCAACCGGTGGAACCTGCTCGGACACCGTTTCAACCGCGCCCTCGACCGCACCGCGATCGGCCAACCCTCGCACGTGGACCTGCGCACCTCCTCCTGGGGAGAGCGGATCCTGGAAATCCGCGCGCCGCTCAACATCTCGACCCGGTTCTGGGGCTCGCTCGCGATCGGTTTCTCGCTCGCCCAGATCGACCAGGAGGTCCGCACCATCGTCCAGCGCGTCGCCCTTATCGCGCTGGTCCTCATGTTCGGCAACTCGATCCTGACCGCGATCTACGTCGAGACGCTGATCCGTCCCATCCTCGGTTTGCACAACACCATGCGACAGGCCGGGGCCGGCGACCTCGCGGCGCGCGCCCAGGTGCGGCGCGGCGACGAGGTCGGCGAGCTGGCCGCCGCCTTCAACCGGATGATGGACGAGCTGGAACGGGCGCGGGAACGGGAGAAGCTGCGCGCGGCCCAGCTCGCACACACGGAGAAGATGGCCGCGGTGGGGACGCTGGCGGCGGGCGTGGCACACGAGGTGAACAACCCTCTGGCCGGCATCCTCACCTGCCTCGAAACGATCCGCTCCAACCCCGACGACACCGAGATGCGCCAGCGCTACCTGGGACTCGTGTACGACGGCATCAAGCGCATCGAGCACACCGTGTCGAACCTCCTCGACTTCTCGCGGCCGACGTCGTCCAGGCCGGAGCCCACCTCGCTCAACCACAGCTTGCACCACGTCGTGGAGCTGGCGCAGTACCAGCTGCGCAAGAACCGGGTCGAGGTCGCGTTCGATCTGGCGCAACCGGAACCCATCGTGCTCGCGGACCACTTCCAGATGGAGCAGCTGTTCCTGAACCTGGTCCTGAACGCGGTCCAGGCGATGCCCGGCGGGGGCACGGTCACGCTGCGGACCCGCATGACCAACGGAAACGCCGTCGCGGAGGTCGTCGATACC